>NZ_JARVRT010000009.1:0-46281 GCF_030209605.1 Luteibacter sp. ME-Dv--P-043b
GATCAGACTCCATGGCACGGAACGGTAGAGGCCTGAAAAAGACAGTTGCTCCTACGCCTCTGATTGACCTGACCTTTTCCCACTGGCTATAATTGGCAGTTCGCACGACCCGTAACACCTAAAAAGAACTACATAATCAGCAACAGGAAATAACCATGAGCTACGCAGTCATCAAGACCGGTGGCAAGCAGTATCGTGTGATGGCAGGCGAAGTCCTGCGCGTCGAGCTGCTCACCGCTGAAGTCGATTCCACCGTCCAGTTCGACCAGGTCCTCCTGGTGGGCGAAGGCGAGTCGATCACCGTCGGCGCCCCGCTGGTCGCCGGTGCCACCGTCAGCGCGAAGATTCGCGCCCACGGCCGCGCGGATAAGATCCGCATCGTCAAGTTCCGTCGTCGCAAGCACTACAAGCGCACGCAGGGACATCGTCAGCATTACACCGAAATCGAGATCACGGGCATCAACGCCTGATCTGCCGGAGGATATGAGTCATGGCACATAAGAAAGGCGTAGGTTCCAGCCGTAACGGTCGCGATTCGAACCCGAAGTATCTCGGTGTGAAGATCTATGGCGGCCAGGCTGTCGAAGCCGGCAACATCATCGTTCGTCAGCGTGGCACCAAGTTCCACGCTGGCGTGGGCGTCGGCCTCGGCCGCGACCACACCCTGTTCGCGCTGGTCGATGGCACGGTTGCCTTCAAGACCCGCGGCGACAAGGGTCGCAAGTTCGTCGACGTCGTCCAGGCGTAAGCCTTTCCGACGCGATAACGAAGGCCCCGCCCACGGCGGGGCTTTTCGTTTGTAAAGCGGCATCACTTTTTATCCAGGTTCCTATCCATGAAATTCGTCGACGAAGCGCAAATCAGAGTCTCGGCCGGTGACGGCGGCAACGGCTGCGTCAGCTTCCGTCGAGAGAAATTCATCCCCTTCGGTGGACCGGATGGTGGCGACGGCGGCAGCGGCGGCTCGGTCTGGCTGGTGGCGGACGAGGGCCTGAACACGCTGGTCGACTTCCGCCACATGCGCTCGTTCAAGGCCAAGCGCGGCCAGGCCGGCATGGGTAGCCAGATGTACGGCAAGGGCGCCGACGATGTCGAGATCCGCGTGCCCGTCGGCACGGTGATCACCAACGTCGATACCGATGAGGTGATTGGCGACCTCACGGCTCACGGCCAGCGCCTGAAGGTGGCGCAGGGCGGTCGTGGCGGCCTCGGTAACATTCATTTCAAGAGCTCGGTGAACCGCGCGCCGCGCAAGTTCACCCCGGGTACGCCCGGTGAGGTTCGCGACATCAAGATGGAGCTGCGCCTGCTGGCGGATGTCGGCTTGCTGGGCTTTCCCAACGCAGGCAAGAGCACGTTCATCCGTGCCGTGTCGGCGGCCACGCCGCGCGTGGCGGATTACCCGTTTACCACGCTGCATCCGAACCTGGGTGTCGTGCGCATCGGCACCGACCAGAGTTTCGTCGTTGCCGATATCCCCGGCATCATCGAGGGTGCGGCCGAGGGTGCGGGCCTGGGTATCCAGTTCCTGCGCCATGTGTCGCGTACCAGCCTGCTACTGCACGTGGTGGACATCCGGCCCATCGACGGCTCGGACCCGGTGGAGCAGGTGCGTACGATCGAGCACGAGTTGAAGAACTTCGATGCCGAGTTGGTTGAACGTCCGCGCTGGCTGGTCATCAACAAGTCCGACGTCTATTCCGACGAGGACGAGCTGAAGCAGGTTGCCGACGACATCGTTGCCCGACTGGAATGGAAGGAGCCCTGGTTCCTGGTGTCGGCCGCATCGGAGATCGGCACGTGGGATGTCTGCCTGAAGGTGCAGCAGTTCTTCGACACCGAGCGCGAGAAGCACCGCGACCAGAAGGAAGTGTCCAACGACGTGCGTATGCGGGGCGAGTAACGCGGGGTGGCGTAGTGGGGTGGGTGCGGTATTGCCGGGGCGTCGTTTTGCGTCGTGCCGGCCTATCGCGCACATCGTGCGCTCCTACAAAGCGTGACGCACCGCCTACCCGTGTAGGAGCGCACGATGTGCGCGATCCACGATCCACGATCCACGATCCACGATGAGCGCGATCTCCCTGAAAAAACGCACACAAAAAAGCCGGCTTGCGCCGGCTTTTCCGTAAACAGCGATGTCGCGCAGGCTTACGCCAGGTCGCGGATCTTCGCGTTCAGGCGGCTCTTGTGACGAGCGGCCTTATTCTTGTGGATCAGGCCGCGGGCAGCGTAACGATCCATCACCGGCACGGCGATGGCGTACGCGCTGACTGCGCTGGCCTTGTCCTTGGCGTCGATCGCCTTGACGACCTTCTTCAGTGCGGAACGCACCATGGAACGCGCGCTGACGTTGCGCAGACGGCGCTGCTCCGACTGACGCGCACGCTTCTTCGCGGACTTGATGTTGGCCAAGGTGAAGCTCCAGAGTTCGGTTGGTTTTAAGAAAGACGCCCATTTTGAGGCCAAAGCCGGGGCGCGTCAATAGCTTAGGGCCCGCGCGGGCAGGCCCGTCGGGCGATCCGGCGGTGACCGCCCGGAAATTTCCAGAAGGTGGACTGTCCTCCGCCCGGTCGCCGCTGTCAAACTACGCGTTTAGGCAACCCCCGGCACGGATGAAAACCCCCAGTCTCCTTCGCGGCATGCTGTCCTTCAGCGGCATGACCATGATCTCTCGCGTGCTCGGCCTGGTACGCGACATGGCGATCAACGCGTCGTTCGGTGCCAACGCCGCCACGGATGCGTTCTGGGTGGCCTTTCGCATCCCCAACTTCATGCGCCGGCTGTTCGCCGAGGGCTCGTTCTCCACCGCCTTCGTGCCGGTGTTCACCGAGGTCAAGGAAACCCGGCCGCACGCCGACCTGAAGGACCTGATGGCGCGCACCTCCGGCACACTGGGTGGCGTGCTGCTGGTGGTCGTGGCGCTGGGGGTGATCTTCGCGCCGCAGGTCACCGCGCTGTTTTCGCCGGGCGCGGTGGACTCCGCGGGCAAGTTCGACCTCACGGTGGACCTGCTGCGCCTGACCTTCCCCTTCCTGCTGTTCGTCTCGCTCACCGCACTGAGCGGTGGCGCGCTCAACAGCTTCCACCGCTTCGGCCTGCCGGCGCTCACCCCGGTGATCCTCAACCTGTGCATGATCGCCGGCGCCCTGTGGCTCGCGCCGCGTCTGCAGACGCCGATCATGGCGATGGGCTGGGCGATCCTGGTCGCCGGTTTCCTGCAACTGGTGTTCCAGCTGCCCACGCTGAAGCGGCTGGATCTGCTGGCGCTGCCGCGCTGGGGCTGGCGCTCGCCGGAGGTGCGCCGGATCATGACGCTGATGGTGCCGACCCTGTTCGGCTCGTCCGTGGCGCAGATCAACCTGCTGCTGGATACGGTGATCGCTTCGCTGCTGATCGCCGGCTCGCAGAGCTGGCTGTCCCAGGCCGACCGCTTCCTCGAACTGCCGCTGGGCGTGTTCGGGGTTGCGCTGGGCACGGTGATCCTGCCTTCGCTGTCGCGACACCATGTGGCCACCGACAAGGACGGCTTCTCCCGCGCGCTGGACTGGGGCCTGCGCACCACGCTGCTGATCGCGGTGCCGGCCATGTTCGCCCTGATGATCCTGTCGTTTCCCCTGGTGGCGACCATCTTCCAGCACGGCCGTTTCACGGCGTTCGACACGAAGATGGCGTCGATGTCGATTTCCGCGCTGAGCTTCGGCCTGCCGGCGTTCGCCCTGGTCAAGGTGGTGTTGCCGGCCTTCTACGCCCGCAAGGACACCCGCACGCCCGTCCGCGCGGGCGTGGCCTCGCTGGTGGCCAACATGGTGTTCAACGTCGCTTTCCTGGGCCTGCTGTTCTTCCTCTGGGCCACCCCGGCGCAGAAAGCGGGCTCCTGGATGGCGGCGCTGGCGACCATTCCGGGGCTGCACATGGCATTGGGCATGGCCAGCGCCCTGGCCAGCTACATCAACCTGCTGTTGCTGTGGCGCTGGCTGGGCAAAGCCGGTGTGTATACGCGGCAGCCCGGATGGGGCCGGCACCTGGTCCGCCTGGCGGTGGCCTGCGCCGCGATGATCGTGGTACTGCTGGCCGGCCTGCACGTCTGGCCGGAGTGGAGCGACGTGGAAAAGTGGGAGCGCGTCGGCCACCTCGCCATCCTGGTCGCCGCCGGTGGGGGTGCCTACGTCACGGCGTTGTTCGCCCTCGGATTCCGCCTGCGCGACCTCCGCGCGCGCTGACGGGCCCGGCTACCGTTGCCGCGTCGCATTGTGCGGCGCAATGGGGCCGCTATACTGGCCCGATGGCTTTTATTCCGCATCGATTCCAGGGCGACCACGCATGACGTTGCAACTGCACCGCGACGTCGACGGCCCGTGCCTCGCCCCCCAGGGCAGCGTCGTGGCGATCGGCGCCTTCGACGGGCTCCACCTGGGCCACCAGGCCATCCTTGCCGAAGTGCGCCAGCGTGCCGAAGCCCAGGACCTGGTTCCTGCGGTCATCACCTTCGAGCCGCTGCCCCGCGCTTTCTTCTCGAAGGACCCGGTGCCGCGCCTGTCGGGCATGCGCGAGAAGGCGGAAGGCATGACGGCGGCCGGCATCGATCAATTGCTATCCCTGCGCTTCGACGAAGCCCTGACGCAGATGTCCGCCGAGGACTTCGTCCGTCGCGTCATCGTCGGGCGTCTGGCCGCCCGTGAGGTGTGGGTGGGCGAGGACTTCCGTTTCGGCCATCGTCGCGGTGGGGATTTCGCCCTGCTGCAGTCGATGGGCGCCGAGCTGGGCTTCACGGCCCATGCCGTGGCGCCGGTGCTTGTGGATGGCGAGCGCGTGTCGTCCACGCGGGTGCGCCAGTTGCTGGGCGAAAGCCGTTTCGCCGATGCCGCCACCCTGCTGGGCCGCCCGTTCGTCATCGACGGACACGTGGAGTACGGCAAGCAGCTGGGCCGCACCCTGGGCTATCCCACCGCCAACGTGCACCTGCCGGAGCGGGTCAGTCCCGTGCGCGGCATCTTCGCGGTGCGCATCGGTGTGGGCGAGGGCCCGTGCAGCTGGCCCGGCGTGGCCAGCCTGGGTGTCCGGCCCACCGTGAACGAAGTGGCCGAGCCCCTGCTGGAAGCCCACCTGTTCGACTTCTCCGGCGACCTCTACGGCATGCGCATCGCCGTGGAATTCGTCCGGAAACTGCGTGACGAAGAAAAATTCGACGGCCTTGACGCCCTGACCGCGCAGATGCGCCAGGACGAGATCGCCGCCCGGCAGGCCCTTGGCATGAACCCCATACTTGTCGATGCATGACGGAACGCGCGCACCGCGCGTCCGCCCCGAAACCCACGGTTGCCAGCGATGACCCAGGATTACAAGAACACCATCAACCTGCCGCAGACGGCTTTCCCGATGCGCGGCGACCTGCCCAAGCGTGAGCCGGGCTGGCTGGCCACGTGGGAGCGCGTGGGCCGCTACGCGCAGATCCAGGCCAAGGCCGCCGGTCGCGACAAGGTGTTCGTGCTGCACGACGGCCCGCCGTACGCCAACGGCGCCATCCACCTGGGCCACGCGGTCAACAAGGTGCTGAAGGACGTCGTGGTCAAGTCCAGGCTGATGGCCGGCTACCGCGCGCCTTACGTGCCCGGCTGGGATTGCCACGGCCTGCCGATCGAGATCGCGATCGAGAAGAAGTTCGGCAAGGCGGGCGACAAGCTCAATGCCGCTGAATTCCGGCAGAAGTGCCGCGAGTACGCGATGGCGCAGATCGACCTGCAGCGCGCCGACTTCAAGCGCCTGGGCGTGCTGGGCGACTGGGAAAAGCCGTACCGCACGCTCGATTTCACCTACGAGGCCGACATGATTCGCGCGCTGGCGCGCATCGTCGACAACGGCCACGTGGTCCGCGGCGCCAAGCCGGTGTACTGGTGTTTCGACTGCGGCTCGGCGCTGGCCGAGGCCGAGATCGAGTATGCCGAGCGCACCTCGCCGGCGGTGGACGTGGCCTACGACGCCGTGTACCCGAAGGACCTCGGTGCCGAGTTCGGCGTGGATGTGGGCGATGCCATCGTCGCCGTGCCCATCTGGACCACCACGCCGTGGACGCTGCCGTCCAGCCAGGCGGTGTCGCTGGGTGGCGAGATCGACTACGCCCTCGTCGAGGGCCCGTCGCGCGACGGCAAGCGGGTGCTGCTGGTGATCGCCTCGGCCCTCGTGGAGAAGGCGCTGGCCCGTTACGGCGTGGAAACCACCGGCGGTGTGCTCGGCCGCGTGCAGGGCGCCGTGCTGGAAAACAAGCCGCTGCGCCATCCGTTCTACGACCGGCAGGTGCCGCTGATCCTCGGCGACCACGTGTCGGACGAAGACGGCACCGGTGCCGTGCACACCTCGCCGGACCACGGCGCGGAAGACTTCGCGGTCGGGCAGCACTACGGCATCGGCACGCTCAACTATGTCGACGGCCGCGGCGTCTATCGTTCGGACCTGCCGCTTGCGGGCGATGTCTCACTGGCCGGCACGCACATCTGGAAGGCCAACGACCAACTGGTCGACCTGCTGCGTGGTCGTGGCGTGCTGCTGGCCTTCGCCAAGCTCACCCACAGCTACCCGCATTGCTGGCGTCACAAGACCCCGGTGATCTACCGCGCCACGCCGCAGTGGTTCATCGGTATGGAGACCGCCGGCCTGCGCCGCACCGCGCTCGATGCGATCGGCTCCGTGCGCTGGGTGCCGGGCTGGGGTGAAGAGCGCATCGGCGGCATGGTGGAAGGTCGCCCGGACTGGTGCATCTCGCGCCAGCGCACCTGGGGCGTGCCGATCACCCTGTTCATCGACAAGAACACGCACGAGCCGCATCCGGACTCCGTCGCCCTGATGGAGAAAGTGGCGCAGAAGGTGGCCCAGGAGGGCATCGACTGCTGGTTCACGCTGGACCCGCGCGAGCTGATCGGCGACGACGCCGACACCTACGAGAAAGTCACCGACGTCCTGGACGTGTGGTTCGATTCGGGCACCAGCCACTTCGCCGTGGTCGGTGCGCGCCCGGAGCTGCAGGCCGGCAACGCCAGCGAATACAAGGTGATGTATCTCGAGGGCTCGGACCAGCATCGCGGGTGGTTCCAGTCCTCGCTGCTTACCTCGGCCGCCATCCACGGCCGCGCGCCGTACGACCACGTGCTGACCCACGGGTTCACGGTGGACGCGCAGGGCCGCAAGATGTCCAAGTCGCTGGGCAACGGCATCGAGCCGCAGGACATCATGAAGACCCTCGGCGCGGACATCCTGCGCCTGTGGATCTGCTCGACCGATTACCGTAACGAGATGTCACTGTCGGACGAGATCCTCAAGCGCGTGGCCGATACCTACCGGCGCATCCGCAACACGGTGCGCTTCCTGCTCGGCAACCTGGACGGCTTCGATCCGGACAAGCACCTGCTCGCCACGGACGCCTGCCTCGACCTGGACCGCTGGGCCGTGCAGCAGGCCGCCGACACGCAGGCTGCGATCGTCGCGGCCTACGAGCGCTACGACTTCCCGGAGATCGTGCAGCGTGTGCAGAACTTCTGCACCAACGAACTGGGCGCGCTGTACCTGGATATCACCAAGGACCGGCTCTACACGATGCCGACCGACAGCCGTGGCCGCCGCAGCGCGCAGAGCGCCATGTACCGCATCGCCGAGGCCATGCTGCGCTGGCTGACGCCGATCGTCACCTTCACGGCCGAAGAGGCCTGGGCTCAGCTGCCGGGCACGCGCGAGGAATCGCCGCTGTTCGAGACGTGGTACGAGGGCCTGGACGCGCGCCAGGATGCCGAGACGCGCGGCTGGTGGAGCCACCTGCTGGCCATCCGCGAGACGGCGTCCCGCGTGCTCGAGGGCATGCGCAAGGTTGGCCAGATCGGTGCCTCGCTGGATGCCACGCTGACGATCCACGCCGACAAGGCCACCCAGGTCGCGCTGGCGGCGTCGGCGAGCGAATTGCGCTTCTTCTTCATCACCTCGGACGTGGCGCTGGCGGACCTGGAAAGTCGCCCGGCCTCGGCGGAGCGGGTAGAGCTGGACGGCGCGGAGGTCTACGTGTCCGCCGCTGTCAGCGATGCAGCCAAGTGCATCCGCTGCTGGCACCACCGCCCCGATGTCGGGGTCGATCCGGCGCACCCGGAGATCTGCGGTCGCTGCGTGGACAACGTGACGGGGCAGGGCGAGGATCGCCGCTGGTTCTGAGGGCGTCCTTGCCCCGCACGCACCACCCGCGTCGCCGTGCCGGCGGCGCGGACCGCTTCGCCTTCGCTGACTGGCCTTACGCATGACCGCACGCCCCCAACCCAATGCCCTGTCCTGGCTGTGGCTCGCCGCGGCGATGATCGTGCTCGACCAGCTCACCAAGTGGTGGGCGCTGGCCGCCCTGCAGCCGGCCGAGACGCCGCACCCGGTGATACCCGGCATCCTCAACTGGACGCTGACCTTCAACACCGGCGCGGCCTTCAGCTTCCTGGCCGATAGCGCGGGCTGGCAGCGCTGGTTCTTCGTGCTGCTGGCCGCCGTCATCAGCGTGACACTGACGGTCTGGCTGGCGCGTACGCCGCGACGCGACTGGCGGACGGCGCTGCCGCTGGCGCTGATCGTCGGCGGTGCGCTGGGCAACGTGATCGACCGCGTGCATGCGGCCAAGGTCACCGATTTCATCCAGGTGTTCCTGGGCAGCTACCCGTTCCCGGTGTTCAACGTGGCCGATTCCGCCATCAGCGTCGGCGCCGTGGCCCTGATCGTGTTCAGCCTGTTCAGCGGCCCCGATAAGCCGACCGTGCGATAATCGCGGTGTCCGGCCGCCCGGCGGCCATCGCTCCTACCGAGGTCCCCTTGGACATCCTGCTCGCCAATCCCCGTGGTTTCTGCGCCGGCGTCGACCGCGCCATCGCGATCGTGGAGCGCGCCCTGGAGTCGTACGGCGCCCCGATCTACGTCCGTCATGAAGTGGTCCACAACCGCTTCGTCGTCGAGCGCCTGCGCGCCGATGGCGCCGTGTTCGTCGAGGAACTGGACGACGTACCCGACGGCTCCACCGTGATCTTCAGCGCCCACGGCGTGCCCAAGGCCGTCCGCGAGGAAGCCGACCGCCGCGGCCTCAACGTGTTCGACGCCACCTGCCCGCTGGTCACCAAGGTGCACATGGAAGTGGCGCGCCTGGGCCGCGCCGGCCACGACGTCATTCTCATCGGCCATGCCGGGCATCCCGAGGTGCAGGGCACGATGGGTCAGTGGAACCGGGCCAACGAGGGCCGCATCTACCTGGTCGAGTCCGTGGAAGATGTCGCCGAGCTGACGCCGTCGCAGCCCGACAAGCTGGCCTTCGTCACCCAGACCACGTTGTCCGTGGACGACACCATCGCCATCATCGCGGCGCTCCGGGCGCGTTTCGCCGCCATCGAGGGGCCGCGCAAGGACGACATCTGCTACGCCACCCAGAACCGGCAGGACGCCGTGCGCCGCTTGGCCGACGCCGTGGACCTGGTGCTGGTGGTGGGCTCGATCAACAGCTCCAACTCCAACCGCCTGAAGGAGCTGGCCGAGAAGCAGGGCGTTACCGCCTATCTGATCGACGGCGCCGAGTACATCCAGCGCGAATGGCTGGAGGGTCGCACCCGTATCGGTGTCACCGCGGGCGCCTCCGCACCGGAGAAACTGGTCCAGGAAGTGATCGCCCGGCTGCAGTCGTGGGGCGCGGGCACCGTCCGCGAACTGGACGGCGAGGCCGAGAACATCACCTTCGCGCTGCCGAAGGAACTCCGCCTGGCCGGTTGAGGACTTGCACCGGAGGCCAAGCTTCCCTAGAATTCCGCTTCTCGCCGGAATAGCTCAGTTGGTAGAGCGCGTCATTCGTAATGATGAGGTCGTAGGTTCGATTCCTATTTCCGGCACCAAGTATCTATCCAGGGCCGTCCACAAGACTCCATGGAATGCATCTGAACCCGCCTCACAGCGGGTTTTTTTGTGCCCAGCCTTCGGTCACCCATGGCATGGTCTATCACCCCATGTCGAAGGCCATGACATCGCAGAAGAACAACCGTCCGGAACGGTTCGAGGCCATTCGCCCCGCCATCTGAATCCCTTCGCAGGTGCGTGGATCGCTCATCCAGCCCTTGGGCTTTAAAGCACGTGCTCGCCCGAGGTACACCGCTTGTGCCTGCCGAGTGGATACGTCATCAGCCTCCGGCTGATCTATCAGGGCTTCAAGGTTGGCACGGCGGCAGTTTGTATGGGCATATCGCTAGATACGGCGGTCCCCATTTTTGGATGCATGACTTGGGGAGGGCTCGACTCGTTCGATCCGAGGCGCATCCGACGAGCGTGGTCGCCTTCGCCACGTTGTGCCCCGGCTCGGCAAAAAGTGGCCCTTTTTCGGCAAGGCCTGAATAAGTTAGTTTTGAAATCAAAGGCTTGGATTTGGCACGCGTGATGCTTCCCGATATTTAGTGAGTTCCTAAGGGGGAGGGCACATGCTCCGGCAACAATTTCAGCAACGAATAAACGCCGGCAGGGCGTTCGACGATGCGCTCCAGATATCCGATGGCGCTGCCGACGACGTATGGGTGACTCTGTTTGGCCGTCTATCGCCGGTGGGGCGTCATCACGCGGTATCGCGGAGAGCCTTTGAGCTCTTCCTTGCTCTTAAATCCGAAGACGTTAGCCAAGCCAGGGCCCACTCGTTCGCGTTGCGCGAGATGGCAGCAGATCGAGGGTTTGGTGAAACGCGCGAAGCGATAGAGGGGCTGCAAGCTGCATTGCTACGGAGCGAACGTTGCGACGCTGCGTCCGTTCAGCGCGCATGCTCATACGCGGTCCGCATCATGGTACGGGACGGCTTGATCAGCTACGTATCTACGTCGAAAAACTCATAGAAACTCGGGTTTTCGACCGCCCCGCTTAATTCGCAATACTCAACCATCGAGCATCGCCGTGGACACTAAAGACAACGAAATGGGTTACACGATTGACAGGCGCATCCGGCTTGACGACCCGAACGATGTTCAGCTGTGGTCTCTTGTCCTTGGCGTCGTTCCGCAGGCGTTACTCGATGCGACCCACCAAGTGGGCAACGATGCGGAGGATGTGAAGGCATTCCTGGACAGCTGGCCACAGGTGCACTCGGCGTAGGCTGGCCCTTACGTACGGTCGTGCCCGATGGCGTTCAGGGCTTCGGTCACGCGGAGTGTCCGGTGGCAAAGACTGCCCGGGCGACGTCCTGCTGACCAGCAGCATCAGTCTTGTTTACGACTGGCTGGGCACGGAACCGCGCCCCCGTAGTATTCGCCGGTAAAGATGGCGTCGCCCATAGAGGCAGAGTAAGGAACTCCGGAACCATGGCCCCCGATATTAACTACACGCTACCGGCGGTCTCTATGACTAGGATGCGCGCCTCGCCGATCGGGTGAGCTACATGCTCTGTACCAACCGACGCATAGAACACGTCGCCTGTTTCGAGGGTGACTGACTTTTCTAACCCGTGCTCCCGATAGAGCATCCGGACGCGACCATCCAGCACGGCGAAGACTTCTTCACCATCGTTGACGTGCCATTTATAGGGCTGATCCGCCCAGTGAAGCCTGGTAGTGATGCCTCGCATATTGGCGATATCCAGGGCTCCCCAGGCTTTCGACGCTACAAAGTCTTTGCTGCGAATAATTTTCACGATGAATACTCTCGGAGTGCGGTCCATCAGGTGGTCCTGCGCGCAGGTCCATGATAGCCACGCCGAGTATGCGATGTGAGTTATCGCCGCCGGCAACGCCCACTCAAGCCGCCATTCGCACATCGCACGCCAGATACCGCAAGCCGATCGACAGCGCCATGTCATACCCGGCCATCGTGTCGCCCGGCACCACCACGCTCACCAGCGACGGATGCGACGGCACCAGTGCCGACGCGTCGGAGGCGTCGCTGTCGTCGTGCATCTCGATGTAGGGCACATGCAACGCCGCCAGCGCATCGCGTAGCGGCCCTACGTCACAGGCGGGCACCTCGTCGGCATCGACATCCAGCAGCACCAGCTGCGCGTGGTCGGCGGGCGAGTGATCCAGTTGCATCACCACGTCGTGGAAGTCACTGCACGGACGCCAGAGGAGGTCCGTGCCGGCGGCCTGCGCGCGGTCCCACAGGCGACACATGGCCTCGTCGGCCAAAGTGGCGTGTGCCGCGCCGTGGCGCGGGCCCGTGATCACGACGATCGACATTGCCGGTGACTCCATGAAAGGGAGTCCAGTATCCGGCGGCGATGCGTAAAAACGCTGCGCTACCCGGGCGCTTTCCGGGTAACGCTGTCGTAAAAGATGCCGTCAGGGCGCGTGCCTGGCCATCTGGTCGTTGAACTGCTGGAAGAACGCCTCGAAGTTGCCGCTGGCTTCGGCGAAGCGCAACGGCTTGACCCGCTCGACCAGGATCTCGTGGGCATCCGGCTGCGATTCGATCAGCCCCATCACTTCCGTGATGAACACGTCCAATGGCATGGCATTCGGGTCGCTCTTCTGGCGTTCGCCCATCAGCTCGGTCTGCACGTAAGGGGGCACCAGCTCCATCACCTGCACGTTGCTGTTCCGGAGCTGGTAGCGCAGCGAGTTCGAGTACGAGTGGATCGCCGCCTTGGTGGCGCAGTAGGTCGGCGTGAGCGAGAGCGGGGTGAATGCCAGGCCGGAGGACACCGTCATCACCGTTGCCTTCGGCTGCGCCAGCAAATGGCCGATCAGCGCGGCGTTGAGGCGGATGGGGCCCAGCAGGTTGGTGGCGATAGTGGCCTCGGCGGCATCCGTGGCGCCGTCCTTTATGTCCTCGGGCCGCATGATGCCGGCGTTGTGGATCACCACGTTGAGCGCGGGATGCTCACGGGTAAGCCGTTCCGCGAACTGACCAATGGAAGAGGGGGCCTCGATGTCGAGCAAGGCGGAGGCCATGCCGGGGTTGGCGGCGGTGGTCTCGTCCAGCGCGGCCTGACGACGCCCCGCGATCACGACCTGGTTACCGCGTGCATGGAAAGCCTCGGCCAGGGCGCGACCGATGCCGGAACCGCCGCCCGTGATGAGAATGGTATTGCCCTTGATGTCCATGGGTCGCCTCGTAGTGAATAGGTAAGGCCAAGGCTAGAACCATCACTCTCCCGTGGAAAGTAGGCTCCGGAATGTTCCATACTTACCGAACGGTAACCAAGGGTCCGCTCCATGTCGTCTCCATCACCGCGCAAGCCCCACTACGACGAGCCCTGTCGCGCCCTGGGCGAGCAGCGTACCGACGCCGCGCTGGATGCGCTGGTGCGCGACATCATCGGGCGCATCGCCGATCAGTGGACGATGCTTTGCCTTGAGGTATTGGCGGACCACGGTCGCTTGCGTTTCGGCCGCCTGGCCCAGCTCATCGGTGACGTCAGCCAGAAGATGCTGACCAAGACGCTGCGCCAGATGGAGGCCGATGGGCTGGTCACCCGCACTGTGTATCCCGTGGTTCCGCCGCGTGTGGAATACGAGCTGACGCCGATCGGACTGAGCCTGGGCGCGGCATTCTGCGGGGTGTGGCTGTGGGCGGAAGAGCACCACGATGCCATCGTCGCGTCACGTGCTGCCTTCAAGGCGCGGCAGGCGGACGACTGACGACCCTGCTCAGTCCCGCAGCAGGCCGAGCAGGTCGTTGGCTTCGCCTTCGGAGACGTGATCCGCCTCGACGTGAAACATCACGGAGCCGCCGGTGCTCAAGTTGCAGAGGTGCTCGACCTCGTCACGGCGGAACTGGCCACTGAGGATATCGCCGATGGTGCACGAACCTTCCTCGACGGCCCCTACGGCGAACCCGTCTTCGATTTCCACCAGGGCCATCTTCAACTCGGGGTGGTACCACATCACTACGCCTCGCACACCGCCTCCCGGCGAGCCCTCGGAAGCCTCGGACAGGCAGTCGGGTCGCTCGGTTACCTTTCTATCGGTGGAGGCGTCGGACTCTTGCGCCGAATCGGCAGCCGGAACGGCAGATCCTTCAACCACCTGCGGTGGTCCAACGCATCAGGCGGCCGACAGGCGGGCGAGCACGGCCGGGCTGGGCGGCGCGAGATGGCCCAGGGCGGCGGGCGGCAGGAAACGCCAGTCAGTGAGGCGGCGCGGCAGGCGAACATCGCGGCACATGTCGCGCAAGCCGATCATGGCAGCCTCGGCCGTCTCGAACCGGCCCAGCTCAACGGCGTCGCGCAGGGCGCGCCAGCGATGACCGTGGCGGACGATGCGAAAAATGGCGTTGGCGGCTGTGAAAACATATTGCGCTAGCACTGGGGCACTCCTACTTAACCCCGCTATTGTCTCCGCCGATCCGTGACCGCTTCGTTATCCCAACGCTACGGCACGATGTCGGCGGGTGGCGTTACGACGTTGCGGCCCCGGCTTACTCAGGGGGCCTTGGCGGGCACGAAAGGCGATACCGGATCGCTGCCGTCCATGCTTTCTTCCAGCGCATGGTCGAGGTTCTCGCTGGCCTTGTCCTTGCGGGACTGCTTCTCGGCCTCGGTCTCGGGGTGCGTGGGCTGGCCGTGGTCGGGGTGGGTGACGTCCTGGCGGTCGTGGGTCATGGCGAATTTCCTCAATGGGGTTCGGCGTTATGTGAGGCCACATGGCGTGAACTCGCCGTACCCGGTGCGTCGCCGGTCCATGACGGGAACGGTCCAAGCCGCTTGTCGGCGAAATACTCCCGTTCGTCTAGCGGTACTTGGCTTGCTTGTAGGCCGAGGGTACGTTGGGCTAACGGATTTATCTGTTTTTGGGGGCATCGTGAAGCAACGCATCCTGTCGCGCGACACTCGCGCGTCGTCGGGTTTTACCCTGATCGAACTCATGATTGTGGTGGCGATTATTGCCATTCTCGCGGCGATCGCGATTCCGATGTATCGCGACTATCTGACTAGGTCCAAGTTGACCGAGGCGCAGAATCTACTGTCCGATTATCGAACGAAGATGGAGCAGTATTACCAGGACAATCGTTCCTATGTGAATGGAGCAGCCTGTGGCGCTCCGCTTCCCGCGGCCGCAACCAATTTCTTTACGTACACGTGCACCGGAACCCAATCGACCTACCTCGCAATGGCAACGGGCATTGCAGGTAAAGGTGCGGATAGCTTCGTTTTCACCATCGACCAGACGAATACGCGGAAAACGACAGGCCTGCCGCCAAAATGGACTGCGCCGACGAGTTCTTGCTGGGTGGTGCGAAAGTCCGGCGACTGCACATGAAGCGGATGAGCGGGTTCAGCTTGGTCGAATTATTGATCACGATCACCATCGTGGCGATTCTCGTGGCGCTCGCTGTACCGAACTACCGTGTTTGGACAGCCAATACGCGCGTGCGTGGTGCGGCCGAGTCCATTCAAAATGGCATCAGGCTTGCACGTAACGAAGCGACTCAGCGAGGCGTCAATGTCCGGTTCGAGCTGACGTCCACCGATACGACCTGGCAGGTCTGCCAGCTGGCCGTAACGGCTACCGCGTGCGATCCCAGCGTCCCCGCCAGCCTCATCGAGGTCCACGCCGCCGGTGAAACCGCCGGGGTAATCGTATCCACGGACAAGACGGTCGCTGCATTGACCAATTTTTCTCCTGTTACGGGTAGCCCCCCTGGCGGGATAACCTTTACGCCGCTCGCACGCCCACTAAGTTCAGACTTCGGCAGCAATGCGCTTATTCGCATCGATACCTCTTCGAGCGCGGCGGGTACACGAAGGCTTGCCACCACCATAAGTGCAGGCGGATCGATCCAGATGTGCGACGCGGGTCTTTCCCGAAGCACTGCCGCAAACGGTTGTCTCTAAAGGTGTGCTCATGAAACGTCTCAGGTTGCGCGCTAGCCACCGGTCTGGCTTCGTGATGATCGACGCCTTGATAGCCATCCTCATTTTTTCGGTAGGCGTGATGGGTTTGCTGGCTGTGCAGGCGAATGCAACGCTGCTGGCGGCCGACGCGAAATACCGCACCGATGCCGCCTTGCAGGCGGATCGCCTCGTGGCACAGATGTGGACGTCCGATACGGCTACGCTCGTTGCAAACTTCCAGGGCGACCCCAACACGCTCACTGCGCCCGCGTATGCTGCATGGTTGAATCAGCTTGACTGCAGTCAGGTGAAGGCTTCCACGAATTGCCTTCCAGGCGTCGCTGCCTACCCTCCGACGGTTGCCATCACTGCGGCTGGCCTAGTTACGATCACCGTGCGGTGGAAGAGTCCTAACGCCGCAAATGCCGACCCGGCACACCAGTACGTCACTATTACCCAGATCGATCGCACGTGAGAAAGAGGCCAGGGAGTATGAACAGGTCGCATGGTGGCTCGGTACATGAGTACAGAGCAAACGATGTTTCGGGCTTTTCGCTAGTCGAGCTCATGGTCGGCATCGTGATCAGCATTATCTGCACGCTTGGCATCATGTCGGCATTCGCCGCTTTCGAATCGCAGAAGCGCACAACGACGGCCGGCAGCGACGCGCAACAGAGTGGCAGCTTCGCAGCTGTTGCGCTGGAACGCGAAATCCGCACCGCAGGCAGCGCGCTAGTGCAAGGTAAGAACTATGGCGTATGGGGTTGTGCGATTACGGCCTATTCGCAAGCTACCAAACGCCTCCCTCGTGCCAGTGCTTTAGCAGCACCTTTCGCCAACTGGCCATTGAGGACGTTGGCCACCCCTGTTCTTGTTGCCAGCGGAGGTGCCACAAATCCCGACGTTATAGGAATTGTACGGGGCAACCCTTCCTTAAGAGTTTTTAAAACCAACGTGACGTCCACGTCCGGGGCGAACGTGGTGGTCGATAACGCTTTTGGTTTCGCGACGGGCGATTACGTGCTTATTTCAGACAAAAGCGGTTCATGCACGCTGGGCAAGGCGCAGAGTGTCACGATCGGATCAGGTACGGGCACGATCGTGCTAACCGCTGGTGATGCGCCGTCGGGTAGCTTTGATGGTACATACACCGGCTCAGCCTATCTCATGGACTGGGGCCTTGATCCCGCGGTCACTCTTTTTGGTGTCGATACCACGACCAACTCGCTACTTTCCTACGATCTTCTGCAGAGGTCTGCGACCAGTTCCGCTGCCTTGCCGGGAGTTCCAATTGCCGACAGCGTCGTCAATATGAAGGCGCTGTACGGCGTTGACGACGGGGCGGGCACGGGCCACGTGGCGGGCGATGGGATTATCGACGAGTGGGTGCAGCCGTCGGGCGCCACGTGGGGTATTGCCGCACTGAGTCCTGCGACCGACACGCCGGCAGCCGTTCTGGCGCGCGCGCAAATTCTCGCCGTGCGTGTCGCCGTCGTCGTACAAAGCCGGCAGATGGAGCGTGCGGCCCCGGCCACCGCTGCGTCGGTGCAGGGGGCGGGTTACATCGGCTATACCGGCCCGACCACGCTTACGCTGTTTCCCGACCAGGCCACGGCCAACCAGTACACGATTACCACATCGTCGAGCTATCGCTACAAGGTATACGACATGGTCATCCCCATTCGCAACAATTACATCAAGCAGTATTTTTGAGGTGAGCATGCGTAGATTGAAGGTCTTCCAAGGTGGTCCTTCGCGACAGCGCGGCATGGTCGCTACGCTCATCGCTCTGATTGTGCTCATCGTGACATTGCTTGCCGTAGTTGCTCTCATGCATTCGGTCGATACATCGAACTCGGTGGCGGGCACCCTGGCATTTCGGCAATCCGCGCTGCAGGAGGCTGAGCGAGCCTATGGTGAGGTCAAGTCGCTGACGGTCTATGCGCCTCCGACCAGTGATCAGAGCGACACGACAATTGGTTATTACTCATCTGTGCAGACGGCTTCCGAGGTTCGTCCGGACTTGCCCAAGGCAATTTATGATCCGGATTACTCGAAGATTCATGAGGTAACTTATGGAACGGTGAGTTCTGGTAATCATGTTTATTACATGATCGAGCGCCTGTGCCCGACGACAGGCCCTGCAACCCTCACGACGTGCGTGGTTCCCGGCAAAGCATTGACGGGTGGCACAAGTTCCAACACGACAAGCGACCCAGGCATTCCGTTCAATACGACGGGTTCCGCTGCGGCATATAGATTGAGTGTGCGGGTGGAAAGCGGGAAGAATTCGGTGGCGTTCGTTCAGACGATCCTGCGCTGAGCCGTTAGCGGGCAGTGCATGCGAGATCCGAAAGGGCAGGTAGTGACAGGTTGTGAGGGTGTCCGGCATTTGTCGGCCTTGTGAAAACTTCGGGCTGTGTGCCCTACGGAAAAGCTATGCATACCTCGAAGCGATTCATCTCCGATATTCGCCTTTTGCTTGTGCCAGTCCTCTTCTTCGTGACTCTGCTTGGTGGCATTGCTTCGGCCGCGACGTCCAGCGGCACTACCCTGTCCGATATGCCCTTGTACAGCGCATCCAACGTGCCGGCGAATCTAATGCTCGCCTTGTCAGTCGAATATCCGACTGCCGTCGTCGCGGCTTACAAGGATGCGCAGGGCATCCCCTACGTCTACACCGACAGCAATGGCGTGGTGCAGTCCATCACCAGCTGCAACGGTGGCGGCATTTGCTATTACACTGCCATGCGGTACCTCGGCTACTTCGACAATGCAAAGTGCTATTCATACGATAGTGTGAATGGTTACTTCACGCCTGTAAAAGTGGCCTCGGATTGTACGGGATACTGGAGCGGCAACATGCTCAACTGGTCTCTGATGACGTCCCTGGACGAGTTTCGTCAGGCCCTGACGGGTGGTGCGCGTTCATTAGATACCGTCGACACGACGGTACTTGTGCGCTCAAAGCTGGGTAGTCAAAGCAGTACGGGTAACTTTCCTGATCGTCAGCTCAACGCCAAATCCAACGTTTCTCCGTCGACAGTGGTAGGTGATTCGGACCTCAGTGGGCAATCGACGCTGTATATTCGTTCTTACAATCAAGGAACACAGTTCATAGTGTCGACCGCTTCTGACTTTTCACAGAAGGATGCCACGAAGCAGAAGGTCTTCAACGCGCAGGTGAAGGTTTGCGTGCCGACGCTTCTAGAGGCCAACTGCAAGGCCTACGGCAGCAATTACAAGCCAGAGGGCCTTATTCAGCAGAATTTTGAGCGTATCCGCGTGGGTGCTTCAGCATATGCTTACAAATTCACGTCGACCAATGCGGACTATCCAAACGGTGCGATTCGCGCGTTACTGCACGATAACGGGCCTACGACTTACAACGGAAATGGTGCTCGGCAGGTTAATGCCAAGGCGGAATGGAGTTCGGTCAATGGGGTATTTTATACTAACCCCGCGTCCACGGAAGGTTTGACAGCATCGGGCTCGGCACCTACAGATTCTGGCGTCATCAATTATCTCAATAAGTTCGGTAACACGAATAACTACGAGCGATATGACACCATTGCCGATTTGTATTGGGCTACGCTCGCATACTATATGCATGTGCCTTTGGCCGATGCCTATACCTCTTACGTCACTTCGACGAACTCGCTTGATACGACGTTTCCCGTTTTCAAAGGTCGGCCAGATGCAAGCGGAGTATGGGATACGAACGATCCCATGGCATATACGTGCCAGAGTAATGCGATCCTGATGATCGGCGACTCCCACACCCATTGTGATTCGGGTGTTCCTACCTCTACAGGCGCCATCGGTAATAGCGGCACTTGCGGTACCGTCAATCGCACTACGCTTCCTGTGGTCAGCGGAGCTGACGCCGGGAAGTATGTCAATGCACTCGGGAACCTGCCGCTTCTCGAGGCAGACCCGTCCACGAATACGGCAGCCAGCACGACTATGGCTCAGTTGCAAGGAACCACGGCACTGGCATCGATCGCCGAGCCGGGTGCCGGTACTGATTCCACCTATAACATGGCGGGCCTGGCGTACTTCGCACATACGCAGGATATTCGCACCGATGGCACGTTTACCGGTAAGCAGACGGTCGACACATACGTGGTTGACGTTATGGAGCCTAATACGTATTCCGGCGCGACAAATTATGAGATTTTCAACGTAGCTAGTGCTGCAGGTAATCACGGCCCCAACATGTACTGGCTCGCTGCCAAATACGGTGGTTTCAACGACATCAACGGCGACGGGCGGCCTGCAAATTTTTTAACTTGGCACACCAATACGTCGACTCAGAAAGCCAAGGATCTACGCCCTGACAACTATTTTATCGGTAATCGGCCGGACCTCATCGTGGCCGGCTTGGCGTCGATCTTCAGTAATGTTTCTTCGACAAAGTCGCTGAGCGCCGCAGGCCCGAGCGTTTCGCCTACTCGTGTACTTTCCAATGTCGCCGCCAATACGGCGCCTTACAATTCGCCGCAGGCGGGCTTTCCTACCTACAACACCAGCTACTTGCCCGGCGTCTGGACGGGCGACGTCAATGGTTACGTCGCTTCCGCTGCCGTTGGAGCCAATGTTTCACCGGTTGCCAATGGCAACCAGTGGAGTGCTGCAGGCCAGCTTTTGCTAATGGCGAGCTACGTGAGTTCGGACGGTACGGTGAAAGGGTGGCGTGATCTTCGCCGTATTGCGACGATGAAGGCTGGCGCAGGCATCTCCTTCACTTGGAACGATTTGTCGAATGGTCAGAAGACAGCCTTGCGTAACGACTCAAGCCTTCTCGACTATCTTCGCGGTGACCGCAGCAATGAAGGGACAAAGTTCCGAGTTCGCAGCGGTCTTCTCGGTGACATCGTCAACTCGCAGGCGACGTTGGTGCAGGCGGCGCTGAGCAATCAGTATGTCGATTCGTCCAACCCTGGTTATCGAGCCTTCGTCGCATCGGTCAGTAATCGTGCGCCGGTTACCTATGTGGGCGCCAACGACGGCATGATGCATGCATTCGCCGCGGATTTTTCGTCAACGCCTACAGGTGTCACGTTTGGTGGCGGCGGGCAGGAGCTTTGGGTGTATGTGCCCTCCTTTCTGTTTAACGGTCCGAGCAATGCTGATGTCGACGGACTTGCCGCGCTCAGCAATCTGAAAGGTGTGACGGCCAACTCTTATTCCCACCACTTTTATGTCGATCAGACGCCGCAGGTAGCCGACGTCGACTTTGCCTGGACTTCCACTGCCCCGGCCAAGCAAGGCGCCCGCGGAACCACACCGGACTGGCACACGCTGCTCGTCGGTGGTGTGGGCAAGGGTGGCAAGGGTTTGTACGCTCTCGATGTAACGCAGGTGCCCTCAGTTATCGGTAATACTGCCCCGTCGATGGACGATATAAAGAGCAAGGTGCTTTGGGAGTTCACCGATCCCAATCTTGGCTATACCTATGCGCGGCCCCTGGTGGTGAAGACACGCAAGTACGGTTGGGTGGTGTTGGTGACGTCGGGTTATAACAACGCAGATGGCAAGGGTTATCTTTTCATAATCAACGCAAAGACGGGTCAGTTGCTGGAAACGATGAACACGGCGATCGGTAGTACCACCTCCCCGATCGGGCTGGCCAGACCCTCTGCGTTCACACAGGACATCTCTGACAACACTATCGAGCAGGTCTATGCAGGCGATCTGCAGGGTAATGTATGGCGTTTCGATCTTTCCATGAGCGGAGACGGTAGCTATCCTGCGCCGGTTGTTCTTGCCACGCTCAAGGATAGCGCCGGTGTCGCGCAGCCCATCACTACGGCGCCGCGCATTGAAACCGACTTCTCGGCATCGGGCCTCGATACGCGTCGCTGGGTGTTCGTGGGTACCGGAAAGTTCCTCGATACGAGCGACCTCACCGATACGCAGGTGCAATCGATGTACGCATTGCGCGACGGTTCGGGTTCCGCACCACGCACGACGGGGTTGCCGTTGACGCGCGCGACGCTGGCGAAGAACGATCTGACTACCAATCTGAACCTTCAGGACGCAAGTAGCGGTTGGGTGTATGACCTGACGGGAAGTGCGGCCGGCACGGGTGGCGCGACGGAGCGAATTGTTGTCGATCCGGATGCCGTAGCGGGTATCTTTGCCATCAACTGGGGCACATTGATCCCTACTAGCGATCCGTGTTCGCTCAAGGGTTCGGTCTACTCATCGACGTTTGCCTCCGGGCAGAGTAACTTGCTGGGCACTGACGGTAAGCCGATGCCGTCTATAACGACTGACAGCGCCATTACGAATCTTCAGGCGGTACAGCTCCCCACGGGACAGTTCGTGCTCCTCTACGGCCAGACCTCGGGCTTGCCGGCCACAGCGAATATTCAAAGCGGCAGTGCGATCAACGGCGTGACCCGAACCAACTGGCGAGAGATCCTGAATTAGGTCGGTGGAGAGGATTGACGAGGGGCAGGGTGTCTCGTAAAATGCCCCGCTCGATGGGCGGTTAGCTCAGCGGTAGAGCACTGCCTTCACACGGCAGGTGTCACAAGTTCGATCCTTGTACCGCCCACCACTCGATACCCTGAAAACCCGGCCTAGCGCCGGGTTTTCTTTTGGTCACCCCTCCGCTCCCCGCCGGTACAATGCGCCGGTCGCCGCCCCCGGATACCGCCATGCACCAAGCGCTCGCCGACCTTTACATGCTCACCCTGACACCCTGGAAGCTGATCGGCCTCCTGGGCACCATCCTGTTCACCGCGCGCTGGTTCGTGCAGTTCTATGCCACGAAGAAGAACAAGCAGGTAACCGTGCCGATGTCCTTCTGGTACCTCTCGGTCTGCGGCAGCGTCCTCACGCTGGCGTATTTCATCTGGGGCAAGAACGATTCGGTCGGGATCATCCAGACCGCTTTCCCGATGCTGGTCTCGTTCTACAACGTGTTCGCGCACCTGAAGCAGCGCAACGCGAAGGAAGCGGTCAAGCCGGGCGGTCCGGAAGACACCTGATCCCGGCTCAGTCCGGGTCGTAGTCCAGGTAGGGCGCCAGCCAGCGCTCGGCTTCGGTCCGCTCCCAGCCCTTGCGGCGGGCATAGTCGTCCACCTGTTCGCGGGTCATGCGGCCCACGACGAAATACTGGCTGTCCGGGTGCGAGAAGTACCAGCCGGACACCGCCGCCGTGGGGTACATGGCGAAGTTGTCGGTGAGCTGCACCGTGGTGTGCGTGGTGGCATCGAGCAGGTCGAACAGGGTGCGCTTCTCGCTGTGCTCGGGGCAGGCGGGATAGCCCGGCGCAGGGCGGATGCCGCGATAGGCCTCGGCGATCAGCGAATCGTTGTCCAGCGACTCCTGCGGCTGGTAGCCCCAGAACTCCTTGCGGACCCGCTCGTGCAGGCGCTCGGCGAACGCCTCGGCCAGGCGGTCGGCCAGGGCCTTGAGCAGGATCGACGAATAATCATCGTGGTCTGCTTCGAAGCGCGCCACGTGCTCATCGATGCCGATGCCGGCGGTGACCGCGAAGCCGCCCACCCAGTCCTGCACGCCGCTGTCCTTGGGTGCGATGAAGTCGGCCAGGCAGAAGTCCGGCCGCTCCACGGGCTTGTCCACCTGCTGGCGCAGGTGGTGCAGCACGGCCATCGGCTTGCGCTTGCCCGTGCCGGGCTCGGCGTACACCTCGATGCTGTCGCCCACCTGGGCCGCGGGCCAGAAGCCGATCACGCCCTTGGCGGTCAGCCATTTTTCGGCGATCAACCGGTCCAGCATGGCCTGCGCGTCGGTATACAGTTCCGAGGCCTGCGTGCCGACCACCTCGTCGGTGAGGATCGCCGGGAATTTTCCGGCCAGTTCCCAGGCGTTGAAGAAGGGCGACCAGTCGATGTAGCGGCGCAGTTCCGCCAGGTCGTAGTCGTCGAACACGGTGATGCCGGGTTGCCTTGGCTCGGGCGGCGTATACGCGGCCCAGTCGCCCTGGTAACGCTGCGCCCGTGCCTTGGTCAGCGGCACCAGCTGCTTGCCGGTGCCACGGCCCTTGTGGCGCTCGCGCACCTCGGCATACTCCGCGCGCACCTTCAGCATGAAGTCGTCGACCAGGTCCTTGCTGACCAGGGACTGCGCCACGCCGACGGCGCGCGAGGCGTCCTTCACCCACACCGTGGGCGACGTGTAGTGCGGCTCGATGCGCAGCGCCGTATGTGCGCGCGAGGTGGTCGCACCGCCGATCATCAGCGGCACGTGGAAATTCTGCCGCTGCATCTCGCGTGCCACCTGGCTCATCTCTTCCAGCGACGGCGTGATCAGGCCGGACAGGCCGATGATGTCGGCGTTCTCGGCGCGGGCCACGTCGAGGATCTTCTGCGTCGGCACCATCACGCCGAGATCGATCACCTCGAAGTTGTTGCACTGGAGCACCACGCCGACGATGTTCTTGCCGATGTCGTGGACATCACCCTTGACCGTCGCCATGATGATCTTGCCGTTGTTCTTGGTGACGTTGCCGGAGATCTTCTTCTCTTCCTCGATGAAGGGAATCAGGTGGGCCACGGCGCGTTTCATCACGCGCGCGGACTTGACCACCTGCGGCAGGAACATCTTGCCCGCGCCGAACAGGTCGCCGACCACGTTCATGCCGGTCATCAGCGGGCCCTCGATGACGTCGAGCGGACGCGTGGACAGTTGGCGGGCCTCTTCGGTGTCTTCCACCACGTACTGGTCGATGCCGTGCACCAGGGCGTGCGTGAGGCGCTCGATCACGGGTTTCTCGCGCCATGCCGCGGTCTCCACCACGGCCTCGGCCTTGCCGCCCTTGTAGCGGTCGGCCACTTCCAGCAGGCGTTCGGTAGCGTCGTCGCGGCGGTTGAGCACCACGTCCTCGACACGCTCGCGCAGTTCCTCGGGCAGGTCGTCGTAGATGGACAAACCGCCGGCATTGACGATGCCCATGTCCATGCCCGCCGCGATGGCGTGGTACAGGAACACGGAGTGGATCGCCTCACGCACCGGGTTGTTGCCGCGGAACGAGAACGACACGTTGGACACGCCGCCGGAGATGTGCGACGACGGGAACCGCCGTTTCAGCTCGCGCGTGGCCTCGATGAAGTCCACGGCGTAGTTGTTGTGTTCCTCGATGCCCGTGGCGATCGCGAAGATGTTGGGATCGAAGATGATGTCTTCCGGCGGGAAGTTCACCTCGTTCACCAGCAACTCGAACGCGCGCGAGCAGATCTCCACCTTGCGTTCCTTGGTGTCGGCCTGACCCACCTCGTCGAAGGCCATCACAACCACCGCCGCGCCGTACTGGCGCACCTTGCGTGCTTGCTTCAGGAACGGCGCCTCGCCTTCCTTCATCGAGATGGAGTTGACGATGCCCTTGCCCTGCATGCAGCGCAGGCCGGCCTCGATCACGCTCCACTTGGAGGAGTCGACCATGATCGGCACGCGCGCGATGTCGGGCTCTGACGAGATCAGGTTGACGAAGCGGGTCATGGCCGCCTCGGAATCGATCAGGCCCTCGTCCATATTGATGTCGATGATCTGCGCGCCGTTTTCCACCTGCTGGCGCGCGACGTCCACCGCTTCTTCGTAGCGGCCTTCCTTGATCAGCTTGCGGAACTGCGCCGAGCCGGTGACGTTGGTCCGTTCACCGACATTGATGAAGTTCAGGTCCGGGGTGAGGACCAGCGGCTCGAGGCCGGAGAGACGGGTGTATCGGATGCTCATGCGGCTTGCGCGATGTCCCTGGTCTGGCGTGGCGGGTAAGGCGCGACGGCGGCGGCGATAGCGGCGATATGCGCCGGCGTGGTGCCGCAACAGCCGCCCACGATGTTGATCAGGCCTTCCTCGGCAAAGCCGCGGATGGTCTCGGCCATGGCTTCGGGGCTTTCGTCGTATTCACCGAAGGCGTTGGGCAGGCCTGCGTTGGGATGCGTGCTGATGGCGCTGCCGGCGATGCGCGAGAGCATCTGCACATGGGGGCGCAGATCCTCCGCGCCCAGCGCGCAATTGA
The DNA here is from genome assembly GCF_030209605.1 of Luteibacter sp. ME-Dv--P-043b. Classification (NCBI taxonomy): domain Bacteria; kingdom Pseudomonadati; phylum Pseudomonadota; class Gammaproteobacteria; order Lysobacterales; family Rhodanobacteraceae; genus Luteibacter; species Luteibacter sp. ME-Dv--P-043b. The sequence goes on from NZ_JARVRT010000009.1 coordinate 25,788, forward strand.
GGCCGACGGACAACGGCTGGATGTGCTCCACCGAATAGAAGAACGCCTCGGCGGTCTGGCCCGACAGCGTGCGGCCGGAACGATCGGTGATGGTGCCGGAGATCATCACGGGCAGGCGGGCACCCAGTTCGTCGAACAGTTCGCTCAGGGCGAACAGCGCGGCTTTCGCATTCAGCGTATCGAAGATGGTCTCGACCATGATCGTGTCGGCGCCGCCTTCGATCAGTGCGCGCGCGGCCTCGACGTAGTTCGCCTTGAGCGAATCGAAGTCGATGTTGCGGAAGCCCGGGTCGTTCACGTCCGGCGAGATGGACGCCGTGCGGCTGGTGGGACCGAGCACGCCGATGACGAAGCGCGGCCGGTCCGGGGTACGCGCGGTCATGGCGTCGCAGGCTTCGCGGGCGATGCGGGCGCCTTCGCGGTTCAGTTCCGGCACGAGATGTTCGAGGTGGTAATCGGCCTGGCTGACCCGCGTGGCGTTGAACGTGTTGGTCTCGACGAAGTCCGCACCGGCCTCAAGGTAAGCCATGTGCACGCCGCGGATGATCTCGGGCTGGGTCAGCAACAGCAGGTCGTTGTTGCCCTTCAGATCGCACTCGCCGGGGTGGTCATGGTGGTGCGTATGCGCGCTGTCCAGGCTGCCGGCGAAGCGGTCGCCGCGATAGCCCGCTTCGTCCAGCCGATGGCCCTGCAGCATGGTCCCCATGCCACCGTCCAGGATCATGATGCGTTCGGCCAGCCCCTTGTGGATCAGGGCGACGCGATCGGGGTGCAGCCAGGGCAGGGCGCTCATGCGGTTCTCCGGGTATCGGGCTTGCGGGCGAGCAGGCTGATGACTTCGAAATGCGGCGCGCGGCGCTCGCGGCTCAGGCGCTCGCAACTGACCACTTCCAGGCCGGCACCCATGGCGAGCGCCGTGAGCGATTCGCAGGTGAAGCCCAGATTGCGGTGGTCGAACGGCTCCACCACGGCGCGGTGATCGTGCTCGCCCAGCGTGGAGGCCAGCACGCGCCCGCCGGGCTTGAGCACACGGGTTACCTCCGCGAATACCGCGTCGGGGCGTTCCGAATAGGTAAGGGCGTGCAGCAGCAGGGCCAGGTCGAAGCGTTCGTCGGCCAGGTCCAGCGCGTGCATGTCGCCGGTGCGCACGTCCACGTTGCCGAAGGTGCTCAGGCGCTGGCGCGCCGCATCCACCACGCGGTCGGAGCTGTCGATGCACACGATGGAATGGGCGTGCGGGGCCAGCAGTTCGGCGGTGACGCCGTCGCCGGAGGCGATGTCCAACACGTCGCCGGTGGCCAGCAGCTGCAGCAGCGAACGGGCCAGGGTTTCCCAGGTGCGCCCGGGTGAGTAATGGCGCTCCATGTCGCCGGCCACCGTATCAGCCCAGCCTTCGGCACGCGCGCGCTGCGCCAGCACGGCGGGCAGTCGCTCCGCGTCCTCGCGGAGCAGGGCGTCGCTCAGCGTGTCGCGCAACGACGCGACCAGGGCGGCCAGGGTGGGGTCGGCTTCGGCGTTGGCCCGGTAATACGCCGAGACGCCGGCGCGGCGATCCCGCACCAGCTCGGCTTCCTTCAGCTTGGCCAGGTGAGTGGACACGCGTGGCTGGGCCAGGTGCAGCACCGCGGCCAGCTCGGCCACGGTCAGTTCCTCGCGGTCCAGCAGGGCGAGCAGGCGGACGCGCGTCGGGTCGGCCAGGAGTCGCAGCACCGCGGAGGCCGTCGACAGGTCCATCCTGCATCCTTATATCGCGATAGAAAGATGCGTAAGGATGGGGCCCGACCCGGCCAGCGTCAAGGCCACATGTTGCAGTGCAGGGCGGCAACCGCTCGAACGACCGTTAGAATGACCGGATTACCACCTCCACCCCCACGATCTGCCGCCCGTGAAGGCCGGCGCGAGGAACCCCCATGGATTTTCGCTTTACCGACGACCAGCTGTCGATCCAGGCCATTGCCCGCGACTTCGCCCAGAAGCGCATCGTTCCCGTTGCGGCCGAACTGGACGCCAAGGGGGAGTTCCCGCTGGAGAACATCCAGGAGATGGGCCAGCTGGGCCTGATGGGCATCGAGGTGCCGGAGGAATACGGTGGCGCGGGCATGGACCCGGTGTCCTACGTGCTGGCCATGGTGGAGATTGCCGCGGCCGACGCCGCCACCTCCACGATCATGTCGGTGAACAACTCGCTGTTCTGCAACGGCATCCTGAAGAACGGCACGGAAGAACAGAAGCAGAAGTACGTGCGCGCCATCGCGTCGGGCGAGGCCATCGGCGCCTACGCGCTGACGGAGCCGCAGTCGGGCTCCGACGCTTCCAACATGCATACGCGCGCGGTGAAGAACGCCGAGGGCGACTGGGTCATCAACGGCAAGAAGAGCTGGATCACCTCCGGCCCCGTGGCCCGCTACATCGTGCTGTTCGCGGTCACCACGCCGGGCATGGGTGCGCGTGGCGTGTCCGCCTTCGTCATCGATACCCAGCGCCCCGGCTTCCTGGCCGGCAAGACGGAGCCGAAGCTGGGCATCCGCGCGTCGGCCACCTGCGAGATTGAGTTCCACGACTACATCTGCCCGCAGGAAGACATGCTGGGCGCGGAGGGCAAGGGCTTCGGCATCGCCATGGGCGTGCTGGACGCCGGTCGCATCGGCATCGCGTCCCAGGCGGTGGGTATTTCCCGCGCCGCCTACGAGGCCACGTTGCAGTGGTCGCGCGACCGCAAGGCGTTCGGCCAGCCCATCGGCACGTTCCAGATGACCCAGTCCAAGATCGCCGACATGAAGTGCAAACTGGACACGTCGCTGCTGCTCACGCTGCGCGCCGCCTGGACCAAGGCACAGGCCGACAAGAACGGTGGCCGCTTCGGCACCGAGGCCTCGATGGCCAAGCTGGTAGCTTCGGAATCGGCGATGTGGATCACCCACCAGGCCGTGCAGATCCATGGCGGCATGGGTTACTCGAAGGAGATGCCGCTGGAGCGATACTTCCGCGATGCGAAGATCACCGAGATCTACGAGGGCACGAGCGAGATCCAGCGGTTGGTGATTGCGCGGGCGGAGACGGGGTTGCGGTAAGCGTTCGGTTTTTCCGGATCGCGCACATCGCGCACATCGTGCGCTCCTACGTGAAGCATGGCCGGCACGGATGCATGGACGATACGGAAAGGTAGCCGACGGGATCATCCGCGGATAAAGAAAAAGCCCGGCATTGCCGGGCTTTTTCGTTTGCAATCGACCGGGGGTTACGGTCGGTCGGTGCCGCGCCGGGGGTCCGAGTCGAACGCCCGGACATCACCGACGTTGGGGGCGTGCGGGTGGAGGTTGGTCGGGCCGTTCGGGCCTTTGCCACCACCGTTGCCGTCATGGCCGCCACCGTCCGGATCGTGGTCGCCGTCATGGCCCACGTGCGGCATGTTGTGCGACACCTCGTCCAGCTTGTCGCCCAGCATGCGTCGCACCGAGGTGTAGAACACCGGGATGAGCAGCAGGCCGAGGATCGTGGCGAACAGCATGCCGCCGATCACGCCGGTACCGATGGCGTGGCGGGAATTGGCACCCGCACCCGTGGAGATCGCCAGCGGCAGCACGCCGAGGATGAAGGCCATGGAGGTCATCAGGATGGGGCGCAGTCGCAGGCGGGCGGCTTCGACCACGCTGTCGCGCAGTGTCTTGCCTGCCTGCTGCTGCTCCACCGCGAATTCCACGATCAGGATCGCGTTCTTCGCGGCCAGGCCGATGACGGTGATCATGCCGATCTTGAAGAAGATGTCGTTCGGCAGGCCGCGCAGCATGGAGAACACCACCACGCCCAGCAGGCCCAGCGGCACCACCAGCAGCACCGCCACCGGGATCGACCAGCTCTCGTACAGCGCGGCAAGGCACAGGAACACGATGACGATGGACAGCACCATCAGCGCCGTGGCCGAGTTACCCGCCAGCACTTCCTGGTAGGAGGTGCCGGTCCAGTCGAAGCCGAAGCCCTTGCCCAGCTTGTCGTTGACGATGCTCTCCATCGTGCTCATGGCCTGGCCCGTGGACGTGCCCGGCGCATTGTTGCCCACGATTTCCACCGCCGAGTAGCCGTTGTAACGGGTGAGGGTCGGGGCGGCCATGGTCCAGTCCGAATGCACCACGGTGGACAGCGGGATCATGCTGCTGTCCGTGGCGGTGGACGCGCTGGCCACGGTGGACGTGGTGCTCGTGGAACCGCTGGCGCTGGAGGCGGCGAGCGTGCTCGGCGTGAAGATGTGCGCGAACGCATCCGTGCCCATGCGGTACGGGGCATCGGCCTGCATCATTACGCGCTTCACGCGTCCGCCGTACTGGAAGTCGTTGATGTATACCGGCGCCAGGGTGAGCTGGATGGCGGTATAGATGTCACTGACCGACAGGCCCATGGTCTGCGCCTGGGTCCGGTCGACCTTCAGCTGCAGCAGCGGAGCATCCTCGAGCGTGTTGGGACGCACGCCCACCAGCGACTTGTCCTGCGCCGCGGCGCCGAGCAACTGGTTGCGCGCCTGGGTCAGCTCGGTGCGTTCCTGGCCGGAGCGGGCCTGCAGGTACATGTCCACGCCGCCGAACTGCGACAGGCCGCGGATGGTCGGCAGGTTGACCACGAACACCGTGGCATCGCGCACGCCCTGCATCTGGCCGTTGGCCTTGCCCAGGAACTCGGGCACGGTGATGTCGCGATCGGACCAGTCCTTCATGCGGATGAAGTCCATGCCCACGTTTTCGCCCTGGCCGACGAAGCTGAAGCCCGAAATCTGGAAGACGCCTTCCACTTCCGGATTCTTCAGCAGGATGCCGCGGATCTGCTCCTGCACTTTCTGCGTGCGGGCCAGGCTGGCGCCCGGCGGCAGCTGCACGATGGCCAGCGCATAGCCCTGGTCCTCGTCCGGCACGAAGCTGGACGGCAGCCGTGTATACAGGAAGCCCGTGAGTACGGCGACGGCCACGAACACGATCATCCAGCGTGGACCATGGCGCACGGCCGAGTCGATATGACCGCCGTACTTGTGCGTGGTCCAGTCGAACATCTGGTTGAACTTGCGGTAGACGACGTTCTTCCGCTTTTCCGGTTCGTGCTTGAGCAGGGTGGCGCACAGGGCCGGGGTGAAGGTCACGGCGAGGAACGCCGAGAAGCCCATGGACACGGCGATGGTCAGCGCGAACTGCTTGTAGATGATGCCCGAGGCGCCCGGCTGCAGCGCGGACGGGATGAACACCGCCGCCAGCACCACGGTGATCGCCACGATGGCGCCGGTGATCTGGCCCATCGCCTTGCGCGTGGCTTCCTTCGGAGGCAGGTGCTCCTCCGACATGATGCGCTCGACGTTCTCGATGACCACGATGGCGTCGTCGACCACGATACCGATGGCCAGCACCATGCCGAACAGGGTGAGCTGGTTGATGGTGAAGCCCAGCGGCGCCAGGCCGATGAACGTACCCAGCAGGGCCACCGGGATGACCAGCGTGGGGATGATGGTGGCGCGGAAGTTCTGCAGGAAGATCAGCATCACCAGGAAGACGAGGATGATCGCCTCCACCAGCGTGTGCGCCACTTCCTCGATCGAGATCACCACGAACTTGGTTGACTCGTACGGGGCGAACCAGGTCACGCCGTCCGGGAAGCTCTTGGCCAGCTCGTCCATCTTGGAACGGACGGAGTTGGCCACGTCCAGCGCGTTGGCGCCGGGCAGCAGCTGCACACCGAAGGCACCGGTGGGAATGCCGTTGTACTCGGTGGCGAAGCCGTAGTTCTGCGGGCCCAGCTCAACGCGCGCCACGTCCTTCAGGCGAACCACGGTGCCGTCGTTGTTGGCACGCAGGATGACGTTGGAGAACTCCTCGGCCGAAGTGAAGCGGCCTTCGGCGGACACCGTGGCACTGAAGCCCTGGCCGTTGGTGGCCGGGTCGGTACCCAGCGAGCCCGCGGCGAACTGCACGTTCTGCGCCGACAGGGCGGTGCGCAGGTCGGTGGCGGAGAGGCCGTAGCCGCGCAGCTTGTCCGGGTTGAGCCAAACGCGCATGCCGTACTCGGCGCCCAGCTGGCGGGTGCTACCCACACCGGGCAGACGCGCCACCTGGTCGAGCACGCGCGAGGACACCAGGTCGGTGAGCGCGTTGCTGTCGATCGCCTTGTTGGACGAGGTGAGCGCGATGAACATCAGGAAGTCGGGGTTGGCCTTCGCCACCACGACGCCCTGCTGGGTCACCTCCGAAGGCAGGCGCGGCGTGGCCAGCGACACCTTGTTCTGCACCTGCACCTGAGCGATGTCGGGGTCGGTACCGGTGTCGAAGGTCAGCGTGATCGTGGCCTGGCCCGACGAGCTGGACTGCGAGCTGAAGTAGATCAGGTGGTCGATACCCGTCAGCTGCTGCTCGATCACCTGCGTCACGGTTTTTTCGGTCGTATCCGCGCTCGCACCCGGGTAGGTCGCCGTAACGGTGACCTGGGGGGGAGCGATGTTGGGATACGACTCGATACCCATGTTGAGCAGGGAGATCGTGCCGCAAAGGCTGATCAGGATCGCCAGCACCCACGCGAAGATGGGGCGGTCGATGAAGAAACTCGGCATGACGGAACTCCCTTACTGCTGACCGGCCGGCGCGGCGGACGAGCCCGCCTTCGCCGGATCGGCGGCCGGCTGGGCAGGAGACGCCTTGACGGGCGCGTTCTCCTTGGCCTTGGGCACGCCCTGCACGATGATCTTGTCACCCGGCTTCAGGCCACCCGTGACCACCCAGTTGCCGCCCGCGATGCGGTCGGTCTGGATGGGACGGCGGACAGCGGCGGAGTCGATGGTCTGCTCCTTGCCGGCCTGGTCCTTGCTGGTGGCCTTGTCCACGACCAGCACGTAGGCCGAGTTGGCGTCGCGCAGCACGGCGGCCTGGGGCACCAGGTAGACGTTGTGCAGGCTGCCCAGGTTGGCCTTCACCGTCACGAACTGGCCCGGCAGCAGGCGCGTGCCCGTGTTGGTGAGCAAGGCGCGGAGGTCGACCGTGCCGGTCTGCGGGTTCACCGTGGCGGAAGAGAAATCCATCGTGCCCTGCTCGCCGAAGTCGCTGCCGTCGGGCAGCTGGATGCTGACGGTGGACTTGTCGGTGTCGCTCAGGGTGACATTGCCCTTGGCGGCGGCGCCACGCATGGTGTCAAGGTCGCCTACGGACATGTTGAAGTTGACGTAGACCTTGTCGATCTGGTCGACCTGGGTCAGCAGCGTGGTGTCGCCCTGGCCCACCAGGGCACCCTCGGTGACCTGCTGGCGACCGGCGCGGCCGTCGATGGGCGAGACCACGTCGGTGAAGCCGAGGTTGATCCGGGCGGACTGGACGTTGGCCTCGGCCTGCTTCACCGAGGCGTTGCCGGTGCGCTCGTTGGCCTCGGCCGTGTCCAGGTCCTGGCGCGAGATGTAGTTCTTGCCGATCAGCCCGCGCGAGCGATCCGCCGTGGCCTTGTAGTTGGCCGCGGCGGCCTTGGCCGACGAGAGCGCGGCCAGCTGGGCGTCGAGCTCGGCGGTCAGCGGCTGCGGGTCGATCTTGAACAGCTTCTGGCCGGCCTTCACGTCGGTGCCTTCGTCGTAAAGGCGGTGCAGCAGGATGCCGGGTACGCGGGCGCGCACGTCGGCGGTGCGGAAGGCCGAGACGCGGCCGACCTGGTCCTGGACCAGGGGAACATCCTGGGGCTGGGCGGTGATGACGCCCACCTCGGGCGGAGGCGGCTGCTGGGGCGCCTCCTGCTTGTGGCAGGCGGCGAGCGCCGCGGTCAGGCCGAAGGCCATGAGGGACGTGCGCAGGGGCAGGGGATTCATGAAAACTCCGTTCCTATTCCAGGTTTCTTGATCTTTCGCGGCCGGTCATCCGTGGGGATGTCGTACGCGTGCATAAATACGGTTACCGCGTGTCGCGCCCAGTCGTCCTGCGCTTCCTGCCCCCGCGCCTGCATCCCGAAGAGCCGCCGGTCGCCTTCCAGGCCGTGAAGCATGGCCAGGAACAGCTCGGCGGCCACCTCCGGGTCGTCCCGGCGCATGCCGCCTGCGTCCATGGCCTCGGCCATGCAGCGCGACAGCCGCACGGCGACCGTGCCGATCGCCGTGCGGAAGAAGGTCTTCGCGGCAGCCGGGAAACGGGGCGCCTCGGCGATCAACATTCGGCCCAGCGCGACGTGCTCGTGGTCCATCACGTACGTGTGGTGCGCCTGTGCCAACGCATACAGGGTGTCGGCCAGACCGCGACTCTCAGGCGCAAGACTCGCGTGCAAGGGGTGGGCGAGCTGTTGGACGGCGGCGTGGAACAGGGTGTCCTTGTTTTCGAAATGGGCGTACACGGTCTGCTTGGATACGCCGGCCTCGCGAGCCACCGCCCCCATGCTGACCCGGTAACCGTCACGCAGGAACAGGGCGCACGCCGCCTGAAGCACCCGCTGCTGATGATCCGACGCGGGGCGTAACTCCAGGTGCGACATCGACCGATTACCTGCTGGACTATACCGTCCAGTTTAGTATCTGCTTCGGACCAGCGTCAACGGGCAGCCGTGCCATTCGCGGGCGAATTGCTGCATCGCAGCTCGACGCGGACGAGGCCCTGTTGCCGGCCGGACCGAAAGCTGCACACGCCGGATGTCGCGATGCAGTGAAAAAGCGCCTTGCCAAGGCAAACCTGCGGTGTGGCTACATCCCCTGCGTGGGCGCTATGCTTTCACGGATTTCCTTCCCGTCCCCACATCGATATCCGCCCATGAATGCGATTCGCACCGCCGAAAGCGGCCAGTTCGAAGCCCTCGTCTTCGCTGAACTGAAGAAGATCGACTACCCCGCGGAGCGCCTCGATGAGGCGCACTTTTTTATCCAGGCCTTTTTCGAGCGCATCGCGCCGGCCGACCATGCGCTGCACGCGCCGGATCGCTGGGCCGCGCTGATCGCCGACCTGTTGTCGTTCGCCCGTGAGCGCACGCCGGGCAAGGCCAAGGTCCGTGTCTACAACCCGGGGCTATCCGGTACGCGCGCCGTGGTCGAGGTCGTTACCGACGACATGCCGTTCCTGGTCGATACCGTGTCGATGGTCGCCGCCACGCACGCCGACGTGCACGCCATCATCCATCCCGTGGTGCCGGTGCTGCGTTCGGCCACCGGCGTGCTCGAGGCGATCGGCCGCGGCACGACCACCGAGTCGATCATGCGCTTCGAGATCGACCGCATCGACGACACCGAGCTGGACACGCTCAAGGCCCACGTCGAATCGGCCCTGTCCGATGTGCGCGAATCGGTGGACGACTGGCGTGCCATGCGCGGCAAGATGAACGAGATCGCCGACGACCTGGGCCGTCGCTCCCTGCCGTATACGGCCGAGGAAGTGAGCGAGGCCAGCGATTTCCTGCGCTGGGTCGCCGACGACCATTTCACCTTCATGGGCTATCGCGAGTACGAGGTGGCGCCGGGACAGGGCGACGACGTGCTCAAGACGGTCGAGGGCTCCGGCCTGGGCATCCTGCGCACGGCGGAACGCTCGCTGGCGCCGCGCTCGCTGCGCACCCTGGTGGCCAGCGAACTGCCGCGCTCGGGTGCCACCGACGCCATCATCCTGACCAAGACCAACGCGCGCTCGCCCATCCACCGCGCGGGCTACATGGATTACATCGGCGTCCTCAAGTTCGACGACGCGGGCCGCCCGGTGGCGGAGCAGCGCTTCCTCGGCCTGTTCTCGTCCAACGCGTACATGGCCCATCCGCAGCACGTGCCGCTGGTGCGCGACAAATGCGAAGCGGTGATGACCCGTTCGGGCCTCAAGCGCGATTCCCACTCGGGCAAGGCGCTGCGCCACATCCTCGACACGCTGCCACGCGAGGAACTGTTCCAGTGCAGCACCGATGAGCTCTACGCCCTGTCCACCGGGTTGCTCGAACTGGCCCAGCGCACGCGTACGCGCCTGTTCATCCGCCGCGACAGCTACGGCCGTTTCTTCTCGTGCCTGGTGTTCGTCCCGCGCGATCGTTTCAACACCAGCGTGCGCGAGCGCGTGGAAAACGTGCTGCGCGAAGCCTTCCACGGCGAGCACGTGGACTCCGCGGTACTGATGGGCGAAGCCGCCCTGGTGCGCCTGCACGTGGTGGTGCGCCCGCGCATCGGCGATCACCCGGTCTACGATGCCGCGCGTATCGAGGCGCAGATCACGGCCATCGCGCGCAACTGGCACGACGACCTGCGCGATCGCCTGATCGAGAAGACCAGCGAACAGGAAGGCATCATCCTGGCCAATCGCTACGGCAAGCTGCTGCCGGCCGGTTACGTCGACGAGGTGTCCCCGCAGGTGGCCGCCGCCGACGTACGCGCGCTGGCGGGGCTGGATGGCCCCGACGCCATCAGCATGTCGTTCTACCACCCGCCGCATCGGCCGGAAGAACTGCGCTTCAAGGTCTACCGCTCCGGTTCCGACATCGCCTTGTCCGAGGTACTGCCGCAGCTGGAGAACCTGGGCCTGCGCGTACTCACCGAGCACATGTACGAGGTTCGGGTCGGCGACAGCCTGTTGTACATCCAGGATTTCGAAGTGCAGCCCGTGGGCCGGCTGGCATTCGACGTGGCGCAAGTGGGCACGCTGTTCGAGGACGCCTTCGAGCAGATCTGGCGGGGCAACGCCGAGAACGACGGCTTCAACCGCCTGGTGCTGGGCGCGAAGCTCGGCTGGCGCCAGGTCGCCGTGCTGCGCAGCTACACCAAGTACCTGCTGCAGACAGGCGTGGCGTTCTCGCAGGCCTATATGGAGGATGCGCTCAACCGGTATCCGGCCATCGCCGGCCTGATCGTCGAGCTGTTCAACGCGCGCTTCGACCCACGTCGAGAGCACCTCGACGGCGCCGAGCGCGCCACCGCCGAGGCGATGCTCTCGCACGAGATGCACACGCTGATCGGCGAGGACACGCTGTCCGCCCATCCCGGCCTGATCGACACGCTGGTGGCGTCGCTGTCGCGCTCGCGAGACGAGCAGGTCGCCGGTATCGAGGAGGCCATCAACGCGCTGCTGGACAACGTGTCCAGCCTCGACGAAGACCGCATCCTGCGCAGCTACCTGGCCCTGGTCCACGCCACGCTGCGCACCAGCTTCTTCCAGTCGTGGGACGGCGTGTTCCGTCCGTACATCAGCTTCAAGTTCGATTCGCACCAGGTGCCCGACCTGCCCAAGCCGGTGCCGTTCCGCGAGATCTTCGTGTACGCGCCGCGCGTGGAAGGCATCCACCTGCGCTTCGGTGCGGTGGCGCGTGGCGGCCTGCGCTGGTCGGATCGCCGCGAGGATTTCCGTACGGAGGTGCTGGGCCTGGTGAAGGCGCAGATGGTGAAGAACACCGTCATCGTGCCGGTCGGCTCCAAGGGCGGTTTCTTCGTCAAGCGGCCGCCGGCGAGTGCCGATCGCGATGCGCAGCTGGCCGAGGGTATCGCCTGCTATCGCATGTTCATCAACGGGCTGCTGGACATCACCGACAACCTCGTCGAGGGTGCCGTGGTGCCGCCGCACGATGTGGTTCGCCACGACCAGGACGACCCCTACCTGGTAGTCGCCGCGGACAAGGGCACGGCCACCTTCTCGGACATCGCCAACGCCATTTCCACGGAGCACGGCTTCTGGCTGGACGACGCGTTCGCCTCCGGCGGTTCCAACGGCTACGACCACAAGGGCATGGGCATCACGGCCAAGGGCGCGTGGGAGTCGGTCAAGCGCCACTTCCGTGCCATGGGTCGTGATTGCCAGACCGAGGATTTCACCGTGGTCGGCGTGGGCGACATGTCGGGCGACGTGTTCGGCAACGGCATGCTGCTGTCGCGGAAGATCCGCCTGCTGGCCGCTTTCGATCACCGCCACATCTTCCTCGATCCGAATCCGGATGCCGCGACCTCGTTCGCCGAGCGCGAGCGCATGTTCGCCCTGCCGCGTTCCTCGTGGGCCGACTACGACACCTCGCTGATCTCGGCGGGCGGCGGCGTCTGGCCGCGCACGGCCAAGTCCATTCCCGTGTCGGCGGAGATCAAGGCGGTGCTCGGCATTCGCAGCGAAGCCACGCACATGGCGCCGACCGACCTGCTTTCGGCGATCCTGAAGGCGCCGGTGGACCTGCTCTGGAACGGCGGCATCGGCACCTACGTCAAGGCGGCCAGCGAAACGCATGCGGATGTCGGCGACCGCGCCAACAACGCACTACGTGTCAACGGCAACGAACTGCGCTGCAAGGTGGTGGGCGAGGGCGGCAACCTGGGCATGACCCAGAAGGGCCGCATCGAAGCCAGCCAGGCCGGCGTGCTGCTCAATACCGACTTCATCGACAACTCCGCCGGTGTGGACACCTCGGACCACGAGGTCAACATCAAGATCCTGCTCAACGATGCCGTGCAGCGCGGCGAGCTGACCTTCGAGGGCCGCAACCGCCAGCTGGCCGAGATGACCGACGAAGTGGGCCGCCTCGTGCTGTGGGACAACTACCGGCAGAACCAGGCGATCACCGTGATGGAGCACCAGTCGGTGCGCCGCCTGGGTTCGATGGCGCATTTCATCAGCACGCTGGAAGCGGAAGGCATGCTCGACCGCGCGGTCGAGTCGCTGCCCACCGCGGCCGAGCTGGCCGAGCGCAAGTTGCGTGGCCAGGGCCTCACCCGTCCTGAACTGTCGGTGCTGCTGTCGTACGACAAGATCCGCCTGTTCCAGCAACTGCTGGAATCGGATGTCCCTGAAGACCCGTACCTGTCGCGCGAGTTGGTGCGCTATTTCCCTCTGCCCCTGCACGAGAAGTACGCCGAGCACATGCAGCGCCATCGCCTGAAGCGCGAGATCATCGCCACCGCGGTGACCAACTCGACGATCAACCGCATGGGCGCCACGTTCATGATGCGGATGCAGGAAGACACGGGCCACGGCCCGGCGTCCATCGCCAAGGCCTACACCGCCGCCCGCGAGATCCTGGATGCGCGCGAGCTGTGGGCCGAGATCGAGAAGCTGGACGGCGCGGTGGCCGAGGACACGCAGATCGACGCGATCCTGCATATCTGGTCGCTGCTACGTCACCTGACCCGCTGGCTGCTCAACCGTCCGGGCGGCACGCTGGATATCGCCGCCAACGTGGATCGCTTCGCCAACGAGGTGACGGTGCTGCGCAAGGCCCTGCCCGATGCGCTCACCGACACCGGCCGTGGCGATTTCGACGCCAGTCGGGAGAAGTGGGAAGGCCTGGGCGTTCCCGACACCCTGGCGGTACGCCTGGCCCGGGTGCCGGTGCTGCGTGCGGCGCTGGACATGGTCGAGGTATCCAAGCAGAGCGGCAAGGACATGGCCGCCGTGGCGCATGTGTTCTACGAGCTGGCCGAGGTGCTGGACCTGGAATGGCTGCGCGGCCAGATCGAGGCGCTGCCGGTTGAAGGCGCATGGCACGCGCAGGCCCGTGGTTCCCTGCTGGACGAGCTCAACGCCCAGCATCGCGCCCTGGCCTTGCAGGTGCTCTCGGTCGCCGGCGATCGCACGGATGTCAGCCCGGTGCAGGCCTGGCTGCAGCGTGACGATGCCACGCTGAAATACACCCGCGCCATGCTGGCGGAGATCCTGACCCAGAATGCCGACTACCCGATCGCCTCGGTCGCCGTCCGCCGCCTGGCCCAGCTGGCGCAGATTCCGGTGTAAACGGCGTGGTCGCCGGCCGCATGGCCGGCGACCACGCGGGTCTGTGGCGGCGTCTCCAGCGGCCTGGCGGCCGCATCGCCGACATCGTCGGCTCCTACCCAGTCACCGCGATGCCTTATCGCCGACATCGTCGGCTCCTACCAGGGCAATGTGGTGCCTTGTCGCCGACATCGTCGGCTCCTACACAGGCATCGCGATGCCTTGTAGGAGCCGACGATGTCGGCGATCCCGCGTCCGCGGGCAATCCGCCGCACCCAACCATCCCGCCACACCCCAACGCCCACCATCCACCCCGCAACACCCCGGCCTATCCGTCCGCCGCATTTAGGGACTAAGCTCCGCACTGGATATGGAACCCCTTTTCCCATGCGTCTAGCCTTTGTCGCCAGCGAAACCGATGTGGCCCAGCGCGCCCGTGCGGCGCTGGTCAAACGCTACAAGGGCGTGGCGCCCGAAGACGCCGAGATCGTGGTCTCACTCGGTGGCGACGGCTTCATGCTGCGTACGCTGCATGCCCATCGCACCCTCGGCCTGCCGTTCTACGGCATGAAGCTCGGTCGCCTGGGCTTCCTGATGAACCAGCATGACCTCGATCAGTTGCCCGAGCGTATCGAACGGGCCCACCCGGCCGTGCTCCATCCGCTGGAGATGCATACCACCTGCTGCGACGGCACGGAGCACCGTGCCCTGGCCTTCAATGAAGTGGCGCTGTTGCGCCAGAGCAACCAGGCGGCCCACCTGACGGTCAGCCTCAACGGCGACCTGAAGCTCGATGAACTCGTCTGTGACGGCGTGCTCGTCTGCACCCCGGCGGGTTCCACGGCGTACAACCTCTCCGCGCACGGTCCCATCCTGCCGCTGGACGCCAACGTGCTGGCCATGACGCCGATCAGTCCGTTCCGCCCACGGCGCTGGCGCGGCGCCATCCTGCCGCACGCCACGCGCGTCACCCTGCACACCAAGGACCCGAACAAGCGCCCGATCAGCGCCACGGCGGATTTCCACGAGGTGCGCGACGTGAAGTCGGTCGAGATAAAGCAATCCCGCCGCAACGCGGTGCGCCTGCTGTTCGACCCCGAACACAACCTCCAGCAACGCATCCTCGACGAACAATTCGCCCCTTGACCCCACCCGCACCGCGAGGGTGGGAGCGCACGATGTGCGCGAAAACAAGGCGCCACAGCGCCCGACCCACGTAAATCATGCACCCCCCAAACCCACTATGACCCATCCCTCCCAAGACGCCACCAACGCCCACGCCGACAGCGCCATAAGCGACAACCGCCTCGTCGTCGCCATCTCGTCGCGTGCGCTGTTCGACATGGAAGATAGCCACGACCTGTTCGAGCGCGACGGCCTGGATGCCTACCGCGCCTTCCAGATCGAGCACGAGGACGACCTGCTGCAACCGGGCGTGGCGTTCCCGCTGGTGCAGAAGCTGCTCGGCCTGAACGCGCTGTCCGGCAATGTCCCCCCGGTAGAGGTCATCCTGCTGTCGCGCAACTCGGGTGATACCGGCCTGCGCATCTTCAACGCGATCCAGCACTACAAGCTGGGCATCTCGCGCGCCGCCTTCACCAGCGGTGCGCCCACCTCCGATTACATCGCGCCGTTCCGCGCCGACCTGTTTCTCTCCGCCAATGCCGAGGATGTGGGTCGTGCCCTGCGTGCCGGTGTCGCCGCCGCGACGATCCTGCCGTCCACGGCCCCGCAGCGCTCCCGCGAGCAGCTGCGCATCGCCTTCGACGGTGACGCGGTGATCTTCGGCGACGAAGGCGAGCGGGTGTCCAAGGAGCAGGGTCTGGATGCGTTCCATCGCAGCGAATCCGAGCTATGGGCCGAGCCGCTGTCGGGTGGCCCGTTCCGTGGCTTCCTGGCTGCACTGCATCGTCTGCAGGCGGCGTTTCCCGCCGAGACCTCGCCGATCCGCACGGCCCTGGTCACTGCCCGCTCCGCGCCCGCGCACAAGCGCGTGATCCTCACGCTGCGCCGGTGGGGTGTGCGCATCGACGAAGCGTTGTTCCTTGGTGGCCGCGACAAGGGCCCGTTCCTGGACGCGTTCGGCGCCGACATCTTCTTCGATGACTCCCCGGCCAACGTGGAATCGGCCCGGCGGCACGTGGCCACCGGGCACGTGCCGCACGGCGTGTCCAACCCCTAGACGCCGGGCGGCTCGACGGGCCGCCTGGCTCAGACGATGTTCGTCCACCGCCACCAGTCAGTCTTCTTTTCCTCGCGGACGAAGGTGAACAGGCCGGCGCCCAGGATCAGCACGATGCCTACCAGCATCGGCCAGTCCAGGTGGTCGTGGAAGATCAGGTAGCCGAACAGGATGGCCCACAGCATCTGGCTGTACTGCGTGGGTGCCACGCGCGCCGCCGGTGCGTTCTGCGTGGCCAGCATCAGCAGCACGGCACCGGCCGCGGCGAGCAGGCCGTAGCCGAGCACCAGCAACCACTGGTGTGCGTCCGGCCAGACGAAGTGCGGCAGCATCATGATGAAGCCGGCGATCATCGGCCCGACCACGCCGGCGCCGTAGAGGGTGATGCGTTTCTCGGTCGCGCCGGCCATGCGCAGGGCGATGATCGACAGGGCCCCGGTGATGCCGCAGATGATCGCGGCCACATGGCCCTGGCCCAGGTGACGGAATCCGGGGCGAAGCACCACCAGCACGCCCAGGAAGCCCACCACCACCGCCGACCAGCGCCGCCAGCCCACGTGCTCGCGCAGGAACACCACCGAGAGGATGGTGACGAAGATGGGCAGCAGGAAGATCAGCGAGAACGCCTCGGCCATGGGCAGGGCGGTGAACGCCATCACCGCGGTGATGTTGCCGATGGCGCCCGCCATGGCGCGCAGCAGCCACAGGCCGGGCATCTTCGAGACCACGATCTCGCTCCAGCGGTCGCCGGGCTTCTTCAGGAAGGGAAACGCCGCCATGGCCAGGACGGCACCGAAGAACACCGCCTCGTAGGGTGGCAGTGAGCCTTCGAGTGACTTCACGAAGGCATCGCTCCATGCGTAGGCGGCGTAGCAGGCAAAGCCGAGAAGGACGCCTTTGAACATGGGGGAATCCTGCAGCGGGGGGAGGGCGGCCCATTATGCAGGCGTCCCCCTCCCTTGGCGCGCGAGCGGGTTCAGGTACTCGCTGGGCCCACATGTTGCGGGACGCCATGACCGCCCCTGGCCTGGAGGTCTACAATCGGCGGTTTCCGGCCGCCCACGTACGAGTATCCGCATGGCTCACCGTCTCGACCCGCTCGATCTTTACGATGTCCGCTCGCTGCTCACCGACGAGGAGCGTGCCGTGCAGGACGCCGTCGGCCGCTTCGTCGACGAGAAGGTGCTGCCGATCATCGGCGATGCTTTCGAACAGGGCCGCTTCCCGTCCGAGCTCGTGTCCGAGATCGCCTCACTGGGCCTGCTCGGCGCCACCCTGCCCGAGGAGTACGGCTGCGCCGGCATGAACGCCGTCAGCTACGGCCTGATCTGCCAGGAGCTGGAGCGCGGCGATTCGGGCCTGCGCAGCTTCGCCTCCGTGCAGAGTTCGCTGTGCATGTATCCGATTTTCGCGTACGGCTCCGAGGAGCAGAAGCGCGAGTACCTGCCGCGCATGGCGGCGGGTGAGGTCATCGGCTGTTTCGGGCTCACCGAGCCGCACGGCGGGTCCGATCCGGCCAACATGAAAACCGTGGCCCGCCAGGACGGCGGCGACTGGGTGATCAACGGCGCCAAGATGTGGATCACCAACGGCAACCTGGCCCATATCGCCATCGTCTGGGCGCAGACTGACGACGGTATCCAGGGTTTCGTGGTGCCGACCGACACCAAGGGCTTCACCGCCCAGGAAGTCCACAAGAAGATGAGCCTGCGTGCATCCGTCACGTCGGGCCTGTTCCTCGACGATGTCCGCGTGCCCGACAGCGCCCGCCTGCCGAATGTGAAGGGCCTCAAGGGTCCGCTCGGCTGCCTCAACCAGGCGCGTTTCGGTATCACCTGGGGCCCCATCGGTGCCGCGCAGGCCTGCCTGAAGGAAGTGCTCGACTACTCGTCCCAGCGCATCCTGTTCGGTCGTCCGCTGGCGGCCAACCAGGCCGTACAGATCCGCCTGGCCGACATGGCCCGTCGCATCACCACCGCGCAGCTGCTGTCGCTGCAGCTGGGCCGCCTGAAGGATGCCGGTCGCCTTCAGCCGACGCAGGTATCGCTGGCGAAGTGGAACAACGTGCGCATGGCGCTGGACATCGCGCGTGATTGCCGCGACATCCTCGGTGGCGCGGGCATCACCACCGAGCATTCGGCGATCCGCCATGCGCTGAACCTGGAATCGGTCATCACTTACGAGGGCACCGAGACCGTGCACCAGCTGGTGGTCGGCCGTGAACTCACGGGCATCAACGCGTTCTGAGCTTCCTTTCCAGCGAGTCTCCTGCCTCCATGTCCGTCCCGCACCCGATCGCCGCCCGCCACAAGGGCTTCAACCGAGCCGAAATCGTCGACCAGAACTTCGTCGAGTTCGTGCAGTTCTGGCAGGGCGACGTGTCCCGCGCGCCGGACGACGACCAACCGGTCCTGTCGGGCAGCGCGCTGGATGCGCGCGGTTTCCGCGAGCTGCTGGAATCGCAGCTGATCAGCCGGCACCTCGACCTGATGGCGCGGGTACTGCGCGTGCAGAACAAGGTGTTCTACACCATCGGGTCGTCCGGCCACGAAGGCAACGCGATGGTGGCGCGCCTCACGCGTCACACCGACCCGGCGTTCCTGCACTATCGCAGCGGCGGTTTCATGGCCGAGCGCTTCCGCAAGTTGCCTGGTATGGACCCGGTGATGGATTCGGCGTTGTCCTTCGCCGCCAGCCAGGACGATCCCGCTTCCGGTGGCCGGCACAAGGTGTGGGGCAGCAAACCGCTGTGGGTGCTGCCGCAGACCTCGACCATCGCTTCCCACTTGCCGAAGGCGCTGGGCACCGCCATTGCGATCGAGCAGGCACGGCGGATCGGCCATGCGCTGCCGATCCCGCAGGATTCCATCGCCATCTGTTCGTTCGGCGATGCCTCATCCAACCACGCCACCGCGCAGACCGCCTTCAACGCCGCGGCGTGGACGGCTTACCAGAAGCTGCCCGCGCCCGTACTGTTCGTGTGCGAAGACAACGGCATCGGCATCTCGGTGAAGACCCCTGGCGGTTGGGTGGCCAACAACTTCCGCCACCGTGCGGATCTGGACTACTTCCACGCGGATGGCCTGGACCTGGCCGGCGGCTATGCCGATGTGCAGCGCGCGGTAGAGCATTGCCGGCACACGCGCCGGCCCACCTTCCTGCATCTCACCACCACGCGGGTGATGGGCCACGCGGGTACCGACTTCGAGATCGAATGGCGGGCGATCGAGGAACTGGTGGCGCTGGAAGCCACCGATCCGCTGCTGCGCAGCGCGGCCATCGCGCTGGCGTCGGGCCTGTACACCAAGGACGATCTGCTCAACCTCTACAACGCCACCCGCGACCGGTGTTTCGAGGCGGCCGAGGAAGCCGACCGGCGGCCACGCATCACCTCGCTCGCCGAGGTGATGGCACCGCTGGCGCCCTACACGCCCGATGCGGTGCGCGCGGAAGCCGAGCGTAGTGGCGACACGGCCGAGCGCGAACGCGTCTTCGGTGGCGTGGACCGCCTGCCCGAGGTGCAGCCGCCAAAGCATATGGCCGTCCAGATCGGCCAGGCGCTGCACGACCTGATGGCCAAGTATCCGGAAAGCCTGCTGTTCGGCGAGGACGTGGCGCAGAAGGGTGGCGTGTACACGGTGACCAAGGGCCTGCACAAGGCCTTCCGCAACACGCGCGTATTCAACACGCTGCTGGACGAGACGATGATCCTGGGCCTGGCCCAGGGTTACGCCAACATGGGCATGTTGCCGCTGCCGGAGATCCAGTACCTGGCCTATTTCCACAACGCCTGCGACCAGATCCGTGGCGAGGCGGCATCGCTGCAGTTCTTCTCCAACGACCAGTATCGCAACCCGATGCTGATGCGCGTGGCGTCGCTGGGTTACCAGCGCGGCTTCGGCGGGCACTTCCACAACGACAACTCGATCACCGCGCTGCGTGACATTCCCGGCCTCGTCGTCGGTTGCCCGAGCCGCGGCGACGATGCGGCCACCATGTTGCGCACGCTGGCCGCGCTGGCGAAGGTGGATGGCCGGGTTACCGCGTTTCTCGAGCCGATCGCCCTTTACATGACGAAGGACCTCTACGAGGCCGGCGACGGGCAGTGGCAGTTCGCCTATCCGGCGCTCGGGCAGGCGATGCCGCTGGGCGAGGGACGCGTGTACGACGAGGATGCGACGGACCTGGTCGTGTTCACCTTCGGCAACGGTGTGCCGATGAGCCTGCGCGCCGCGCGGCGCATCGAGGCGGCGCATGGCTGGAAGGTGCGCGTGGTGGACCTGCGCTGGCTGGTGCCGCTCAACGACGGTTTCATCGCCGCCCAGGCGGCCGGGGCGAAGCGCATCCTGGTCGTGGACGAGGGGCGCAAGAGTGCAGGGGTGGGCGAGGGCGTGATCACGGCGATCGTGGAAGCCGGGCTGGGTCACCTGCCGCTGCGTCGTGTGGTCGGCGCCGATACCTTCACGCCGCTGGCGGGCGCGGCTTTCCTGGTTCTTCCCGGCGACGACGACATCGTCGCCGCGGCGGATGCGCTGGCGGGCGGTTAGGGTTCGGCTGCGAGGCTGCGAGGCTGCGAGGCTGCGAGGCTGCGAGGCAAGAGCCGGCGGGTGCCACCCTCGTGGTCACGCCTGCGGCGACCCGTCAAGGAAGGGCCGCGTGCGCGGCCGTGTATCTATTC
>NZ_JARVRT010000003.1:0-335351 GCF_030209605.1 Luteibacter sp. ME-Dv--P-043b
TGACGGGTCGCCGCAGGCGTGGCCCCGAGGGTGGCACCCGCCGGCTCTTGCTCCAGGCCCCAAGCCCAATGCGAAGCCAAAGGCGAGCCCTTCACATCCAGACTCACATCAGCCCCCCTCCAACGACCGAACCAGCGCGACGTAATCGCGCATGGCCTGCTCACGCGGCAACCCGGCCAGGCGCGACCATGCCTCATGCTTTGCCGTCCCCACGAAATCGAAGAAGCCGGGCTTCGGTCCGGAGGCGTCGCCCTGGGTCGCCTGCTTGTAGAGGGCGTAGATGCGCAGCAGCGTATGGTTGTCCGGCCGCGTCCCCAGACGGGTGATGTCCAGGTAAGCCTGCTCGAACTGGCTCTGGAGGTCGTCGGACATGGGATGGGTCCCGGTGGATCGTTTGGCGCCTTTTAACATGGTGTGGCCGATGCGTCCATGCGCCGACGGCCGCGCGCCGACGCGATATCATGACGGTTTGGCGAACGAGGTTTCCCCCATGCCCGCATCGGCTGCCGCTCCGGTCCTCACCATCGACGGTCCCTCCGGCTCCGGCAAGGGCACCATCAGCCGGCGGGTGGCCGAGAAGCTCGGCTGGCACCTGCTTGACTCCGGTGCCCTCTATCGCGCCGTGGGCTACGCGGCGGGGGAGGCGGGTATCGACCTGTCCGACGTGGACGCCGTCACCCGCTGCGCGCAGACGGTCAAGATCCGCTTCAAACCGAGTCCCACGGGCGATGAGACGCACATCCTGGTCAACGGGCACGACGCTACGGATGAGCTGCGCACCGAGACGGCCGGCGCTGCGGCGTCGGCCATTGCGGTGATCCCCAGCGTCCGCCAGGCCTTGCTGGACCTGCAACACGGCTTCCGCAAGGCGCCGGGGCTGGTGGCCGACGGTCGCGATATGGGCACGGTGATTTTCCCGGATGCCGGGCACAAGGTCTTCCTGACGGCCAGCGCCGCCGAACGGGCGAAAAGGCGCTATAAGCAGTTGAAGGATAAGGGCCTGAGCGTTACACTTGCCGTTCTTCAACGTGAGATCGAAGCGCGCGACGAGCGGGACGCGTCGCGGCTGGTCGCGCCGTTGAAGCCCGCCGAGGGCGCCGTGGTCATCGATACCACCGGCATACCGATCGATATGGTGGTGGCAAACGTATTCGCGGTGGTGCGTCCGTAAGGGCGCGTCACGGCACGATTCCCGTGCAGTGTGCACGGGGCAATGGCAACGGCGCGGAGCGGCCTCTCAAGGGTCTTCCAGCGCCCACAACCGGTGGGTCCCCTGTCCGCAGGCGTTCATAGATGTTACGCAGGCGCCGGGTACGACCTTTCATAACCCTGGAATCAAGATGACTGAAAGTTTTGCCGAACTGTTTGAACAGAGCCAGCAGGCCATTTCGAAGCTGAAGCCCGGCTCCATCGTCACGGGTATCGTTGTGGAAATCCGCAACGACGTGGTGGTGATCAACGCCGGCCTGAAGAGCGAAGGCATCGTCCCGATCGAGCAGTTCAAGGACGAGAACGGCGCGCTCGAAGTGGAAGTGGGCGACGAAGTTAAGGTCGCGCTCGATGCGCTCGAAGACGGCTTCGGCGAGACCAAGCTCTCCCGCGAGAAGGCCAAGCGTTCGATGGTGTGGGACGACCTCGAGCAGGCGTTCGACAAGGAAGAGACCATCACCGGCAAGATCTCCGGCAAGGTCAAGGGCGGCTTCACTGTCGACATCAAGGACGTCCGCGCATTCCTGCCCGGTTCCCTGGTCGACGTGCGTCCGGTCCGTGACCCGGTCTACCTCGAGGGCAAGGACCTCGAGTTCAAGATCATCAAGCTCGACCGCAAGCGCAACAACGTCGTCGTCAGCCGCCGCGCGGTCGTCGAGACGGAGTTCTCGGAAGAGCGCGAGAAGCTGCTCGAGCGCCTGACGGAAGGTGCGGTCGTGAAGGGTGTGGTCAAGAACCTCACCGATTACGGCGCATTCGTCGACCTCGGCGGCATCGATGGCCTGCTGCACATCACCGACATGGCGTGGAAGCGCGTGCGTCACCCGTCGGAAGTGGTCAACGTCGGCGACGAGCTGGACGTCCGCGTCCTCAAGTACGACCGCGAGCGCAACCGCGTGTCGCTCGGCCTCAAGCAGCTCGGCGACGACCCGTGGGTCGCCATCGCGCGCCGCTACCCGGTCGGCAGCCGCCTGTTCGGCAAGGTCTCCAACGTCACCGATTACGGCTGCTTCGTCGAGATCGAGCCGGGCGTCGAAGGCCTGGTGCACGTTTCCGAGATGGACTGGACCAACAAGAACGTCAACCCGGCCAAGGTGGTTCAGGTCGGCGACGAGACGGAAGTCATGGTCCTGGACGTCGACGAGGAGCGTCGCCGTATCTCCCTCGGTATCAAGCAGACCCGCTCGAACCCGTGGGAAGCCTTCGCCGCCATGCACAAGAAGGGCGACAAGGTGTCCGGCCAGATCAAGTCGATCACCGATTTCGGTATCTTCATCGGTCTGGAAGGCGGCATCGACGGTCTCGTCCACCTGTCCGACATCTCGTGGCAGGCCTCGGGTGAAGACCTCGTTCGCAACTTCAAGAAGGGCGACGAAGTCGAAGCCGTGGTGCTGGCGGTCGATCCGGAGCGTGAGCGCATCTCCCTCGGCATCAAGCAGATGGAGCAGGATCCGTTCGGCCAGTTCATGGCCACGAATCCGCGCGGCACGATCCTGACCGGTACGGTCCGCGAAGTGGACGCCAAGGGTGCGATCATCGACCTGGGCGAAGGCGTCGAGGGCTACATCCGTGCCAACGACATCGCCAAGGAGCGCGTGGAAGATGCCACGACGCACCTGAAGGTCGGCGATGCCATCGAGGCGAAGTTCACCGGCATGGACCGCAAGGGCCGTCAGCTCCAGCTGTCGATCCGCGCCAAGGACGAAGAGGACGTGGCTGACGCCATGGCCGATTACGCCTCGGCCGCAGGCGGTACGACCAAGCTCGGTGCGCTCCTCAAGGAGCAGATGAACAAGGCCGACTAACCGTCGGGCGAGGGGCGGTTCACCGCCCCTCGCTGTTGTTTGACTGGTGTTTTGCTTCAGCTTTAAAGAAGAACCAGGGGACCCATGACCAAGTCGGAACTGATCGAGGCGCTGGCGCGGCGCCAGACCCACCTTGCCTTCAGCGATGTGGAACTCGCCGTGAAGAGCGTGCTCGAACAGATGAGCCATGCCTTGTCCACGGGTGAGCGCATCGAGATCCGCGGCTTTGGCAGCTTCGCGCTGCACTTCCGTCCGCCGCGCATGGGGCGCAACCCCAAGACCGGCGAAGCGGTGGCCCTACCGGGCAAGCACGTGCCACATTTCAAACCCGGCAAGGAATTACGCGAACGCGTAAACCTGATCGAGGAAACCGACGCCGCGCTCTGACGCGGCGTTTTTTTTGCCCTCATGCGGTGACGCGTGCAACGTTCCCGCCCCTGGTGGGCACCCATGGGTATGGCAACCCTTGGCGGACAACCTGTACGAAAGCCCCATCGCGCTGCACCATCGCGTTCACGATTCGGGTACAGTCCGACCATGCGCCTTCTCGTCATACTTTTCCTCTTGTTGTTCGTTGCCGCCGGGGTCGTCTTCGGTGCGCTGAATGCCGACCTCGTCGCCTTCGATTTCGGCTTCGCCCGGGCATCCCTGCCCAAGGGCGGGACGATGCTCGCTGCCGTCCTGCTTGGCTGGATACTGGGTGGCCTTACTGCCTGGCTGGGCACGTCCTTCGCCCATCGTCGCCTGCGCCGGCGTGAGCGCAAAGAACGCAAGGTAGGCAGCGCAACGACCGCATGAATCCGATCTGGTTGCTGGCGCTCGTCCCCCCGCTGGCCTTCGTCAGCGGCTGGTGGTTCGCCCGCCGTACGCATACCCGCCGTTCCGGTGAGCGGGTCAACGCGCTGTCCTCCGATTACTTCCGTGGCCTGAACTACCTGCTCAACGAGGAGCAGGACAAGGCGCTGGAGGTATTCCTGCGCCTGGCGGAGTACAACCGCGACACCGTGGAAACCCACCTGGCCCTGGGCAACCTGTTCCGCAAGCGCGGTGAGGTGGATCGCGCCATCCGGCTGCACCAGCACCTGGTCTCGCGGCCCGGCCTGTCCGATGAAATGAAGACGGTGGCCTTGCTCGAACTGGGCGAAGACTACATGCGTGCGGGCTTGCTGGACCGTGCCGAAACCCTGTTTTCCGATCTGGTGGCCATGGATGCGCTGGCCCCGTCCGCGCTGCGCCACCTCATCGCCATCTACCAGCACGAGCGCGAATGGCACAAGGCGATCGACCATGCGCGTCGCCTGGAAACGATGACGAGTGAAGACGAGTCGCCGATGATCGCGCAGTTCTACTGCGAACTGGCCGAGCAGTCGCGCCAGCACGGCGCCCGCACCGAAGCGCGCGACTATGTCCGCGAGGCGTTCGCCTGCCAGAGCGACTGCGTGCGCGCGCACATGATCGCAGGGCGGCTTTCCTCCGAAGACGATGACCTGCCGCATGCCATCGCGTCGTACGAGGCCGCCATCGCTGCCGATATCGCCTTCGTTCCGGAGATCCTCCCGCCCTTGCTCAACTGCTATGCGCGATCGCAGCAGATGGATCGCGCCGAGACCTTCCTGCGCGAGATCATGGAGCGCTACCACGGCATCTCGCCGGTGCTGGCGCTGACGCGCCTGTACGAGGGCAGGGACGGTGAACGCACCGCCATCGATTTCCTGACCGGGCAGCTGCGCAAGCGGCCGTCCGTGCGAGGCCTGATGGCGCTCATCGACGCCACGATGGACAAGGTGTCCGGTGAGGCGCGGGAAAACTACCTGATCCTGCGCGACCTGACCCGCAAGCTGCTCGAGGGCCAGGCCATGTACCGCTGCAGCCGTTGCGGCTTCGGTGCCAAGGCCCACCATTGGCAATGCCCGAGCTGCAAGAGCTGGGGCACCGTCCGTCCCATTCACGGCGTCGCCAACGAATGACGCCCGTTGTCGTCAGCCTCCTGCCGACGCTGGTCGCCTGTGGCCTCGCTGCCTTCCTCGTCTCGTTCGCCGCGGTCCGGGCCACCATCGCCTACGCCCGTCGGCGCGGCATGCTGGATGCCCCCGGGCGTCGGCGCTCGCACAGCGTGCCCACGCCACGAGGGGGTGGCATCGGCATCGTGCTGGGCGCGCTGGCCGGGATGCCGGCGGCGCTGCTGCTCCTGCCCGTCTCACCGGGTGCTGCGATCACAGCGGCGTTTTCCGTCGCCGTCATCGCCGTGGCGGGCATCGGCTGGCTCGACGACCACGGTTCGCTGCCGATCCGGCCGCGCCTGGCGATCCAGTTGGCCGCGACGCTCCTGCTGTGTCTCGCCGTCGCGTCCATGACTGCCAGCCTCTGGTGGGCCTTGCCCCTGCTGCTGGCCGGCGTGTGGTGCATCAACCTGCATAACTTCATGGACGGCATCGACGGCCTGGCCGCCCAGCAGGCCATGTTCTTCGGGGGCGCCTGTGCGGCCCTGGCCTGGTCGGCTGGCAGCCCGGCCATTGCCGGCGCCGGCCTGGCCATGGCGGCCGCCGCGCTCGGGTTCTGGTGGTTCAACCGGTCGCCGGCCCGCATTTTCATGGGCGACGTAGGCAGCGCCACGGTCGGCCTGATGGTGTTCGCGCTGTCCGCGGTGCTGTGGGCGTGGCGTACGGAACTCCTCTGGCCCGCGCTGGTCTTTTCCTCAGCCTTCGTCATCGACGCGACCTTGACGTTGCTCGTGCGAATGCTGCGCGGTGCGCGCTGGTACACTCCGCACCGCGAACACCTTTACCAGTGGCTGGTGAGGCGTGGCGCATCGCATCGCAGGGTAGGCCTGGCCTACCTCGCATGGAATGTTCTCGTCTGTGTTCCCGTCGCATGGATCGCGTTCCGCTTCCCGGCGGCGGCGCCCGTGTGTTTCGTGGCGACCTACCTGGCGGGAGCCGCGGTCTGGCGTACTGGCAAGCGTTATGGCTTGCGTCGAAGGGAGCGACATGTTTCTGCGTAAGTTCATCGGCATCATCCACCCCCGCACGGCGGTCGTCGCGCACGACCTGGCCATGGCCGCGTTCGCCTGGTGGATTGCGAAAACCCTCCGTTACGCCGTGATGCCGGACCTGGCACCCATATCCTACCTGCCGATGGAATTTCCCATCGTGCTGCTGGTGCAGGGCGCGGTGTTCAACTGGACCGGTCTCTACAAGGGCGTATGGCGCTTCGCCAGCCTCCCCGACCTGTGGAACATCATTCGCGCCACGTGTTTCGGCACCCTGATCATCGGCCTGGCCATGGTCATGTACTCGCGCCTGGATGGCGTCCCACGGTCGGTCTTCATGATCTACCCCGTGGTGCTGGTGGTGCTGCTTGGTGCGCCGCGCCTCAGCTACCGCTTCTGGAAGGACAGCCGCATCGACCTGTTCCAGTCCACGCCGACCAAGCGTGTGCTGATCGTGGGCGCCGATCGCGCGGGTGAGGCCTTGTCGCGTGACCTGCGCCGCGACAGCCGTTACAGCGTCATCGGCTTCGTCGACGACAACGCGGCCTTGCGCGGGGCCCAGATCGGCGGCATCCCGGTGCTGGGCACCGTGGACCAGCTGGCCGAGCTGTCCAAGGCGGTAGCCGTGCAGATGCTGCTCATCGCCGTGCCGGGCGCCACCACGGCACAGATGCGCCGCATCGTGGCCTTCTGCGAAAGCACCGGCCTGCCGTTCCGCACGGTGCCGCGCCTGGAGGATGTGGTCGCGGGCCGCGCCCAGTTCAACGAAATCAAGGAAGTCGCCATCGAGGACCTGCTCGGCCGCGATGCGGTCGAACTGGACTGGACGGCGATCCGCGAGAACATCAGCGGCGGCCGGGTGCTGGTGACCGGTGGCGGCGGCTCGATCGGCTCGGAGCTTTGCCGGCAGGTGGCTCGCCTGGGTGCGGCGTCGCTCACCGTGGTGGAGATGTCCGAATACAACCTCTACCGCATCGGCCAGGAACTGACCTCGGCCTATCCGGAGCTGATCTTCAACGGCGTGCTGGCCGACGCCCGCGACGCCACGGCGATCAACCGCCTGTTCCAGGAAACGCAGCCGCAGATCGTCTTCCATGCGTCCGCGTACAAGCACGTGCCCATGCTGCAGGGCCAGCTGCGCGAGGCCTTCCGCAACAACGTGCTCGGCACGCGCGTCGTCGCCGACGCCGCGGTGCGCTGCGGTGCGGCGTCGTTCGTGCTGATCTCCACCGACAAGGCGGTCAATCCGACCTCGGTCATGGGCGCGTGCAAGCGCATGGCGGAGATCTGGTGCCAGAACCTTGCGGCGCATACGTCTACACGTTTCATTACGGTTCGCTTCGGTAACGTTCTGGATTCCGCCGGGTCGGTGGTGCCGTTGTTCCGCCGGCAGATCCGCCAGGGCGGTCCGGTGACGATCACCCACCCGGAGATCTCGCGTTACTTCATGACCATTCCCGAGGCCTGCCAGCTGATCCTGCAGGCGGCGAGCCTGGGCAAGGGCGGCGAGATCTTCGCGCTGGACATGGGCGACCCGGTGAAGATCCGCGACCTCGCCGAGCAGATGATCCGCCTGGCCGGCAAGCGTCCCGGCTCGGACATCCAGATCGTCTATACCGGTCTTCGCTCGGGTGAGAAGCTGTTCGAAGAATTGTTCCACCCGTTGGAGAATTATACGAGCACGACCCACGCGAAGATCTTCCAGGCGCAACATCGCCAGGTCTCGTGGGAAATGCTCCAGGTGCAGCTGGCCAGGGCCGAGGAGGCCGTGGCGGCGTTCGATGAAGAAACCCTGCGTCGGTGCGTGTCGCAGCTGCTGCCGTCGTTCCGCTGGAGCGAGCCGCAAAGCGACAACGTGCTGCCGTTACGTCGTAACGAAAGTGGAGACATCGCATGACCCAACCCCTGCGCAAGGTCGTATTTCCCGTGGCTGGCCTCGGTACGCGTTTCCTCCCCGCGACCAAGGTGGTAGCCAAGGAAATGCTGCCGGTGCTCGATCGTCCGCTGATCCAGTACGCCGTGGACGAGGCCGTCGACGCCGGTGCCGACACGCTGGTGTTCGTCACCAACCGCTACAAGCATGCCATTGCCGATTACTTCGACAAGGCCTACGAACTCGAAGAAAAGCTGGCCGAGAAGCACAAGGACGAGCTGCTTTCCATCCTGCGGGGCATCCTGCCTCGGCACGTGCGCTGCGTGTTCGTCACGCAGCCGGAAGCCCTCGGTCTGGGCGACGCCGTGCTGCGCGCCGCGCCGGTGGTGGGCAACGAGCGCTTCGGCGTCATGCTTCCCGACGACCTGATCTGGAACAAGACGGGCCCGGGCGCCTTGCGCCAGATGGCCGAGGTGGCCGACGCCAACGACGCCGGTGTCATCGCCGTGGAAGAAGTGCCCGAGCAGGACACCGACAAGTACGGCATCGTCGACGCGACGGAGGCGGTCACCGACCGCGCCACCGTCATCCGGCATATGGTGGAGAAGCCCAAGCCAGCCGACGCCCCGTCCAACCTCGCCGTGGTGGGCCGCTATGTACTGCCGTGCGAGATCTTCGAATACCTGAAGAAGACGGAGAAGGGCGCCGGCGGCGAGATCCAGCTTACCGATGCCATCGAGGACCTGCTCAAGGCCAAGGGCAAGGTGCTGGCCTACCGCTTCGCCGGCACGCGCTTCGACTGCGGCAACAAGGCCGGCCTGGTCCGCGCCACGATGGCCATGGCGCTGGAAGATCCCAAGCTCGCGCCGATCGTCCGCGAGTTCGCCAACAAGGCCTGAGTTCCAGGCTCGGCCCTACAGAAACCCGCACCGAAAGGTGCGGGTTTTTTTGTGGTTACGTAACGGCGTTACGTGCGTAACATCCTGCGCTCGCGTGTCCCGCGCGATATCCCCACAGGAGTTATGCCATGGCAGAAGCCGAGTTCGTCACCGACCCCACGCTCAATGCGAAGTGGAACACCCGCTTCGCCTTCTTCGAGCGTTTCGGCGGTCCCAGTTCCCCGCGCTACAAGGAAGAGTTGAAGAAGCTTCCGTTCAAGCAGAAGCTCATCGTCAACGCCAACTTCTTCGCGTTCTTCTTCGGCCCGATCTACTTCGTCATCCTCGGCCTGTGGAAGAAGGCCCTCGTCATCCTCGGCATGGAGGTGGTGGTCATGGTGCTGATGACGCTGTTCAACGCACCGGAGGTCGTGTATCGCGGCCTGGGTGCGGGCTTCAGCGTGTTCTACATGCTGGTGGCCAATTACTCGTTCTACCTCAAGCGAGTCAAGGGCCAGGACAGTTGGAACCCGTTCGAAGGCATGCGCCTTTGATGTAGGGCCACGACGCTGCCGATCAGTGCGTCGGCAGCGTCGGCAGGAATCCCGGGCGCCGGAAGGCCCGGGCTTTCTGCTCCACGCCATAGGCGATGGCGATCAGTGTCGGTTCGCTCCACTTCGTACCGAAGAACACCACGCCCACGGGCAGCTCGTGCGCGAACTCGACGGGCAGGGTGATCGACGGGTAGCCGGCGATCGCCGCGGGTGTGGATACACCACCGACGGTCGGGTCGCCGCTCACCACATGATCGCCCAGGACCAGGTCGTTGACGAAGGCCGGTCCCCAGCTGGGCGCCAGCAGGGCGTCGAGGTGGTCTTTCGCCAGCGCGGCGTCGATGCCGTCGGGCCCCGCGAGGCGCCGGTTGTCGTCACGCATCGCGATATACGCCGGATCGGTGATGTCGCCTTTCTGCTGTGCCTGCAGGAACAGTTCCTGGCCGAACCACGGCATCTCGCGCGCCGCCTCGTGTTCGTTGAACGCAATGAGATCGGCCAGATTCTTCATCGGCTGGTCGGGACGCCCGGCAAGGTAGGCGTCGATGCCGTGCTTGAATTCGTAGAGCATCACGTCCAACTCGTGCTCGCTCAGTTCCTTCAGGTGCGGAAGGGCCACGTTGTCGACCACGGTGGCACCCTGTGCCCGGAGCAAGGCGATGGTGTGCTCCAGGGCGCGATCGGCATTGGGTTCGATGCCGGCCAGCTGGCGCACCACGCCGATGCGCTTGCCACGCAGGGCGTTCGGGTCGAGGAACCGCGTGTAGTCGGTGGCGTGCTTGTCCGCGTCCTTCGTGGAGGGATCGCGCGGGTCGCTGCCGGCAATGACGCCCAGCACCGTCGCGGCGTCGGCCACGCTGCGTGTCATCGGGCCGGCCGTATCCTGGCTGCTGGAGATGGGAATGATGCCGGCACGGCTGACCAGCCCGACCGTGGGTTTGATCCCGACCAGTCCGGTCATCGAGGCGGGGCAGATGATGGAACCGTCGGTCTCGCTGCCGATCGCCACCGTGGCCAGGCCGGCGGCGACCGCCGCGCCGGAGCCCGCACTCGAGCCGCAGGCGTTGCGATCCAGCACGTAGGGGTTGAGGGTCAGGCCGCCGCGCCCCGTCCAGCCGCTGGTGGCGTGCGTGGAGCGCATGTTCGCCCACTCGCTGAGGTTGGTCTTGCCGAGGATCACGGCGCCGGCCTGGCGCAGTTTCGCCACCACGGTGGCATCGTGCGGCGCCGGCTTGGTCGCCAGGGCCAGCGAGCCGGCCGTGGTGAGCATGCGGTCGCCGGTGTCGATGTTGTCCTTGAGCAGGATCGCGATGCCCGCCAGCGGGCCCTCACGGCCTGCCTTGCGCGCGATGGGCAGCGCGTCGGGGTTGGTCTCGAGCACCGCATGGATCGAAGGACCCGCCTTGTCGATGCTCTGGATACGCCGGAGGAAGAGGGCGGTGAGGCTTTCGGGCGTCAAGGTCCCGGATGCATACGCCTGGCGGAGGGTGGCGATGGATGCAAAGGCGTCGTCATCGACTGCGTCACGGGCGTGTGCGGCGGCCCCGGTCAGCGCGAGCGCCAGCGCAACGACGAGCGCGGCCGGTTTTCTGGGCAGGTGCGGCATGGTGTTCCCCCTGGCGGACGTCTGCCGATGATGCCCGATCTGGCACCTGTCGCGCATGGCTATACTCGAACCTCGCCACGTCCGGCCGCGCCTGCGGTGGACTTCGCCAACGTTACGCCAGGGAGTGTCCATGCGTCTTCCGAGCCGACTCGCCGTCGCCGTCATCGCACTGTGCGCCCTCACGGCGCACGCCGCGGACACGACCGCGGTGCCCGACACCCTGGTGCAACGCATCGCCGCCTGCACCAGCTGCCATGGCGTGCATGGCGAGGGTGGCGACAACGGTTTCAATCCGCGCCTTGCCGGCAAACCGGCGGGCTACCTGCACCGTCAGATGCAGGACTTCCAGAAAGGCCTGCGGCATTACCCGATCATGGAATACACCGTCGCTCCGTTGAGCGACGCATACCTTCGCGAGATCGCCGATTACTTCTCCGCCCAGCAGGTGCCCTATACGAAGCAGCCGGCACCGGCGATGTCGCCACGCGCCACGGCACGTGGCGAGCAGCTGGTGCTGCGCGGCGATGCGCAGAAAGGCGTGCCCGCCTGCGTCGCCTGTCACGGTGCGCGCCTGGCCGGTGTCCAGCCGGATATCCCGGGGCTGGTCAACCTGCCGTACGACTACATCAGCGCGCAGCTGGGTGCGTGGCGCACCGACACGCGCAATACGACGGCACCGGACTGCATGGCGACGATCGTCAGTCGCCTGAGCGATGCGGACATCAGCGCGGTATCGGCGTGGCTGGCCACCCGGCCCGTGCCCGACGACACCCATGCCGAACCGGCCGGCAGCGTGACGCCGCCGATGCGCTGCGGCGTGCTGGGAGGATGAGTCGATGAACCTGCCGATCCCGCGTCTTGTCCGTTGCCTGGGTCTTGTCTTCCTTGCCCTCGCGGGTGTTTCGTTGCATGCCGAGACCGTCGAGGAGCGTGGCCGTTACCTCACCGTGGCAGGCGATTGTGCGTCGTGCCATACCGCGCGTGGCGGCGTGCCGTTTTCCGGCGGCCGCGCTATCGGTACGCCGTTCGGCGCCATCGTTGCGCCCAACCTCACGCCCGATCGCGAGACCGGCCTGGGCACCTGGGATGCCGACGATTTCTACCGTGCCATGCACGCAGGCAAGGGCCACGACGACAGCTCGCTGTATCCCGTGTTCCCGTTCACCTCGTACACGAAGGTGACGCGCGCGGACACCGATGCCATCTTCGCCTATCTGAAAAGCCTGGCGCCCGTGAAGCGCGCCGTACCCGAGCCGACGTTGCGCTGGCCCTACAGCATGCGCTCGATGATGGCCCCATGGCGTGCCCTGTACTTCGACGAGGGCGAGTTCCAGCCCGATCCGAAACGGTCGCCGGCATGGAACCGCGGTGCCTACCTCGTGCAGGGCCTGGGCCACTGCAACGAGTGCCACGCGAGTCGCAACCGCTTCGGTGCCATGCTCACCGAGCCCTACCTCGCCGGTGGCATCATCCCCACGCAGAACTGGTATGCGCCGGATCTGTCGATGGGCCGCCACGGTGGACTGTCCGGCTGGACGGAAGCGGATGTGGTGGCACTGTTGAAGACCGGTCGTTCCGCGAAAGGCACGGCACTGGGGCCGATGGCCGAGGTGGTGCTGCAGAGCACGCAGCACCTCACCGACGCCGACCTTGCCGCCATGGCGAGCTACCTGGCCGCGCTGCCGGAACGCGAATCCGCCGAGCAAAGCGAATCCGCGGCCGGTGCGGACGACCTCGCGCGTAACGGCAAGACGGTCTATGTGGCGCACTGTGCGCAATGCCATGGCTACGACGGGCGTGGCAAGGGCGATGCCTACCCGGCGCTGGACGGCAATGTCTCGGTCACCGAACCCACGGGCATCAACGCGATCCGCATCGTGCTGAGCGGTGGCTTCGCGCCCGCCACGCGCGACAACCCGCGTCCGTATTCCATGCCGCCCTTCTCGCAAAAGCTCGGCGACGACGATGCGGCGGCAGTCGTGACGTACATCCGGCAGGCTTGGTCGAACAAGGCCTCGGCCGTGTCACCTGGCGACGTGCGCGCCTATCGATCGACGCCGGGCGGCTGATCGCGCACGAAGGCCGCGAGCTGTCGCCAGGGCTCGATGTCCCACGATCGCCGCGCCTGGCCGGACGGGGAGGGCAGCACGAAGACGGCGGTGTGGCCGATATCCACGGATTGCCGTCCGAAACCGACCGGCCTGCCGAGTGCGGAGCGTCCGGCCTGCTTGCTGGTGAAAGCGAGGGCGCGCGGGGCGAATCGCGCCAGCTTTTCGTGCAGCGCGGCGACATCGAACGCGTCGCGGGGCAGCTCGGCGTCGTTGCCGTAATGGAATTTCGACAGGTCGGTCAGGCCGATGCCGAAACCCGGCATCAAGGGGTATTCGGCGGGTGCCAGCAGCCGCGGTGTCAGGCCCACCGTATGTACCGTGCGCCAGAACATGTTCCCCGGGTGGGCGTAATAGGCGCTGTCGCGGGCCGATCGCGTACCCGCCGCAGTGCCGCAGAACACCAGTGCCAGGCCCGTTTCGAGCACGTCGGGGAGGATGAAACCGTGTGGATCGTCGTGACTCATACGGACGTTTTACCTCCCGATTGCTGCATCACAACAAAATGTGGACATCCGGGGCGTTAGGCTCGTCACCCATGAACCCTTCCGACTGGATGCCCGATTTTTCGCATCCGTGGACGCGTTTCGCGTTGATCGTGGTGATCGCGCTGGCCGTCGCGGGTATTCTCCGCCGCTTCGTCGACCTGTTGTTGCGTCGCTTCACCCTGCGGCACCCGCGCGGTGCCAGCATCATCGCGCGCGCCAAGGCGCCGATGGAAGTGATCGTACCGCTGGCGATGCTGCTGCTGACCTTCCGTGCCGCGCCGGAGCAACCCGCGCGCCTGATCGATGGCCTGGAACACCTGATCGCGGTGCTGCTGATCGGGGCCTGCACCTGGTTCCTGGTCCGTTGCATCGGCGCGCTGGAAGCGACGGTATCCCGTTTCAATCCCATCGACCTGGAAGACAATCTCCGCGCACGGCGTGTGCAGACGCAGGTGCGTGTGCTGGCTCGTACCGGCATGGTCGTGGTCATCGTGCTCGGGCTGGGCGTGGCCTTGATGACATTCCCTGCCGTGCGCCAGTTCGGTGCCAGCCTGCTCGCATCCGCCGGCCTGGCGGGCCTCGCGGTGGGTCTTGCGGCCAAGCCGGTGCTGGGCAACCTCATCGCCGGCATCCAGATCGCGCTGACCCAGCCGATCCGTATCGACGACGTGGTGATCGTCGAGGGCGAATGGGGCCGCATCGAGGAAATCACCAGTACCTACGTGGTGGTGGCGATCTGGGACCAGCGCCGGATGATCGTGCCGCTGCAATACTTCATCGAGACACCGTTCCAGAACTGGACGCGCAACAGCTCGCAGATACTCGGCTCGGTGCTGCTGTGGTTCGACTATGGCCTGCCGCTGGAGCCGTTGCGCACGGAGTTGCAGCGCCTCTGCAAGGAAGCCGCCGAGTGGGACGGCCGCGTCATCGTGCTGCAGGTGGTCGAGGCAAACGACAAGGCGATGCAGATCCGCGCCCTGGTCAGCTCGATGGACTCCGGCAAGTCGTTCGACCTGCGCTGCAAGGTGCGCGAAGGCCTGATCGCCTTCGTCCGCCGCGACTTCCCCGCCTACATGCCCCGTTACCGCGTAGGAGCCCACGATGTGGGCGAACCCTCAACGTAACTATCGCGAATGAGGCAGCTCTTTTCGCACCCGTAGGAGCCCACGATGTGGGCGAACCCTCAAGGTAGCTATCGCGAATAAGGCGACTCATTTCGCACGTGTAGGAGCCCACGATGTGGGCGAACCCTCAAGGTAGCTATCGCGAATGAGGCGACTCATTTCGCACAGGCGAGCGTTTTAGACCCTCCTAAGACGGCTTTTAAAGCGCCTTAAAAGCATCTCCGTTCGACACATGGAAACGCCCGCATGGATGGAGTGCATGGCCTCAGTCGCCATAGTCACAGTGAGGGTTCGCCCACATCGTGGGCTCCTACCCGCTTTTTTCGACGTGACAAAAAAAGAGCCCGGCATGTGCCGGGCTCTTTTTAGACCGCAAATATCGCCTGGCCTTAGCCGCGCGACGCCTTCTTGCGATCCTGTTCCGTCAGGTGCTTCTTGCGCATGCGGATTTCCTTCGGCGTGACTTCGACCAGCTCGTCGTCGTCGATGAAGTCCAGGGCCTGTTCCAGCGTGAACTTGGTGGCCGGGGT
Source organism: Luteibacter sp. ME-Dv--P-043b (assembly GCF_030209605.1). NCBI lineage: Bacteria > Pseudomonadati > Pseudomonadota > Gammaproteobacteria > Lysobacterales > Rhodanobacteraceae > Luteibacter > Luteibacter sp. ME-Dv--P-043b. The sequence goes on from NZ_JARVRT010000003.1 coordinate 15,165, forward strand.
CAGCTGGATCGCATCGTCCTTGCCGGAGGCGCGCATGTTGGTCAGCGGCTTCGGCTTGATCGCGTTGACGGTGAGGTCGTTGTCCTTCGCGTGAATGCCGATCAGCTGGCCTTCGTACACCGAGTCGCCTTCGGCGGCGAACAGCTTGCCGCGCTCCTGGAGGGGCCCGAGCGAGTAGGCCGGGGTGTTGCCGCCGGCGTTGGCGATCATCACGCCGTTCTGGCGCTTGGCGATCGGAGCCGGGGTGTACGGGCCGTATTCCTTGAACACGTGGAACAGCAGGCCGGAACCCTGGGTGAGGGTCTTGAACTGGTTCTGGAAGCCGATCAGGCCACGGGCCGGGATCTCGTATTCGAGACGCACGCGACCGTTGCCGTCCGAGACCATGTTCTTCAGCTCACCCTTGCGGATGCCGAGGCGCTCCATCACGCCGCCCTGGTGGATCTCTTCGATGTCGATCACCAGTTCCTCGATCGGCTCCATCTTCTGGCCGTCGATTTCCTTGAGGATGACTTCCGGGCGCGACACGGCCAGCTCGTAGCCTTCGCGACGCATATTTTCGATCAGCACCGACAGGTGCAGTTCGCCACGGCCCGAGACCAGGAACTTGTCGGCGTCGGAGCCGTCCTCGACGCGGAGGGCGACGTTGTGCACCTTCTCGCGGTCCAGACGCTCGCGCAGCTGGCGGCTGGTCAGGAACTTGCCACCCGAGAGATCCTTGTTGCCGACGAACGGCGAGTTGTTGACCTGGAAGGTCATGCTGATCATCGGCTCGTCGACGCTCAGCGCCGGCAGCGCTTCCGGCGTATCCGGCGCGGTCAGCGTGTCGGAGATGGTCAGGTCGGGGATGCCCGAGATGGCGACGATATCGCCGGCTTCGGCACTGTCCTGCTCGATGCGCTCGAGGCCCAGGAAGCCGAGCACCTGGACGATCTTGCCCTGGCGCTTCTTTCCTTCGCGGTCGATCACGGCGACCTGCATACCCTTCTTCAGGGTACCGCGCTGCACACGGCCGATGCCGATCACGCCGACGAAGTTGTTGTAGTCCAGCTGGCTGATGCGCATCTGGAACGGGCCTTCCGGATCGACGTCCGGCTTCGGTGCGTGCTGCATGATCGCTTCGTACAGCGGGGTCATGTCGCCTTCGCGGGCATTCTCGTCGAGCGAGGCGTAGCCGTTCAGCGCGGACGCGTAGACGATCGGGAAATCCATCTGCTCGTCGGTGGCGCCGAGCTTGGCGAACAGATCCCACACCTGCTCGACCACCCATTCCGTACGCGCGGCGGGACGGTCGACCTTGTTGACGACGACGATCGGCTTGAAGCCCATCGCAAACGCCTTCTGGGTGACGAAGCGCGTCTGCGGCATCGGGCCGTCCATCGCGTCGACCAGGATCAGCACGGTGTCGACCATCGACAGCACACGCTCGACTTCGCCGCCGAAGTCGGCATGTCCCGGGGTGTCGACGATGTTGATGCGGTTCTTGACGCCGGTCTTCTTGTCTTCCCAGGTGATGGCCGTGTTCTTGGCCAGGATCGTGATGCCACGCTCCTTTTCCTGGTCGTTCGAATCCATGACGCGCTCGGCGAGCACGGTACGCTCGTTGAGCGTGCCCGACTGCTTCAGAAGCTGGTCGACGAGGGTGGTCTTGCCATGGTCGACGTGAGCGACGATAGCGATGTTGCGCAGGAATTCGATCGACATGCGTTATGCGCCGGCGTACAGCCGGATCGCCTCTTTAGGTTGGGAAGCCGCCGATTATAAAGGAATTTGACGACTTTCGCATGACTGGCGGGGCGCCGTTCAGGCGACCCCGCCCCCCGACCTCGGTTCAGAGCCCCGGAAGCTGGCCCTGGCAGGTCGCCGGCAGATATTTCGCGTCGATGCCGTCGCCAGCGCAGGTCCAGTTCACCCGGCCCGCCTCGATCTCGGGCATGAGCACCAGGCGACCGCCGATCAGCTTGGCGTCGGCCTTATGCGGCGCCTCGCCGTCCAGGGTGATGGCGATCTCGCCGCCCTGGCCGACCTCGACCGAACCGGCGTAGTCGTTGCCCAGCGAGTCGGCAGGCCCCAGTCCGGCCGCCTTGTTGCTCGACGGGAACTTGCCGCTGGCGAGCCGTCGTTCGGCGACCGCCTTCTTCGCAGGCTCCGCCGCCGTCAGCGCGGCCGTCACCTGGCTCCGCAGCATGTACTGCTGGTACTGCGGTACGGCGATGGCGGCAATGATGGCCATGCCGGCCACCGCGCCACCGGCGCCACTGTGGCCGATGAATTCCGTCGGAGCCTGTTCGTAAGTGAGCGACAGCCCCAGCGTGTCCTGGTCGGTCTCCAGCGCGGCGCCGAGCACGCCGTCGGAGGGCAGCCCCAGCGTATGGGCGGCGGGCAGGGCGGAGACGTCGATATCGCTGCCCGCGATGCCACCCATGAACTGCAGGAACTGGATGTAGGCGTAGTACGCGTCGCGCTGGGCGCCGTGGCTGGTGACAGTGAAGCCGAGCAAGGTGCGTACGCCCGGATAGCTGCGATCCTTGAACCAGTCCGCGATGGACGTATCGGGCTTACCGGCGGCGCGATCGGCCAGTGCCTGGGGCACCTTGGCCAGCACGATCCAGTCGCCTTCCTCCACCCAGTACAGGCGTGTTCCCACCCGCTGGGCCAGCGCCAGGAAGGGTTTGATCTGCTCGCTGGAGGGATTGGCGTCGTCGGCCAGGTACGGCGCGCCGGGCATGAACAGCCAGTGGACATGGGCATCGTCGATGGTGGTCTCGCCGCTGCGCCAGCGGCCGGCCTTGGTCATCTCGTCGATGCGGGCGTACCAGGCCTTGCGGTCGCGCGTACGGATGGCGAAGAACTCGCCTGCATCGTCCGCGAAGGCGACCGACTCCGGGCCCAGCCACTTCGTATAGTCGGCCACGTCGAAGCCGTAGGTCTGGCGCATCTTTGCCAGGGCGCCACGCACCTTGCCGGCGTTCTCGGGGCCGAAGTCCAGGTTGAGGTTGTCCTCGAACGCCTTGTAGCCCTCGGCGCTGGGCAAGGCGACACTCATGGCCCAGCGCGGCTTGCCGACCGTCTTGAAATCCGGGGCGAACGAGCGCGGGGCGATGTACTGCAGCAGGCGTGCCTGCGGTGCGTGCACGATCATGCGGAACTGGCCGCGGCCGTCCACCGTGCCTCCGCCGAACGCCACCGCATCGGCCTTGCTGGCGAAATCCGCCGGCAGCTTGCCCAGGGGATTGTCACCGGCCTGCGCGGCGGCGACACCGCCCACGCCACGCACGGATGCCCAGCCGAACAGGCCCTGGCCGGAGGTATCGATGCGGGCTTCCAGTGCGGAAAGGGTGGCCGGGGCGGTTGCCGCCGTGGACTTGCCGAACGTGGCGACCAGTTCGTCGAGGGTGGCGCCGTCGCTGGGCTGCTGCATCGACTGCGTTATCCAGACGCGGTGCTCGGCGGCGACATAGCGGATGGCGCCGCCGGAGACCAGCTTGCCGTTGCCCCGGGCATCCAGCGGTGCGGCGAGTACCGGCGTGGTGAACAGGGTCGCGACCTGCTTGTTGAAGGCATCCACTGAATCGAACGAGAGCGCCGCCGTGGCGACCACGCGCGAGGTGGGGGCAGGGATGCCGAGCGGGTCGATCAACGCCACCTCGACCGGCGAGCGCAGGTCGCCCACCAGCAGGCTCAAGGCCGGTCCGATCCGTGCATCGGCCAGCGTGGCGTCCTTGGCGATGGCCTCGCGCACCTTTGCAATGGCGTCGATGTTCGCCTTGGTCGAGAGCGCGGCGTCCAGCGGTCGTCCCGTGGGGGCGCCGCCGACAAGGGCCCAGGGCGAGGGGAACCGCATGTAGGCGACGGTCTGCGCAGGCAGGTGCTGGCGAAGCCAGGCGGGCGAGGAAATCGCGGCCTGAGCGGCGGCGACGGCCTTCGGGTCGGCGGCGGGTGCTTCGTCTTTCTTGTGGCAGGCGGCCAGCCCGAGAGCCGCGACGATGGCGGCGGACAGCACGACGGTACGGCGGGCAATCATTGCTCTTTATCCCCTTGGGTTCGTCCGGCTCCTGCCGGGAACCGGAGGATAGCAGCCAGCGGGCTGGCTTCGGCAGGCTCATCGACCGACGTGCCGACGGGTTTTACGCCGACAGATTCGGCGACCCGCGCGTCGTCCAATACCCGGATGAAAATTATCATCACGTCGGTCCCGCTGCTTGGCCACCTCAACGCCGTCCTCGCCGTCGGCCGCATGCTCGTGGATGCCGGCCACGAGGTCGTCGGCCTGTCGGCCACCCACTTCCGCCATCGCATCGAAGCCATCGGTGCCCGGTTTCATCCCTTTCCGGGCGAGGCCGACGTGGACGCCAGTGACATGCTCACGGCCTATCCGGAATTCGCGGAGCTCGAACCCGGTCCCGCCATGACGCTCTTCTATTTCAAACGGGTCTTCGCCGATCCCCTCGGCGCCCAGCACCGGGGCTTGCGCGAGGTCATGGCGCATTTCGCCGCCGATCTCATCGTCGCCGACAACCTCTTTTTCGGTGTCCTTCCCTTCCTGCTCGGCGAGCGCTCGGCACGGCCGGCCATCCTGCTGTGCGGCACCACCTTCCTGCTGTGGCACCGACCGGACCGCGGTCCTTGCAACATGGGGCTGCCGCCCGCCCGCGATGCCGCCGAGGAAGCCGCCTATGCCACCGTCGCCGACGAGGTGGAACGCCGGTTCGCCCATCCGTTTGCTGCGCACATCGACCGTTGCCTGGCGTCAGCCGGCGCACCGCCGTTGTCGATGGACATCCTCGACGCGGTGACCTGCCTGCCCGATGCCCATATCCAGCTCACCGTGCCCGACTTCGAATACCCACGTCCCGACATGCCGACAACCGTCCGCTTCGTCGGCGCTCTACCCATCACGCCGAATCAGGCGCCGCTGCCGTCCTGGGCCGGCGATCTGGACGGATCGCGCAAGGTCGTCCTGGTCACGCAGGGCACGCTGTCCAACCATGACTTCAGCCAGTTGGTCGAGCCCACGCTGGCTGCCCTGGCGGACAGGCCGGATGTGCTCGTGGTCGTGACCACCGGCGGCCGACCGGTGGCATCGCTCGACGGTAATCTTCCGTCCAACGCGCGGGTCGCCCTTTATCTTCCCTTCGAATGGCTACTGCCGAAGGTGGACGTGTTGGTCACCAATGGCGGTTACAACACGGTCAACCAGGCGCTTGCCCACGGTATTCCCATCGTGGCCGCAGGCCTCACCGAGGACAAGGCGGACGTCAGTGCACGCGTGGCGTGGGCCGGTGCGGGCATCGACCTGCAAACGAACACCGCCCGTGTCGAAGACGTGCGCGTCGCGGTGGAACGACTGCTCACCGATCCCACCTTCAAGGCCGGGGCCATGGCGCTGGCGGATGCGCACCGCCGCCTGGATACGCGGGCCGAGGTGCTGCGGGTGGTCGGCGCTATCGTGCGTGCTTGAGCCTGCGCGCGCGCATGCGGCGATAGACAACCCAGAAGATCCATGCATCCGCCAGAACCACGAGCGTCCCCGCCACGGCACGCAGCGGAGCGCTCCATGCCTGCTCGCTGATCACGGCGACGGCGCACAAAACGCCTAGCAACGACAGCAAGCCACTCACGACGAACGTGGCTGGACCCACCTTGCCCTGGTAGATGGCGCCGTAAAGCTGGCCTTCGGCATGGGCGACGCCGAGGGGATCGTTCGTATCCGGAAACCCCTGGGGTGGCAGCAGGGCTGCTTCGCTCGCCTGGGTCCGCGACGTGTCGGGCAGGGGCTGGCTGCTACGTGCATCGATGGTCTGCGCCAGGGCGCCGTTAGGGTCCTGGAGGACAATGCGCTTGCCGCCGAGTCTCAGTTCGCGTTCCATCCGTCGCTCCGTGGGAATCGATGCATGGCCGATGCTAGTGGCGGGGAGCGGGTGTTTTGTTAGGACGCCGTTAGAGGTGTGATCTTGGCCTCCGGCGGCGGACCATTGGCTGTCCTGGGGTGTGCCGTCGCGGCTTGTTCGGGCATGCCGGGTTGGATCGGCAAGGTAGTAGTGTTGCTATCCAGCGGTAAGGTGGCGCATCGTCCTCCGTTCCTGACTCGGCCGAAAGGAAACGTCGATGTCCTCCACCGACACCTTCGGCGATGTCCGCGTCACCACGCATCGCGACCGCGACGACCTGCTCAGCGCCGGGCTGGGCCTCAGTGGTCTGACCGGCACACCGTCGGCCTTCGCCCGGCCCGGGGCGCCCACGCCGACGGAACTGCGTCGCCGCGCGATCCACAGCAGTTGGAAAGGTATCGCCGATCTCGGTCCGCTCGGTGGTTTTGGCACGCTCTACGGCCGCATGCCACCGGTGCCGGGCCGCGAGTACACCGCGTTCGCCACGCTGCCGGGTGCCCGCGCGCCGCACCGGGTGCTGGTGCAGGTGCCCGATGCGTTCGACCACGGGCAGCGTTGCCTCGTAGTCACGGCATCGCCGGGTTCGCGGGCTATCTACGGCTCTATCGCCCTGGCGGGCGGCTGGGGCCTGCCCCGTGGCTGTGCCGTGGTCTACACCGACAAGGGGGCCGGGTCGGGCTACTTCGATACAGCGGATCGCACCGGCGTGGCACTCGACGGTACCCGCGCGAAGGCGGGTGACATACCTTTGGAATTCGAGCCGCCGGATGCACCCACCGATGCGGGTATCGCGGTGAAGCACGCGCATTCGGGCGACAACCCCGAGGCGGACTGGGGCCGGCATGTATTACAGGCTGCGCGATTCGGCCTGGCCATGCTCGATCAGGCGTTTCCCGATGAAGCCCCGTTCACCGCAGGCAACACGCGCATCCTCGCCGCGGGCATTTCCAATGGTGGCGGCGCCGTGCTGCGTGCCGCGGGCGACGATGACGAGGGCATCCTCGCGGCGGTGGTGGCGCTGGAACCGAACATCCATGTCGAGGGGCGCGGCCGCGCGTTCTACGACTACGCCACGGAAGCCGCGCTGTGGCTTCCCGCGGCGCTGGGCTCGCGGTTCTTCGACGGCGTACCGTTCGCCAGGGTAGGGCTTGCCTCGCCACCGGGCTGGGCCCTGCGTGCCGCCATGTTGCGAGCGCATGGCCTTCTGCACGCGACGATGCCCGGCGCCCAGGCCGACGAGGCCCTGGACCGGCTACGCACGGCGGGCTGGCAGGACGACGCGATGAAGGTCGGCGCGGCGTCCACGTCGCTGGACCTCTGGCGCGCCGTCGCCGCCGCGTATGCGTCGGCCTATACAAGGCGTGCGGCCGGTCACATGCCCTGCGGGTTCGTTTACCGCGCCGACATCGGCGCTCCCTTCGACGCGGCGGTCAGGGCGTCCTGGTGGGCCGACGGGTCCGGCGTGCCGCCCGGCGCAGGCGTGACCCTGGCCGGTGGTACGGACGTGTCGCTGGACCCCACGTTGCCGGGCACGCGGTGCCTGAGGGATCTCTGGGGCGGGCAGGGCCAGGATGCGCTCGATCTGCGTGCCGGCGTGGCATCCACCGTGGCGAGGCTCCCGCGTGCGAGCCTTCCCGTGCTGGTGATCCACGGCGCGCAGGACGGCCTGATCCCCGTCGCCTTCAGCTCCGAACCGTACGTGGCCTGGCTGCGCGCGTCGGGCCGGTCGCCCGTTTTCTGGAAAGTGCCGTATGCCCAGCACTTCGATGCATTCCTGTCGTTCCCGGACTTTGGTGACCGCCACGTACCCCTGCTTCCGTTCGGCTACGCCGCACTCGATCGCGCATGGGTCCATATCGCCGAGGGCAGGATACTGCCGGAGGATGCCGTGGTTCGCGACACCCGGCCGCGTGGGCCGGGTGCGCTGACGGCGGCATCGCTGGGATGGCCGTCACGCTGATCTTTTATGGATGCGGGATCGTCGGGTCCTGATCGGCCTCGTTGTAACCGAATTTCACCTTGTCGTTCCGGTTGCTCGGCATGGTCATGCTGACCACCGGCACCCATCGACCCGATTGCCTCTTGAAGTCGCCCTGGTCCTTTCTGGCGTTGGCCGGTCCACCGGGGACCCCGGTCTGGTAGAAAAACGCCTCGATCGGAAAGGTGCTGGCAAGGCCTTGTCTCCATGTCGCGATCAGCAGTTCGTTCGTGTATGACCGGTCCGGTGTGATGGGGTCGAGCGGCTCGTTCATCAGACGCATGGCGGCGCCCATCTGCATGAACCGCCGCGCCGTGTCACCGCTGCCCGAGCTGACATTGAAGCTGCAGATAGTGGTGTAGGTATTGCCGATGCGGTAGTTGCTCACCCATTGGGCGCCCGTCGTGATGCCCTGATCCTCGCAGCGTCTGCTCCGTGGCGCTGCTGCGCCGTACATGCCGCAACCCAGGCTGTCCCGATTATCGGTGCCGCCGTCCAGCGGGAAGGCACAGAGGACTTGCAGTTTTTCGTAATTGAAGTCGTCCGCATAGAACACCGGCAGGATGATGAAGCCATTGGCGTAACGCGGCGTGTAGATCGTACGGAAGGTCGCGTCCGTACGCAGCCATGCGAACGACACGCTGCCCTTCTTGCTATTGGGGTTGGGATCCCACGAGAAATAGTTTCCGGGCACCGTGGCGCGTAAAAGGACGCCGGTGCAGAGGAAAGACGGGCGCGACGGTGACGATCCCACGGGCTGACCGCAATCGATATCTTGTGAGTCGTAACGAGCCTGCAGGTGCCGGACTACCGTCGGACCGCTGGGCTCGCGCTCGGCGTATGGGGTTGCCGGATCGGTGTGCGAGAGAAGGGCTGCGTGGTCACTCGCCAGCGTCTGGCTTGTCGGCAGGGCCGAGCAGGCACCCAGGCCAACGGTGAAGATCAGGGCGAGCGCGACCGCCCGTAAGTTCTTTTCGACATCCATGTCGTTGCTCTCACTTAGTTTTTTTCAACTTACGACAGCTCAGTCGTGATGCAAATACGCCTTCCGTTGTAGGCAAGGCTCGGGCCCCGCCGGGCATCCGTTACGCTTTTGCCCCGTCGTCACGCTTTTCCGCTTGAACTCGCAGCCAAGTGGCGCCATCTTCGTTAGCCTTTGCAGCCCCCAGGACCGGACGCGCGATGCGGATGGACCTATTTTTCAACGAGTTACAGGAATCGCGATGACCATCAACGTCACCATGAAGACCAACAAGGGCGATATCCACCTGCGCCTGCACGACGACAAGACCCCGATGACGGTGGCCAACTTCGTCAACCTGGCCAAGCGCGGCTACTACGACGGCAAGACCTTCCACCGCGTCATCCCCGATTTCATGATCCAGGGCGGCTGCCCCGAGGGTTCCGGTCGTGGCGGCCCCGGCTACAAGTTCGGCGACGAGTTCGACGCCAGCCTGAAGCACGACAAGCCGGGCGTCCTGTCCATGGCCAACGCCGGCCCGGGCACCAACGGTTCGCAGTTCTTCATCACCCATGGTGCCACCCCCTGGCTGGACGGCAAGCACAGCGTGTTCGGTGAAGTGGTGGGACCGGAAGACCAGGCCGTGGTCAACACCATCGCCGGCGACGACACCATCGAGAAGGTCATCGTCGAGGGCGACGTCGACGCGCTGCTGGAGAAGCAGTCCGCGCAGGTCGCGAAGTGGAACGAAGTGCTCGACGCGCGCTGAGCGCCCCGCACCTCCTGTTCAGACGCCGCCCTCGGGCGGCGTTTTCCTTAGGGGGCCGTGTTAAAATAGCGGCCTTTGCCCCAGCCCCGCCGAGGAAACGATGCCGCAGCTTGCCACGCGAATGGGTCGCGCCAAACCCAGTGCGATCATGGTCATCGCCGAAAAGGCCAAGCGCCTGAAGGCCGAAGGCCGCGACATCGTCAGTTTCTCGATCGGCGTGCCCAACTTCCTCCCCGGCGAGCATGTGTATGCCGCCGCGCGAGAAGCCCTGGCGAAGGATTCCGGCCAGTACGGCAGCAACCGTGGCGCCGATGCGCTGGTCGATGCCTTCCTGGGCCATATCGAGGCACTCGGGCTCACCGGGTACACGCGCGAGAACGTCTCCACCGGCGTCGGCGCCAAGCAGATCCTCTACAACCTGGCCGAGGCCCTGCTGGACGAGGGCGACGAAATCGCCTTCCCGGCGCCGTACTGGACCAGCTACCTCGACATCGCCGAGATCGTCGGCGCGAAGATCAACATCCTGCCGTGCCCGCCCGAGCAGCACTACAAGCTCACGCCCGCGCAGCTTGACGAAGCGCTGGCGCGCAAGCCGCGCGTGTTCCTGTTCAACAACCCGTCCAATCCCACGGGCATGGTCTATACGCGGGATGAAATCGCCGCGCTGGCCGACGTCATTGCGAAGTATCCGGATACCTGGATCATCACCGACGACATCTACAACACGATGGTGTTCGACGGCGTGGGTTATCACAACTTCGTGCACGTGCGTCCCGAACTGAAGGACCGCACGATCTTCGTCGACTCCTTGTCGAAGACCTACGGCATGCCCGGTTGGCGCGTGGGCTTCATCGCCGCGCCGGTGGCCGTGGCGCGTGCGGTCACCGTCCTCAATTCCAACCACATCACCAGCCTTCCCGAAGTGGTCACGGCCGCCGCGGTGGCCGCGTTGTCCGGTCCGCAGGACGTGCCGGTCGCCAAGTGCGTCGAGTTCGCCGCCAAGCGCGACCGTGTCTACGACGCACTGGTCTCCATTCCCGGCGTGGTCTGCCCGCGACCGCAGGGTGCGTTCTACGCCTTCCCGGATATCTCGGTGGCCTTCGGCAAAACGCACAATGGTGTGCCGATCACGTCCGACGTCGACTTCTGCGCCGCGCTGCTGGAGGCCAAGGGCGTGGCCTGCGTGCCGGGCTCCGCGTTCGGCGAGCCGCGCGCCCTGCGTATTTCCTATTCGTGCCCGGACGAGGCGCTCGACAAGGGCATGGCCCGCATCGTCGAGTTCTTCGCCGAACTCAACTGATCGAAAGTCCCACGCGATATCCCTGAGGAGTCGAAAGATGAAAGCACCCGTTCGCGTTGCCGTTACCGGCGCAGCCGGCCAGATCGGCTATGCCCTCCTGTTCCGTATCGCCGCCGGCGACATGCTGGGCCCCGACCAGCCGGTCATCCTGCACCTGCTCGAGATCACCCCGGCGCTGCCCACGCTGCAGGGCGTGGTCATGGAGCTCAACGATTGCGCGTTCCCGACCCTCGCGGGCGTGGTCGCCACCGACGACCTCAACGTCGCCTTCAAGGATGTCGACTACGCGCTGCTGGTCGGCGCGCGTCCGCGTGGCCCCGGCATGGAGCGCAAGGATCTGCTCGAGGCCAACGGTGCCATCTTCGGCCCGCAGGGCAAGGCACTGAACGACCACGCCAAGCGCGACGTGCGCGTGCTGGTGGTGGGCAACCCGGCCAACACCAATGCGCTGATCGCCCAGCAGAACGCCCCGGATCTGGATCCGAAGTGCTTCACCGCGATGGTCCGCCTGGACCACAACCGCGCGCTGTCGCAGCTGGCCGAGAAGACGGGTTCGCACTCGACCGACATCAGGAAGCTGACGATCTGGGGCAATCACAGCTCCACCCAGTACCCGGACCTGCACACCACCACGGTGAAGGGCAAGGCGGCGCTGGAGCAGGTCGACCAGGCCTGGTACGAGGGCGACTTCATCCCGACCGTGCAGCAGCGCGGCGCGGCGATCATCAAGGCCCGTGGCGCCTCGTCGGCTGCGTCGGCCGCATCGGCTGCCATCGACCACATGCGTGACTGGACGCTCGGTACCGCCGAGGGCGACTGGGTCTCCATGGCGATTCCGTCCGACGGTTCCTACGGTGTCGAGCCGGGCGTGATCTTCGGCTACCCGGTCACGGTCAAGGATGGCAAGTACGCCATCGTGCAGGGTCTTCAGATCAACGCGTTCTCGCAGGCGCGCATCGACGCGACCGAAAAGGAACTGCGCGAGGAGCGCGCGGGCGTCGAGCACCTGTTCGCCAAGTAACCGGCGCTGTGTACCGGTCGAGGGCCGCGCCGCGAGGCGCGGCCCTTTTCGTTTTACCTCCGGAACACACCGCTGCCGCGACGATGGCGCATGGCTGAAGGTTCCCGACTCGTCGTTTATGTGGCGCTTGCCGCCAATGTCGCCATTGCCGCGGCCAAGTTCGTCGCGGCCGCGCTCACCGGCAGTGCCGCGATGCTGTCGGAGGGCGTGCACTCCCTGGTCGACAGCATCAACGAGGTGTTGCTGCTCTACGGGCTGAAACGCTCGCAGCGCCCGCCCGATCGCCTGCATCCTCTGGGCTTTGGCCGTGAACTGTACTTCTGGAGTTTCATCGTCGCGCTGCTGGTGCTATCCCTGGGCGCGGGATTTTCGTTGTACGAAGGGGTCAACCACATCCTGGCGCCGGCCCCGCTGGAAGACCCGAAGGTCGCCTATATCGTGCTGGCGGCGAGTGCGCTGTTCGAGGGCGCGTCCTGGTGGCTGTCGCTGAAGAGCGTGCGGCGGAAGAAGGGCAGCCTGGGTTATTTCGAGGCGTTTCGACGTAGCAAGGATCCGACCACCTTCACTGTGCTGTTCGAAGACACGGCGGCGCTGCTGGGCCTGGGCATCGCGGCGATCGGCGTCTACTGCTCGCACCGGTTCAACGACGCGCGCATCGACGGCTGGGCCTCGGTCGGGATCGCCGTGGTGCTGGCGCTGGCCGCCCTCGCACTGGCGCGCGAGAGCAAGCAGCTGCTGATCGGCGAGCCGGCGCAGCCGGGGCTGCTGGCAAAGGTGTGCCGGATCGCCGGCGAGGTCCCGGGCGTCGAGGCCGTCAATGGCGTGCTGACGGTGCAGGTCGGACCGGATCATGTGATGGTCGCCTTGTCCGCGGCCTTCGACGATGCGCTGACCACCGTGCAGATCGAGGAATGCATTCGCGAGATCGAACGGCGGACCGAGGCCGCCGAGTTGCCTATCGTGGCGCTCTTCATCAAGCCGCAGACGCCCGAACGCTGGCGCGAGCGCCTGGCCCAACTCGACGGCCAGGCCTACAACGCGACGCCCCATCCCGGCGCAACCACCCCGTAGGAGCGGACGATGTCCGCGAACCGTTGACGCACATGATGCGACGAAGGCCGCTCGCCCGGGGGGAGCAAGGCGTGTCCAGTCGTAAAACGAGGCGAGCGATCGCCGACATCGTCGGCTCCTACAAAAGCCGGGCAGAAAAAAGGCCCCGAGGGGCCTTTTTTCAACGGCTCAAGCGTTCCTTTCAGGAATGCTCGCCTTCTTTCGGCGGCGTGCCACGGCCTTCGATGTGGCCACCGAAGCCCATGCGCATGGCCGACAGCAGACGCTCGCCGTAGGTGTGGTCCTGGCGCGAGCGGAAGCGGGCGAACAGCGCGGAGGTGAGTACCTCGGCGGGGACGGCTTCCTCGATCGCGGCATTGATCGTCCAACGGCCTTCGCCCGAATCGTCGACGTAACCGGAGTAGTTCTCCAGCTCGGGGCCCTTGGCCAGTGCGCTGGCGGTGAGGTCGAGCAGCCACGAGGACACCACGCTGCCGCGACGCCACACTTCCGCGATGTCGGCCATGTCGAGCTGGTAGCGCTCGCGTTCCGGCAACTGGGTGCCGTTACGGTTCTTCAGGATATCGAAGCCTTCCGCGAAGGCCTGCATCATGCCGTACTCGATGCCGTTATGGATCATCTTGACGAAATGACCGGCACCGGCCGGACCGGCATGCATATAGCCGTTCTCGACGCGCGGATCACGGCCGTCGCGGGCTTCCGTGCGCGGGATGTCGCCAGCGCCCGGGGCGAGGGTCTTGAAGATCGGGTCGAGGAAATCGACGGTGGCCTTGTCGCCGCCGATCATCATGCAGTAGCCGCGATCGAGGCCCCACACGCCGCCGGAGGTGCCGACATCCACGTAATGCTGGCCCTTGGCGGCCAGTTCCTCGGCACGGCGGGCATCGTCCTTGTAGAACGTATTGCCGCCGTCGATGATGATGTCGTCCTTGCCCAGCATGCCGCTGATCTTGGCGATCGTGGTCTCGGTGATCTCGCCGGAGGGCAGCATGACCCACACGACCTTGGGCGAGGGCAGCGCCTGCACCAGCGCCTCGAGGGAGTCGACGGCCTCACCGCCATCCTTCGCCAGCGTGGCGCGCGCGTCGGCGTTGTTGTCGTACACCACGGTCTGGTGACCGTCCCTCATCAGGCGGCGGGCGATATTGCCGCCCATCTTGCCCAGTCCGATCAAGCCGATTTTCATGCGTGGGGTCCTCGTGTGTTTATCGGGGGGGAATATGTGGCTGTCTGGTCAGGATGCAAGGCGTGGCGAGGTCAGGCCGCCGCGAGGGGCGTGTCGAAGTCGGCATCCGGGCCGGCGGGAACGATGCCCGTCGGGTCCAGCCAGGGGTGGCTCAGGTAATAGTGCTTTTTGATGTGCGCGAAGTCGACCGTTCCGCGGATGCCGGGCACCTGATACAGCGCGCGCGTATACGCCTGGAGCGCGGGATAGTCGATCAGGCGGCGCAGGTTGCATTTGAAGTGGCCGTGGTACGCCGCGTCGAAGCGGATCAGGGTGGTGAACAGCCGCCAGTCGGCCTCGGTCACGGTGTCGCCGCACAGGTAGCGGTGGTCGCGCAGGTGGCTTTCCAGCCAGTCCAGCGTATCGAAAAGCGGGTGGACGGCCTCGTCGTAGGCCGCCTGGGTACCGGCGAAGCCCGCCTTGTACACGCCATTGTTCACCGTATCGTAGATACGCGCATTGTAGCCGTCGATCTGCCCGCGCAGCGACTCCGGATAAAAATCCCCCGGGGTGGCGCCGATACCGTCGAATGCCGTGTTGAACATGCGGATGATGTCCGCCGACTCGTTGCTGACGATGCAGCGTCGTTGTTTGTCCCAAAGGACCGGTACGGTGGCGCGCCCCGACACGGTCGCGTCGGACAACCGGTAGAGCTCGTGGACGCAACGGGTGTGGTTGACGGTGTCCGGGATCACGCCGTCGGCGGGCTCGAACGTCCAGCCCTCATCGCCCATCAGCCAGTGGGTGACCGACAGCCCGATCAGGGCGTCCAGTCCCTTCAGTTCACGGAAGATCGCGGTGCGATGGGCCCAGGGGCAGGCCCGGGCGATGTAGAGGTGATAGCGGCCGGGCTCGGCCGTGAAGCCGCCCTCGCCGGTCGGGCCGGGCGCGCCGTCGCGGGTGATCCAGTGGCGGAAGCGCGTCGGCTCGCGCTCGAAGCGTCCACCGCTCTTGCCGGTGTCGTAGCCTGCGGTGGTCCATCTGCCTTCGACGAGCAACCCCATGGGGAGCCCTCCTTCAGGGATAAACCACCTTGATAGCGCATGCCGAGCGAAGATTACGTCATGTGAGGGCGGTGTGTGAACACGGGTGGCACCGCGCGATCGCACGCGTTGGCCTGACTTCTGGCACGGTAGAGGCCGGCTTGGTTTGCCGGTTACGCTCAAGGGTCGTCCCCAGGGTGCCCCCGATGAAAAACCCAGTCCGTCTCTCGCTTGCCGGCCTTGCGCTGGCGGCCTCGTTCGGCGCGGCCGCCGGCACGTTCGACCCCCGGGAGGCGTTCGCGCCGTTCACCTATCCGCAGCCGGTCACGGCCTATCGCTCCGGCAGCGGCATGCCGGGCCCACTGTTCTGGCAGAACCGGGCGGACTACGACCTGGCGGCCACGCTCGACCCGGTCCGCAACACACTGGTGGGCAAGGCCACCGTGCACTACACCAACAACAGTCCGGATGCGCTGGACGTGCTCTGGCTGCAGCTGGACGAAAACCGGTTTACCCAGGAAGCCCGCGGCAACTTCACGGCCGGCGCGATGCCTACGTCGCATACCGACGGTTACCGCATCGCCACGGTGACGGTGGAGCAGGGCGGCCGGGCCGTGAAGGCGAACTACGTGGTGAGCGACACGCGCATGCAGGTGCGCCTGCCGCAGCCGTTGCCGGCCCGCGGCGGCAAGATCACGCTGACGATCGAATATTCCTACGACCTGCCGGGCGACTTCGGTGGCCGGACCGGCTTCGCGCCGTCGAAGAACGGCAACATCTACGAGATGGCGCAGTGGTACCCGCGCATGTGCGTCTATGACGACCTGCGTGGCTGGGACACCGCGCCTTATCTCAACAGCGAGTTCTACCTCGAATACGGTGATTTCAACTATGCCGTCACGGTGCCTGCCGACATGATCGTCGCGGGCTCCGGCGAGCTGGTCAATCCGGAGGACGTGCTCACGGCTACGCAGCGCGATCGCCTGGCCCGCGCGCACGACAGCGACGCCACGGTGATGATCCGTACGCCGGCCGAGGTGACCGACCCGGGTAGCCGGCCCGCGAAAGGCGGCACGTTGACCTGGAAGTTCCGCATGCGGAACACGCGCGACGTCGCCTTCGGTGCCTCGACCAGCTATGTCTGGGATGCCGCACGCATCAACCTGCCGGAAGGCCGCAAGGCGCTGGCGATGTCGGTCTATCCGGTGGAGAGCGTCGGCGACACCGCCTGGGGCCGCTCGACGGAATACCTGAAGGCCGCGGTGGAACACTTCTCGGCGCGCTGGTACCCGTATCCGTACCCCGTGGCGGTGAACGAAGCCGGCTCCGCGGCCAGCGGCATGGAATATCCGGGCATCGTGTTCGACCCGATGAAGGCCTCGCCCAAGGACCTGCACATGGTGACGGCGCACGAGATCGGCCATACGTGGTTCCCGATGATCGTGGGCACCGACGAACGCCGCAACGCCTGGATGGACGAAGGCTTCAATACCTTCATCGACGTGTACGAAGCCGACGCGTTCCACGGCGGCGAGTTCGCGCCCAAGCGGGATGGCGAATACGCCCCCAAGGGTGGCAACCCGGTGGACGAGATCCTGCCGCTGCTGGCCGACCGCGATGCGCCCAACCTGCTGATCGGCGCGGACATGGTCAAGGAGAAATACCGCCATCCGGCCACGTACTTCAAGGCCGCGCTTGGCCTGGTGCTGCTGCGCGAGCAGATCGTCGGCCCGGAGCGGTTCGACCCCGCGTTCCGCAAGTACATCGCCACATGGGCGTTCCGGCATCCCACGCCCTCCGATTTCTTCCGCCTGATGGAGAGCGAGACGGGTGAAGACCTCGGCTGGTTCTGGCGCGGCTGGTACGCCAACAACTGGGAGCTGGACCTCGCGGTGACGAAGGTCGCCGGCACGAAGGTCACGCTGGCCAACCTCGATCGCCTGGTCATGCCGGCCACGCTGCGGGTAACCTTCGCCGACCGGAGCACGCGGGACATCCGCATCCCCGTGGAAACCTGGCAGCAGCACACCACGTTCGAGGTGATCCTGCCCGGGACGAAGGCGATCGTCCGCGCGGTGATCGATCCGGACCACGCGCTTCCCGACCGCGATCGCATCAACAACACCTGGCCGCGCTGACCATGACGCCACGCGTGGGTGCGGTCTCCTATCTGTTCGCCCTGGTCGTCGCGGCGGTGGCCTGGCCGGCGCTGATGCTGCAGTACTGGCTGTCGCTGTGGTCCGGACCATGGCCGGAGGTGACGCTGCGCTTCTTCAGCTTCTTCACCATCCTGTCCAACCTGCTGGTGGCCCTCGTGGCCACCGCGTGGGTCACCGGTGGCAGCTGGGCGCCCGTGCGATTCTGGCGCGGTCCGCGGGTGCGTGGACTGGCGGCGCTGTCGATCTCGGTCACCTGCCTGGTCTACGCGACCGTGTTGCAGTCGCTGTGGCATCCCATGGGGCCGGAACTCGTCGCCGACCGCGCCCTGCATTACGTGGTGCCGTTCCTGTTCCTGGTCTGGTGGATCGCCTTGTTGCCGCACGGCTCGCTGGACTGGGGCGATGCGCTGCGCTGGCTGGGATTCCCCGTGGTGTTCCTTGCCTGGACGCTTGCCCGGGGCGCCGTGGTGCATGAATACCCGTATCCGTTCATGGACGTGAGGCACCTGGGCTATGCCGCCGTACTGCTCAACAGCGCCCTTGTCGGTGCGCTGTTTCTCGGGCTGGGCATGGGATTGGTCGCGATGGACCGTGCACTCGCACGCGGCCTTCGAGCACGCCCGTAACCTTCTCGGTCTACAATGAACGCATGATATTTCGCTGGTTCGAATCCCTGATCGACATCTTCCGCGAGGTCCCCGACCAGACCCCGCCGAAGGGCGTCGTACGTTTCTACGCGTTCTACCTCCGCCAGGTATGGAAGATCTTCGGTGCCGCGCTGGTCGTGGGCCTGGCCGTGGCGCTGATCGAAGTTGCGCTTTTCGACTTCCTCGGCCGACTGGTGGACATGGCGCAGAAGACGCCCGCTGCCACGTTCTTCGCCACCCATGCCCGCACGCTGTGGTGGATGGGTTTCGTGGTGGTGGTGTTGCGTCCCGTGTCCATCGGCCTGCACGACCTGCTGGTCAACCAGGCGCTGAACCCCGGCATGACCAGCATGATGCGCTGGCAGCACCATCGTTACGTGCTGAAGCAAAGCCTCTCGTTCTTTCAGAACGATTTCGCCGGCCGCATCGCCAACCGCATCATGCAGACGGCACCGTCGCTGCGGCAGTCCGCCGTGCAGGTGGTCGATGCGCTGTGGTACGTCACCGTCTACGCGGGCACCTCCATCTACCTGTTCGCGCGGGCGGACATCTGGCTGGCGATGCCGCTGGTGGGCTGGATCGCCTGCTACGTGGGCATGCTGGTGTTCTTCGTGCCACGCGTGAAGGAGCGCTCGTGGAAGGCCTCCGAGGCGCGCTCCAAGCTCATGGGCCGTATCGTCGACGGCTACAGCAACGTGATGACGCTCAAGCTGTTCGCGCATACCAACCGCGAGGAAGCCTACGCGAAGGAAGCCATCGTCGAGCAGACCGACAAGGTGCGCTCGTCCAGCCGCATGGTCACCACCATGGATGCGTCGATCACCGCCCTCAACGGCCTGCTGATCGCCGGTACCAGCATCCTGGCGTTGTGGCTGTGGTCGCGCGGCACGGTGTCCACCGGTCAGGTGGCGCTCGCGGTGGGCCTGGTCATTCGTATCAATAACATGTCCGGATGGATCATGTGGGTGGTCAACGGCATCTTCGAGGATGTCGGCACCGTGCAGGACGGCATCACCACGCTGGCGCAGGAGCGCACGGTGGTGGACCGTGCCGGCGCGGCGCCGCTGGCGGTCACCCGCGGCGAGGTGCACTTCAAGGACATCCACTTCCACTACGGCAAGGCCGGCGGCATCATCGGTGGCCTCGATCTCACGGTGCGCGCCGGCGAAAAGATCGGACTGGTCGGCCCGTCCGGCGCGGGCAAGTCCACCATGGTCAACGTGCTGCTGCGCCTTTACGACCTGGAAGACGGCCAGATCCTCATCGATGGCCAGGACGTGGCGGGGGTGACCCAGGAATCCCTGCGGTCGAAGATCGGCGTGGTCACCCAGGACACCTCGCTGCTGCACCGGTCCATCCGCGACAACCTGCTCTACGGGCGACCCGATGCCACCGAGGCCGAGATGGCCGAGGCGGTGCGCCAGGCACGCGCGGACGAGTTCATCCCGCTGCTGTCCGACGGCGAGGGCCGCACCGGCTACGACGCCCATGCGGGCGAGCGGGGCGTCAAGCTGTCCGGCGGGCAGCGACAGCGCATCGCCATCGCGCGGGTGCTGCTCAAGGACGCGCCCATCCTGGTGCTGGACGAAGCCACCTCGGCGCTTGATTCCGAAGCCGAGGCCGCCATCCAGGAAAGCCTCGAAACGCTGATGCGCGGCAAGACCGTCATCGCCATTGCGCATCGTCTTTCGACCATCGCGAAGATGGATCGCCTGGTGGTCATGGACCACGGCGCCATCGTGGAAACCGGCACCCATGCGGAGCTGATCGCCCAGGGTGGCCTGTACGCGCGTTTGTGGGCGCACCAGACCGGCGGTTTCGTCGGCGCGGAGTAAACGGCCGCCGATATGAAACGAATGCGAGGCTGACTTGCACGCAATGCGCTTGTGGCCCGTCCGGTTCCGGCGACAATGGCGTTACCCAAGGGAGAGGTACGTATGTCCGCCACCAGCGATGCACCGATCGACAACCGCCTTGCCGGCGTAGACCGCGACTGGCGGACACCCGTGGAACTGGTCGCGCTAGGCGCCATCTGGGGCGGATCGTTCCTGTTCATGCGGGTGGCGGCGAAGGATTTCGGGCCGTTTCCCATGGTGGCGACCCGGCTGCTGTTCGGCTCGCTGGTGCTGCTGCCGTTGCTGCTGCGGGCACGCAAGACCCTTCGGCTGTCGCACCTTTGGAAGATGCTGGCGCTCGGCGCGCTCAGTGCCGCGGTGCCGTTCACGCTGTTCGCCTGGGGCGCCGAGCGCGCTCCCGCAGGCATCGGTGCCATCGCCAACAGCATGACGGTGCTGTTCGCCGCGCTGGTCGCGTTCGTCGGCTTCGGCGAGCGCATCGGCACGCGCAAGGCCATCGCGCTGGTGGCCGGTTTCGCCGGCGTGCTGATCCTGGCCAGCGGGCGGACGGCGGGCGACAACGTGGCGCCGGCCGCGCTCGCCGGTGCCGCGGCCGCCTTCTGCTACGGGCTGGCCGGCAACCTCATCAAACGTTACCTCGCCGATATCGCCCCGACCGCCGTCGCTGCCGGCTGCCTGCTCGGCGCCACCGTGCTGACCGCGCCCCTGGCCGCGCTGACCTGGCCGGACGCACCCATCCCGGCGACGTCGTGGCTGGCCGTCATCGCGCTGGGTGTGCTCTGCACCGGGCTGGCCTATGCGTTCTATTTCCGCCTGATCCAGCGCATCGGCGCACCGCGTGCCGCCACCGCGACCTACCTGGTGCCGTTGTTCGGCGTCGCCTGGGCATGGATGTTTCTTGGCGAGGCGCTGACCCCGACGATGGCGCTGGCCGGCGCGATCATCCTCGGCAGCGTGCTGCTCAGCCAGCAGCGCAAGGTGGCCTGAGGCCCTTTCCCCGGACGACGATGCGTGGAATAGTCCCGGCATCGTTTTTTGCCGCAGGGGCCTTGCATGTCGCGTCTTCGTGTTCGTCATATCCTCGCCGTCGGTGGCGCCAGCCTCGCCTGTGCGCTGGCCGCGCCGGCGCAGGATGCGGCTTCGGTGCCATCCGCGGCAACGACCGCGGCACCGGCCCGTCCGGCTGCCCTGGCCGACTTCGACGCCTACGTCGATGCCACGCGCAAGCAGTTCGACGTACCGGGTATCGCGGTGGCCATCGTCAAGGACGGCCGGCTCGTGCTGGAGATGGGCTCGGGCGTGCGCAAGCTGGGTGAGCCGAAGAAGGTGGACGCACACACGCAGTTCGCCATCGCATCCAACACCAAGGCGTTCACCGCCGCGTCGCTGGCCATCCTCGCCGACGAGAACAAGCTGGACATGAACGATCGCGTGGTCGACCGGCTGCCGTGGTTCCAGATGTCCGATCCGTTCGTCACCCGCGAGATGCGCATCCGCGACCTGCTCGCGCACCGCAGCGGTCTGAGCCTGGGCGCGGGCGACCTGCTGTACTGGCCGACCACCTCGTACACCACCCGTGAAGTGGTACAGCGCCTCCGCTACGTGCCGCTGACCAACAGCTTCCGCGCCGAGTACGCGTACGACAACATTCTCTTCGCCGTGGCCGGCCTGGTGGTGGAGGAAGTCACCGGCAAGCCGTGGGCCGACTTCGTACGCGACCGCATCTTCGTGCCGCTGGGCATGACCGAGTCGCAGACGCACGCACCGACCACGATCGGGCCGAACGACGATATCGCCACGGGCCATGCCAAGTTCGATTTCAAGGACCTGAAGCCGGTCGGACCCATGTCGTGGAGCAACAATCCGTCCGCCGGCGGCATCTACTCGAGCGTGCACGACCTGTCGAAGTGGCTGACCATGCAGCTGGCCGGCGGTACCTACACCGACGCCGCCGGCAAGTCACAACGCCTGTTCAGCGAGAAGCGCCAGGCCGAGATGTGGTCGCTGATCACGCCCATCCGCATCCCTGAACCCAGCGTGCCCGAACTGAAGGCGGCTAGGCCGAATTTCTCGGGCTACGGCGAAGGCTGGTTCGTATCCGACTACCGCGGCCACAAGCTGGTCTGGCACACCGGCGGTTGGCCGGGCATGGTGTCGCGCGTGACCATGGTGCCCGATCTCAAGCTGGGCATCGTGGTGCTGACCAACCAGGAAAGCGGCGCCGCCTTCCAGGCGGTCACCATGCGCGCCCTCGATGCCTTCACCGATGCACCGAAGACGGATTGGATCGCCGCCTACGCGGCCGGCGTGAAGAAATCCGAGGGCAACGCCGACGACAGCATGAAGACGCACGAGGCGGCGCGCATGAAAGGCACCAAGCCGTCGCTACCGCTGGACGGTTACGTGGGCACGTACCGTGACCCGTGGTACGGCGACGTCAAGGTGACCCGGCAGGGCGGCAAGCTGGTCATGACGTTCACCAAGACGGCGCAGCTCACCGGCACGCTGGAGCCGTGGCAGCACGATACGTTCATCGCCCACTGGGACGATCGCTCGCTCAACGGCGATGCGTTCGTCAACTTCGCGCTGGACCCGGACGGCAAGGTCCGCGAGATCCGCATGGAACCGGTGTCGCCGCTGACGGACTTCAGCTTCGACTTCCAGGACCTGCGGCTCACGCCCGTGAAGTAACGCTTCAGCCTGCTGGATCGTCCGTCGATGCCTTCGGCGCACCGGCGGCGGTCGGGCCTGGCGGCCCCGGCATCTCAGGCATGGCACCGCCGGAGCGCAGCACCAGGTCCTGCGGACGCAGCAGCGGGATATCCGCGCCGCGCAGGCGCGCGATGATGTCGAACAGCAGGTCGCTCTTGACGTTGCCCACGTCGCGCGGGCTGCCCACGTAGCAGGTGGCGACGAACATCATCGCCGTGCGATCGATGCCGTCCAGGGTGACCGACGGGGCAGGGCTCTCCTGCACGGCGTTGTGTGCGCCCATGGCTTCCAGCATGTGGCTGCGCACGTCCACCGGATCGCTGTCCAGCGGCATCGGCATCTTGATCTGCACGCGTCCCTGCGGGTTGGCCATCGTCATGTTCCGCACCGGCTTGGTGATGAACGACGAGTTGGGCACGATGATGGTCGACCGGTCGCCTACCTGGATCTCGGTGGCGCGGACGTTGATGCGCCGGATGTCGCCCTCCGCGTCGTCGAGCACCACCCAGTCGCCCACCTTGACCGGTCGCTCCGCCAGCAGGATCAGGCCGCAGATGAAATTCTGCACGATGGCCTGGAGGCCGAAGCCGATGCCGACGGACAGTGCCGAGGCCACCCAGGCCACGTTCTGTACCGACAGGCCCATCGCCAGCAGGGCGATCGCCACGACGACGACGACGCCGACATACCCCAGCAGGGTGGTCAGCGAACTGCGCATGCCCGGATCGAGGTTGGTCCGCGGCAGGTACTGGTCGGCGAGCCAGTTCTTCGCCGTGCGTACCGCCAGCAGGCCGACGAAGAACAGGCCGATCGCCGTGAGGATCTGGTCGGGCTTCAGCTCGACGTTGTAGATCTTCAGCGACTGCAGCTTGCCGCCCAGTTCGAGCAGATCGGGCACGCTGCCGCCGGCACCGGCCGCCGCGGCGGACAGGCCGAGCAGGAACAGGCCCAGGCGCACGACACCGGACAGCAGCACGCCCGCCTGGTCCAGCAACCGGGGATGCGTACCGAACACGGCCTGGGCGCGGGCGCTCATCGGGCCCTTTTCCGAGAGCAGCGTTTCGAAGAGGTCGTCGACCAGGCGCATCGCGAGGTAGGTGGCCGCGATCACGATGGTGATCCAGACCACGCGCCCGGCCATGAAGGCCGCGAACGACACGTAGCCCAGCAGCAGGCCGACCCATGCGGCGACGATGGCGATCCACGCGGCGGCGATCAGCACGCTGGTCCAGACCGGGCGCGAGGGAGGCGCCTCGTCCTCGCCTTCGGCGCGGTGGGTGCGTCCAAGCCGGATCAGCACGAGCGCCGCCAGCACGGTCAGCACCACCGCCTGCACGCTGCTGGTCATGACCGTCGCGGCAAGACTGGTGCCGATCGTGCGGTTGAGGTCCTCGAGGAAGCGGAACAGCACGATGGCGAGGGAGAACGCCATGGGGAAACGCCGCAGTTGCATGGCCGTCTCGTCGGCCAGTGCGGGCAACCGCCAGGAGGGTCGCTTGGCGGAGATCAGGGCGCGACCGAGACCGGCGACGAAGGCGCTGAAGAACACCAGGCTGACGACATGCCGGGCCATTTCGTCGGTGTCGTGGCTGAGCGTGTCGTTCCAGTTGATGCCCAGGTAAAGCAACTGCGTGCCCAGGCCGGTGGTGAGGGTGGAGGTCAGCGCGATGCCGAGGATCAGGGCCGAACGCCGCAGGCGGCCGGGCGGCATGCGGTTGGCGGTGAGGTGGCGCACCCGGTGTTCGATGTAGAAGCGCACGGCCGTCATCAGCAGCAGGCCGAACAGCACGCACGTGACCAGCGCAGTGCGGTTGCCCTGCGTCCAGCTGCCAACCAGGTCGGTCTTCACCTGGTTACCGAAATCCCGCAGGTTGGACGAGTCGCGCGGGAAGGCCTGCGCCGGATCGGACCAGAACGCGCGGGACAGCGGGGAATTGGTCCGCTGCGAGATGGTCTGCTGGAAGCGGATGCGGCGCAGGTCGGCCAACTGGCCGGAGGTCTGCTGCGCTTCCAGTGCGATGCCGTCGGCCTGCTTGACCTGCGCATCCACCGCGTTGAACGCCTTGGTCGCGTCCTTGCGCGAGGCCGCCAGTTCGGGCGCTTCCTTCGCTCCGGCGGCCGGTGCGGGGCCGAGCTGGTCGAGACGCGCCTTGGCGGCGTCGCGGCTGGAGCGCAGCGTGCCGGAGACGGCCTGGGCGCTGGACACGATGTCCGTGGCCTTGCCACGAAGGTCGTCGATCTTGCCGTCCGTTATCTGGTCGTCCTTCATGGCCTTCTCGACCTGGTCGAGTTGGCCGCGAAGGTCGTCCAGCTGCTGGGCTGGCGTGGCAACCGCGGCAGGTGCCGGCGAGGCCGTGGAATCGTCGTCGCTCTGGGCGAAGACGGGGCCGCTCGTGGCGACGAGCAGGGCGATGAAGAGAATTCTCAATGTACGCATGCGGGCGATCATAAGGCAGGTCGGGCCATGCCGGACGCCGGTCGCTGCGTTACGCTGGTCGAAAGGGCCCGCGCGGGCCGGCGATGCGGCAATGCAGCTTTGCCACACCGTGACCCGCCGTTATCCTGCCGCCCCTAGTCCCGTACGGAAACCCGACCCATGCGCACGAAGCTCGTCGCCGGTAACTGGAAGATGCATGGCTCGCCGGGCATGGCGGACGACCTGATCGGCGCGGTGGTAAAGGCGTTGCCCGGCACTGTCGACATCGTGGCGTTTCCGCCGGCCGTCTTCCTGCACGACCTGGCGCGCCGCTACGCTGCCAGCGGCCTGGGTTTCGGGGCGCAGGATGTATCGGAACACACGCAACCTGGCGCCTACACGGGTGAAGTGGCGGGCAGCATGCTGCGCGACGTGGGCGCCGCCTGGGTACTGGCGGGCCACTCAGAGCGTCGCCAGTACCATGGCGAATCCGATGCGCTGGTGGCGAGGAAAGTGCATGCCGCGCGGCATGCCGGCCTCACGCCCATCCTCTGCGTCGGCGAGACGCAGGACGAACACGAAGCGGGGCAGGCCGAGGCCGTCATCGGCCGCCAGCTGGGCACGGTGCTGGACCATATGGGCGTGGACGCTTTCCGTGACATCGTGATTGCCTACGAGCCGGTCTGGGCCATCGGCACGGGGCTAACCGCCACCCCGGACAAGGTGCAAAAAATTCATGCGTTCATCCGTAGCCAACTGGCAAAAAAGGATGTTAATATCTCGCTCCTGACCCGGGTGCTTTACGGCGGAAGCGTCAAGCCGGCCAATGCGGCCGAACTTTTCGCCCAGCCGGACGTAGACGGGGGACTCATCGGCGGTGCGTCTCTCGTAGCGTCCGATTTCCTGGATATATGCGCCGCGGCGCGATAATCGCGACACGGCAAACAAGAAGACATGTTCATCCTCTTCAGCGTTTTCTATATCCTGATCGCCGCGGCGATGATCGTGCTGATCCTCATGCAGCGCGGTGCCGGCGCGGACGCAGGTTCCGGTTTCGGTGGCGGCGCGTCGGCCACCGTGTTCGGTGCGCGCGGCTCGTCCAGCTTCATGACGCGGGCCACCGCCATCCTTGCGGCACTGTTCTTCGTGCTCAGCCTGGGTATGGGTATTTATCTCGGTCGCTCGGGTGCTCCGCAGCCGGCCGCGGATCTCGGCGTGATGTCCGGTGCCACGGTCCCGGCCGCTCCCGCCAGCAATGCTCCGGTGAAGCCGGTTGCGTCGGACGTGCCGCAGGCACCCGCCGCTGCCAATGGCGACACCCCGGCTGCCAAGCAGGATGCCTCGCAGGCTCCCGCCGAACCGGCCAAGAAGTAATCAGCGATACCTGCAACACGCTGTAAAAGTTATGCCCAGGTGGCGGAATTGGTAGACGCACTACCTTGAGGTGGTAGCGGCTTAGGCTGTGGGGGTTCGAGTCCCCCCTTGGGCACCAACGCAAGATTCGGAGTACCTCAACCGGATCGCAAACGAACCCGCGAAAGCGGGTTTTTTTGTGCCCGAATACCCGGTGCCGCTACCTGAATGCATAGACACTCGATGATCGCTAAAGCTCAATAATTTGGTAAATTTGCCGATACTCGCCTATAGCCGCATGCTGCGGTGACGTCATCAGGCAAACCCTTTTCCATGCTCGCAAGCAGCTATAGCGGCATCCTCGTCGTGTTCTCGCTCGTTGTCGCCGTGCTGGCGTCCTACACGGCGCTGATCATGGCCAGCCGTGTGACGGGTGCGCGAGGCCGTGCCTCGTTGCTGTGGCTGATCGGCGGCGCCGTGGCCATGGGCTTCGGCATCTGGTCGATGCATTTCATCGGTATGCTGGCGTTCCGGTTGCCTATCGCCGTGGGCTACGACCTGGGCCTCACCGCGCTGTCGCTGGTGATCGCCGTCGGCTCATCCGCCTTCGCCCTGTGGCTGGTCTGCCTGCCGCAGTTGCCTCGCCGGCGCCTCTGTGGCGGTGCATTGCTGCTGGGGGCAGGCATCGCCACGATGCACTACACCGGCATGGCCGCGATGAAGATGCAGCCGGGGGTGATCTACGATCCCTGGTTGTTCGCGGCATCGGTGGCGATCGCGGTGCTGGCGTCGGGTGCCGCCTTGTGGATCGCGTTTCGCCTGCGTCACGATAGCGAGCGGGTGGTGCTGGCACGGCTGGGCGCGTCGCTGGTCATGGGCTGTGCCATCGTCGGCATGCATTACACCGGGATGGCGGCTTCCGCGTTCCCCGCGGATAGCTGGTGCGGTGCCGCCTATACCGGTATCGATGCGAAATGGCTTGCGTTCGTCGTCATTGTCGTCAGTCTCGCCGTGTTCGCCATCACGCTCATCGTGTCCATGCTGGACGTTCGTGCGGACGCGCTGGCCCTGTCGCTGGACCGGGCAAACAGCGAACTGGTGCAGCTCGCGCTGCACGACAACCTGACGCGCTTGCCCAATCGCGTGTTGCTCGGCGATCGCATGGAGCACGCCATCGACATGGCGGAACGCGACCGGCGCCAGCTTGCCGTTCTCTTCGTCGATCTGGACGGGTTCAAGGCCGTGAACGACGTCTACGGACATCACGTCGGCGACCTGCTGCTCAAGGAAGTAGCGGCTCGTATCCTGAAGCTGGGGCGCGGACAGGACACGGTGGCACGGCTGGGTGGCGATGAGTTCGTGCTGGTGCTCGACATCCGCGGCCCGGAAGACGCCGCGGAACTGTCGCAGCGCCTGGTCGACCAACTGGCGGCGGTGTACGTGATCGACGACCACGCCATCCATGTCGCCGCCAGCATCGGCATCGCCATCTACCCCGAGGACGGGCGAACCACGCACGAGCTGATGATCAACGCCGACGCGGCGATGTATCACGCGAAGGAGCAGGGGCGTAATGGCTACTGCTTCTTCGAAAAAGCGATGAATGCCAACGTGCACCAGCAGCTGCAGCTGCAGCATGACCTGCGGCGGGCCGTCGACAACGGCGAATTCCTGTTGCACTACCAGCCCAAGGTGGTGTCCCCCGCGGGGCCCATGATCGGCGTCGAGGCCCTGCTGCGCTGGCAACCGCCCGGGCGGGGGATCATCGCGCCCGACGAATTCCTGCCGGTTGCCGAACGCACGGGGCTGATCGTGCCCATCGGCAACTGGGTGATCGACGAGGCCTGCCGGCAGATGCGCGTATGGCAGGCGCAGGGGCACACGGACTGGACCGTGGCGGTCAACCTGTCCACGGTGCAGCTGACCCATGCCGGCCTGCTCGACGTGCTGCGCGACACGCTGCATCGCCACCAACTCGAGCCGCGGCACCTCGTGCTGGAAGTGACCGAATCCACCGCCATGCGTGACGCGGCCACCAGCCTGGCCATCCTCAACCAGGTGGCGGCGCTGGGCATCGGCATTTCCATCGACGACTTCGGCACCGGTTATTCCAGCCTGCTCTATCTCAAGCAGCTGCCGGCCAACGAACTGAAGATCGACCGGGGCTTCATCGCCGAGCTGACGCAAGGCAACGACGACGAGGCGATCGTCTCGGCCATCGTCGCCCTGGGCAAGACCCTCGGTCTGAAGATCGTCGCCGAAGGCGTGGAAACCGCCGAGCAGCAGGCCTTGCTCACGCGGTTGGGCTGCAACGTACTGCAGGGATACCTGCTGGGCAGGCCGGTGCCCCCCGCGCAGGTCGCGTTGTCGATGCCGGTGCATTACGATGCGCGCTGACGCACCCACCGGAACCGCCATGAACCAGACCGCCGATCCGATCGACCGACTCTTCGAGTTCACCGTCTCGTTCGCCAAGGGCAGGCTGGAAGAAGAGGGCGACTTCTATCCGTTCGGCATGGTCATTTCGACGGACGGCAAGTTTTCGGCCGTGCACGGTGAATTTTCCGCCGTGCAAGGGGAGGTTGCGCCTGACGTGGAGCAGTCGCCCATCCTGGATGTGTACTGGTCGACGGCGGAGGCGCTCACACGTGCCTGTGCCGACGGTGGCGTGGCCGCGGCTGCCCTCCTTGCGCCCGTGACCATTCCGGCCGAGCTGAACTCCCCTGTCCGGAACGGCATACGCGTGCATATCGAAGCGCCGGGGATCGCGCGCCTGATCTATGTCCCGTATGCGCCCTATGCCGACGCGGGTCGCACGCTCGAGTTGCATGAGCCGCTGGCGGTGGAAACACCGGACGCCTTCTTCAAGGCCTGACAGCGATCGTCCTCACATCGTGAGGACGATCTTGCCGACGCTCTTGCCCGACTCCATGTGCGCGTGAGCCGCCGCGGCCTCCGCGAGGGGAAAGCGGCTATCGACCACCGGGTGCAGCGTGCCGTCGTTGAAACGGTGCAGCCAGCGCTCGCGGAACCGCCGTGTCATGGCCTGCTTGACCGCCGCGGGGCGGGATTTCATCACCGTGCCGATGATCTGCAGGTGCCGGTACAGCAACTGGTCCAGGGGCAGGCTGGCCTTCGCACTGCCGCCCAGCAGACCCACCTCGACCAGGCGTCCGCCATGGTTGAGCGAGGCCAGGTTGCGGTCGAAGTAGGAGGCACCGATGAAGTCGACGATCACGTCCACACCGCGCTTTTCCGTTTCGCGTGCGATCGCCTCGGCGAAGTCGCTGCCACGGTAGTCGATGGCGACATCCGCACCGAACCCGCGGACGCGGTCCAGCTTGCCCTCGCTGGCGGTCGCGAACACGCGTGCCCCGGCGGCGTGGGCTAACTGGATGGCGGCCGAGCCGACGCCACTCGCGCCGGCGTGCACCAGGATGGCATCCATCGATTCCAGGCGTCCCAGGTGGAAGGCCGCTTCGTGGGCGGTGACGAAGGCCTCGGGGATCGCGGCGGCGTCGGCATAGTCCATGCCCTCCGGAATGGCCATGGCCATGCGGTGGTCGATGCGCGCCAGGGGCGCGTAGGCGCCGCCGCCGACGATACCCATGACCCGATCGCCCACGGCATGGCCGTGCACGTTGCGCCCCACGGCGATCACTTCGCCCGCGATTTCCAGGCCCATGACCGGGGAGTCGCCGAAGTTGTCCCGCTTGTAGCCCCCGGTGCGCTGGATGATATCCGCCCGGTTCACGCCCGCGGCGTGCACGCGCACCAGCAGGTCGTCGTCACGCGGGGTGGGATCGTCCACCTCGCCCAGGTGCAGTACGTCGGCCGCGCCGAAGTCGTCGAAGATGATGGCTTTCATGCCGACGAGCATCGCGCCGCCCGCGCGAGGCGAGGGTGAAGAGGCGCGTGCGCGGGTGTGCCGCATTGACGCGCTGCAGGCCAGGCGACAAGCTGCACGGCAAAGCCGATGGAGATGGGATACCCATGACGAACGTGACACTGCGGGCTTCGCTCCTTGCCGGCCTGATGGCGCTGGCGGGTTGCGCCGCACATGGGACCTTGCCCGAATCGCCTCAGGGCGCCGACGTGGCGCAGCGTGAGCGCGAGGCCCACCTGGCGTATGCCCATGGCGACATGCAGCGTGCCGCCGACCTCTACGAAGCGCTCGTGCGTGATGCTCCGGACGACGCCGATGCCTGGTTCCACCTGGGTAATGCACGTTTCCGGCTGCAGCGACAGGACGACGCCGTGCTGGCTTACGACCGCGCGATCCAGATCAGGCCAGGCGATGCGCGGGCCCTCTATAACCTGGGCGTGGTCCGCCTGAAGCAGGCACAGGCGGCGATGATCGACAGCGCACAAGCGGGCAAGCCCGGCGATCCGTTGCGCGGTGACGGCGTACGTATCGCCCAGCGGCTGGCCAAGGTCGGCGACGACCTCGGCTCCCACGGCAAGGCCGATGGCGGCGCGCCACCGTTCATCGTCGAAGCAGCGGACGACGCGTCCGCGCCATGAGGTTCGGCTCGTTCGGCGGGGGCGGCGCGCCCTTGCCATTCGGTGTATGGCTGGCAGTGGGCAACCGGTGTAGCGTGCCTGCAAGGGGAGACAGCACCGCAAGTCCGGGGGTTCCATGAGCAGCATCCATGTGGCGCGGCGCGTGATCGTCTTCGAAGACCATGCGGACCTGGCTGCCGCGCTGAAGGACCTGCTCACGGAGCGGCTGGGCTTCGACATCGCCGCGTCCGCGTCCTGCCTGACGGATGCGCTCCGCCTCGCCCGGATGGAACAGTTCGACGTGGCGGTGGTCGATCTCGACCTGCAGGGTGTCATGGCCTATCCGGTACTGGACGAGCTGCAGCGGCGGGGCATTCCCTACGTGCTGGCCACCGGTACGCTCAGCACGGATATTCCCGAAACGTACCGCGCGCCCGTCGTCTGCAAACCGTATAGTCTTCACCAGCTGGAAAATGCACTGGACCAGGCGACATCGACCAGGGGGTGACATGTCGCGTATCGATTTCGACGAGCCGTGGACGTACGGTGGACAGCCGTGGCGCAGCCTGAAGGACACCGATTTCGGAGTCATCGTCGTGGATGCCGCCGGCGCCATCGTGCATGTCAACGATCGCGCCGCCCAGTTGCACGGATGGGTGCGGCTGGCGGTGATCCCCGAAGACTACAGCCGGATGTATGGCCTGTTCACGGAGGAAGGGCGTCCCTATCCCTCCGATGACCTGCCCCTGACCCGTTCCGTCCAACACGGCGAGACCATTCGGCATGCCCGATGGGTCGTGCGACGCCCCGACGGCAGCCGCCAGGTCATGCAGGGTACGTCGTATCCGGTCTGCGATCGGGACGGTGACCAGGTGGGGGCGGTGCTGGTCCACGACGCCGTCGGCGAGCCGCGCCCCGGATGAGAAGCCGTGTCGCGCGTGGCGGGACATATCGCCTGCTTGCCCGTGTCCTCGTCGGCGCGGCGGTGGGGCTGGTGCTGTTCGTTTCGGGTGCCTGGGGCACGCTTGCGCTGAGCTACCAGCTGCCCGGGCCGTCCTACGTGCGGATGGTCGGCGCGGGCGCATGGTCGGTGGCGTGGCTGGGCCTGTGCGCCGCCCTGGTCGTCTGGCGCCCCTGGTGGGCGCCGGTGGCGATGCTGGTCGCGTTGTCGGCACTGGTCCTGTGGTGGACCACCGTGCGGCCGTCGAACGATCGCGTCTGGGCGGACGACGTGAGCCGGCTGGTGTCGGGAACCATCGACGGCTCGCGCGTCACCCTGCACAACGTTCGCCATTTCGACTGGCGCACGGATGACGACTACGACGCACGATGGGAAACCCGCCAGTACGATCTCGATCACCTCACCGGGGTGGACGCGATCCTCTCCTACTGGTCGGGCGAGGCCATCGCGCACGCCATGCTGTCGTTCGGTTTCGACGACGGACGCCACCTGGTCTTCTCGGTCGAGATCCGGCGGGAGCGAGGCGAGGCCTTTTCCGAGGTGGGTGGGTTCTTCAAGCAGTTCGAATTGATCCTGCTTGCCGCCGACGAGCGCGATATCGTTCGCGTCAGGACCAACGTGCGCGGCGAGGACGACTACCTGTTCCCGTTGCGCATGCCACGCGAGGCCATGCGCTCGCTGTTCGTGTCCTACGTGGAAGCCGCCAACCGGATGACGCACGAGCCGCGTTTCTACAACACGGTGACCTCCAACTGCACCACCATCGTCTATCGCATGGCACGGCGCATCGACAGCGGCCTGCCGCTGGACCCGCGCCTGCTGCTCACGGGTTACCTACCGGAATACTTCATGGACGTCGGCGCGCTCGACCCACGCCTGGGCGTGGAGACCTGGCGGCGCCTCGGGCGCATCACCGACCGTGCCCGGACCACCACCGCGGAAGACGATTTTTCGTCGGCCATACGCGTCGGCGTCCCGTCGGTTCAGTCGTCATCGTCGGGTGCCGACACCTTATAGCCCTTGGCGCTTAGTGCGCTCAGGTAGCCGTCGGTGCCCAGCAGGTCGTCCAGCGGCACGATGGCGAGGGTCTGGTCGTTGGCGGCCACCGCGGTATCCACGGCGGCAAGCCAGCGCTCCCGCACGGCCTTGGGTATGTCGGTCAGGCCGATCTGCTGGGCTATGCCGCTGTCGGTCGCCGCGTTCATGCAGGTGATGCGTTGCCGGGCGGTGCGTTCGTCCTGCAGCGCGGCGATATCGCCCGTCGCCCACGCATTGGCACGGCGGGCCATGTCGGCCAGCTGTGCGTCGATGTTGTCGATGCTCTGTGCGAAGCACGCCACGTCGTCCAGGTTCGAACGCTTGAACGACTTCACCACGGCGCGCGGATCGTCGACCAGCAGGGTGTACTCGACGGGTACCTGCTTTACGCCGTGGCGCGTCGCCAGGTCCATCACTGTGCGCGTGACGCCGCCCGAGCGGGCCAGGCCACTGCTGCGTATGGCCGCCTTGTACAGCTCCAGCACGGCGAAAAGGGGCCGGTAGCGCTCCACCTTGCGATCGTCGCCGATGTACTTCGCCTTCACCGTGAGCCAACGGGCGTAGACGTCGGGTGGCACGGTCTCCTGCAGCGTCTTGCCATCGGGCGAATTGCGCACCCCGATCAGCGAGGGCAGTAGCGCAAGGCGACCGAAGAACCCGGCATTGGGCTTGATCTCCACCTTGGGCGGAAGGATGAGCGCCCCGGTATGGGCCAGTGCCTCGTCGATCTCCCGCGTCTGCCAGGTCATGTTCTTGGGCAGCGGGGTGAGCGTGCCGAGGATCAGCAGCGTGTGGCCCCCTCGGCTTGCCCGCCACAAGCCCGGGCCCGGCTGCTCGCCACTGACCGTCACCGCTTCCAGCAGGGGCACGGACGTGGCCGGCGGTGGCACGGCGGGCGGTGGCGTCTGCGCGGCAACGGGGAGGGCTGCCGACAGGACGAGGCCGAGGGCGGCAAGGGCTCTGAGCATGCGGTTCGGGGTCATGGCGTTAGGCTAAAGGAGGAACGCTGAAGGGAGGAGTGCCGCTTGGCCCGGGTGACCGCTTAACCGGGTGCTCGCCCGGCATTCACATGGGATCGTGAACATGGATCACTTTCCCGGACCGGAGTTCCGCACATGAAGATCGGCATTATCGGCGCAGGCCACATCGGCAAGGCGCTTGCCAGGCGTTTTCGCGAAGCGGGTCACGATGTCCTGATCGCCAACTCGCGCGGCCCGGAGACCTTGTCCGCCGTTGCCGCGGAGACCGGCGCGGTGCCGGTGACGGTGGAAGCGGCAGCACGCGGGGGCGAGGTGGTGGTCGTCACCATTCCGGAGTCCCGCATTCCCGACCTGCCGGGCGACCTGTTCGCCGACGTGCCATTGGAAACGGTTGTGATCGACACGGGCAACTACTATCCGCAGCAGCGCGATGGCCATATCGCCGGCATCGAGGAAGGCCTGACCGAGAGCCAGTGGGTGGCTGAACAACTCAAGCGACCGGTGATCAAGGCCTTCAACAATATCCACGCCGAGCACCTGGGCAGCCTGGGCGTGCCATCGACAGCCGAGCGCCGGATCGCCCTGCCGGTGGCAGGCGACGACCCCAATGCCAAGGCCAAGGTGCTGAAGCTGGTCGACGACATCGGCTTCGATGGCGTGGATGCCGGCACGCTGGCGGACTCCTGGAAGCAACAGCCCGGCACGCCCGTCTACGGGTCCAATCGTGACATCGAGGGTGTGCGCCAGGGGCTGCTCGACGCCGGCCGTGATCGCCTCCCCGAATGGCGTGCTACCTCGCGCAGCCCGGGCGATGATGGCTCGCCGCGCTGATGTGCCGTGACTTTCATGTGAAGCTTTTTTTGGGCATTTCTTCCATTGTGGCGACACGTACGAACGGATAGTCTTGCGCATCCCTTCCGTGGCAGGACTGTCTCGCTCGTCGCGAGCGCATCGACGGAACTTCGAGGTTACGCATTTTTCCATGGCCCTGGTCATTTACGACATCCCGTTCAGCCCGGACCTTGCTGGCTTGTGGCATGTGCAGATGAACGGCGTGCCCACGGAAAATTTCGACACGCGTGTCGCCGCCATCGCCTATGCCGTTCAGCAGTCCAAGCTGCTCGGTGCACAGAACGGTTTGCAGGTACTCGTCTCGGTCGAAGGTGCCGACGGCATCTGGCGCGAGTTCGAATCCAGTGCCAAGCGCCCGGTCAGCGGACTGCTGTAGCCACCAGTGCACGTCGTCTTGATGCCCGATGCTTAGGATGATGCGCTGGAACGAGGATCATCCCACCTATGACGCATCGCAAGATCGGTTACTTCGACGTGGAAGGCTCATGTTACGTGGCAAAGCCGGGGCGCTGGCGCGGCAAATACGTCATTAGCGAAGACGGCGACGAGGTTGCCGAAAAGCTCTGTACCACCCTGCACGAGAACGAGGAAGACGCCTGCGCGGAAGGCCTTAACCTGGGCGTTGCAGCCGCTCGCAAGCTCATGAAGGAGCGCGAGGGCTTCGATCCGGGCGATGACTGATCCCGCGCAGCCGCCGACGGAACCGTCCGATACGTTTCGCGCCGACCTGGAACGTCTCGCGACGGCCATCATGCCGTTCGGTAAATTCAAGGGAAAGCCGATCGCGGAACTGCCCGGTCCCTATCTGGCTTGGTTCGCGCGTGAGGGCTTCCCTCCTGGCGAACTGGGACGTTTGCTGTCCATCATGCTGGAACTCGACCACAACGGCTTGCGTAGCCTGCTCGATCCGCTCAGGCAGCCCGCGCGGCGACGGGATACGCGTGGACCGACCTAAGCGGGTCAACGCCGCAGCGCGATGTCGTCCATGATGTCCACACCGTCCGCATGGACGGCAATGATGCCGTCGCCGCGCAGCTTCGCCAGCATGCGCGTCACCGTGGCTGAACTCATTCGCAGGTAGGAGCCGATGTCGTCGCGCGACATCGGCAACGGGATCGTGCGGGCGTGTTCGTCGAAACGGCGGCGTCGGTCCAGCAGGTCGATGAGGAAGTCGCGGACCCTCGATGCGGCAACGCCCTCCGCGGCATGTCGGGTGACGGTGTGTTCCCGCCGACGCAGCATGCGGAGGTGGCGTGTCAGCGCGTCGTTTTCCACGCATAGCGCATCGACGGCCTCGCGGGGAAACCGGCAAAACCATGTCTTGCCCACGGCCATGACGGAACGCCCGTGCGTTCCGTTCCGTGCGACCTCCAGGGCGAACAGTTCGCCGGGCAGGTGAAACGCCAGCACGCGGCCGTCGCCGACGGTCTTGGCCATGCCGTTGAGAACGGCGAAGGCCGCTCGGTGAGGGGCATCCGGTTGCACGAGGCGATCGCCATCCGAGAAGGGGCCCACCCGTTCGACGACATCGCGCATGTCGAGGAGGGCAGGGTCGCCACCTCGTGTGGCTTCGCACGCTTCGGCATGGCGACAGGCGGCATTGCAGCACGCCGACGTGCGACGCGCGGGAGCGGGGCGCTTGTCGGCGGCGAGACGGTGCGGCACGGTAGACCTCCATGCACGCCGGAAGGGCGTGCATCTTCATTTTACGCCGCCGGGTGCACAGTCATGGAGCCGATCAGGTGCTTGCGCCGATTTGCCGCAAGGGAGGTCATGTCATGGCACGGGGCCATGGCATCGCGGAGGCTTGACGCCGTTTGGCATTTGCCTTAGTAAAGAGCGCTTGGGGGAACCACAAGGGGGCCTTACAGGCCATGGCACGTCGATCCACGCTTTTGCCCGAATCAGAGACCGTCAGCTTGCCCGAGGGCTTCGTGCCCGGCACCGTGGCGCCGTTCGTCATGCGTTACGGCACCGAATTCCTGGTGGCCATGCAGCGCGCCGCCGCCGTCCACGACGCGGCCCAGTCAGTGGAAGAACAGACGGCCTAGCGCTCGGCGGCGTGACTTGCCGGCGCACGCGCACCGTCGTCCGGGGTGTCGCCGGCCGGACCACCCTTGTGGATGGCTCCCACGACCACGATGGCCACCATCGCGACAATCAGCGCGATGAGTGCGTAATAGCGTGTGCGGTTCATGCGTACGATTTCCCGATCACGGCGTCGTGCCGATCAAGTGTCCAGCGTCACCGCCAGCACGTCGATGGCGTGCATGCCTTTCGTTATTGCGAAACGGCTCATGTCGTGCGCGTCACGCAGGATGCACGCTTGTCCATGGACGCTGACTTCCGGTTAACAACGAGGAGGGACGTCCGATGGACGAGGGAAAGATTGCGGTGGCTGACAAACAGAAAGGCGGCATCGGGTACATCCTGTTGTGGGTGCTGGGCGTGCCCATTCCCGTTCTGCTGCTGATCTTCCTGGTCAGGGGTTGTACCTGAGGGTAGTTGGGCGTACCCGTAAAGCGAGGGACCCCTTGGGGTCCCTCGTGCAAAGCACTTAGTGCTTGCCGGCGTCGCGCACCTTGTCGGCGGCCTTGCCTACTTCCTTCTGCGCCTTGCCGGCGTTCTTCTCGATGTTGCCGGCGGCTTCCTTCGCGTGATTGCCGGTGACCTTGCCGACCACTTCCTTCACGGCGCCCTTGACTTCGTGCTTGGTGCCTTCGGTGCGATTCTTGTCCATGGTGGTGTTCCTCTGCAGGCTCTGCGTCATTCGCAGCGTCCCCTGTTTACGCCTCGACGCCATGAGCGCCGCGTGAAGCAAGCGTGGGCACCGGTTGATGGTATTCAGGGTGCCGGATAGCCGGACGCCTTGAGCAGCTTGGCCAGATGTGCAGCGTTGGTCGTCAGCGTTGCAATGGTCTGCAAAACTTTCGCCGGTGTCTTCTTCAAGTCGATGTAGTTGGTATCCGACATGGCTTCACCCACCCAGTAAGCGGAACTTCCCGCCGGGATCGTGAAGCCGACATCGGCCAGCGCCTGGTAGAGTTCGGCGGTGACATGGTGGGCGCCGTCCTCGTTGCCCACCACACCGACAATTCCGACCTTGCCGAACGTCGGGTAGCGTCCATCGTCTCCGATATCTCGCAGGATGGCGTCCATGCGCTCCACGACACGCTTGCTGACGCTCGAGGGCTGGCCCATCCATATGGGTGTGACCATGACCAGGATGTCCGCTGCCATGATGCGCTCGCGCAGCGCTGGCCAGGCGTCACCGTTGCCTTCGTCGTGGCTGACGCCGGGCTTGATGTCCAGGTCGACCACGCGCGCACTGTCGACATCCACGCCATGCCGTTCCAGGCCTTCCAGTAACTGGTCGAGCAATTTCTGGCTGGATGACGGCTTGGGCGATCGCGTAAGCGTGCAGTTCAGTCCGAGGGCCTTGAGTGCCATACAACGCTCCGTTCGTTCGAGGGGGAGCGCCAACCTCGGACAAGGGGTGTGCAGCACATGTCGTTCGGATGTGCATGTCGTCGGTAACGGCCTGCACCGATGACATCGAAGTGACAGCGATATCACGCGGGGTCGCGCAACGTGCATGCACCATGACGCTGACGGTTGCCGACGCTATGCAAAGTCCTTACGTGCCCGAAACCCCCGGTCGCTCACCGGTCCTTCCCGAAGAGTCGCCGACCGATCCGCGGCCCGAGACACCGGGCGGTAGCCCGGGCACGGAACCGCAGGAACGGCCTGCTCACCCGGATCAACCGGAAGACGACAGCGGCCCGTCGCCTGTGGCACCCGAGGCGTTGGCTATCCGGATTCCTTGAACCCTGAGGCGTTCTACCGCGTGCCCGGGCAGGCCGAAGGCTTCCAGGCAAGCGAAAGCCGCCGGTGGGCCGGAGGCTAAGGGGAAGGTTGAGGGGGCGGACGTCGGTTTATCCGCCACGACCGGGCCACCAGGCCTCGCGTCGTCTTTACTGCATCGAGGCCCGTCATATGACGGGCCTCGATGCGTTTTTCAGGAACCATGACCCGAGCGCAAGCGCTTCGGGCTATGACGCGATCCTAGACCGCGTCACCGCTGAGTCGGCTGGCAACCTCGCCCAGCCAGTCGTAACCGTCCATTTCACCGCCGAACAGATCGAGGCCGGTGCTGCTGTCGCCTGCACGGAAGCCGGTCGAGTATTCGAAGGTGGTGATGCCGTATTCGTTGCGAAGTTCGTTCATGGTCGTGTCTCCCAGTCGTCTGTGACCGGATGCGAAATGCTCTGGCACCAACGTCGCCGGTCTTTGACGTGGTGGGGACCTTACGCCGGTGCAGGGCCTTGAAGAAGGCGCGCTGGGCGGTTAGTCCGTTTCGTTTGGTGAACAATCGGTTCGTTAGGCTTTCGTCATCACCCGATAGGGCTTAATTCCTGAACTAACGAGTTTACTACACGCCTTTTGTATGGGCGGCTCGGGACATTACAAGGGGTCCCGGGCATTGAAAGGTTGGACAGGCTTGTGAGGAAAAGGTTCAAGAAAATCGTCGGACGGTGTGTCGGAGCGCTTTCCAGAGACCCTTACCGCGGGCTTTCGTTCACCGTTTCAGCTGTATCCGTTAACCCTAGTTTAACTCAAACGATCGTTCGGCGCCACGGGGGTGTCTGGAGCCGCTCCACCAGGAAGTCGGCAAGCTGGCGAACCTTGGGGGAAAGGTGGCGGCTCTGCGGGTACACCAGCCACACCGCACCGTGCTCGTAACGCCATGGATCGAGCAGGGAGACCAGGCTTCCTTCGACCAATGCCTGCTCCACGTAGAAGTCGGGCAGCTGAGCGATGCCGAGCCCGCGGTGCACCGCGTCGAGCAAGGCCTGGCCTGAACTGGCCCGATAGCGGCCCTGGACAGGTCGCTGCCGCGGTTGGCCGTGCTCGGCGAAGATCCAGTGACTGGCCGATCCCAGCAGGAGCGTATGCCCGGCGAGGTCGTCGGGTGTCGCCGGCGCTGCATTCGTCGACAGATAGGCGGGCGAGGCGACGACGAACAGCCGCCGTTCGCCCAGGCGTCGGGCCACCAGGTTGGAATCCGGCAGGAGGCCAGTGCGTACCGTCAGGTCGTAGCCCTCCTCGATGAGGTCGACGGTACGGTTGGAGAAATCCATGTCCACGCCCAGTTGGGGGTGGAGGGCAAGAAAGGCATTGACCAGTGGCGCCACGTAGCGCTCGCCATAGGTGGTTGCCAGGCTGATGCGCAGGTTGCCTCGCAATCCGTCCTGGAAGTCCACGATGGCCTGGTCGGCGGCATCGAAGCCTTCCAGCAGGTGTCGCGCGTGTTCGTAGTAAAGACGCCCGGCGTCGGTGAGGCGGAGCTTGCGGGTGGTCCGGTGCAGCAACTGCGTGCCGAGTCGTTGCTCGAGCGCGCTCACGGCACGGCTGACGAAGGCCGTGGACAGTCCCAGGCTGCGGGCGGCGGCGGAGAAGCTGCCTAGCCGTACCACTTCGACGAAGGCGTCCATCCCGTCCCAAGCACGCATCGATCTTTGCTCCCCTGTAAAAATGCTTCACCTGCAGGGCGGCTAATCGACAGGCCCGGGGATGGCTAAAATCCTCGCTACCGCCGGCTGCCATGCCGGTTCCGCCTTTAGTGTAAGAGGAATTGCCCGCCATGAAGTCTCGCGCCGCTGTTGCCTGGGAAGCAGGAAAGCCGTTGTCCATCGAAGAAGTGGATGTCCAGGGTCCGAAGGCGGGCGAGGTGCTGGTCCGCATCGTGGCGACCGGCGTGTGCCATACCGATGCCTACACGCTCTCGGGCGACGACCCCGAAGGGGCCTTCCCGGTCATCCTGGGTCACGAGGGCGGTGGCATCGTCGAGGAGGTCGGTGAGGGTGTCACGTCGCTCAAGCCGGGCGATCATGTCATTCCGCTGTACACCCCGGAGTGCGGCGAGTGTCGGTTCTGCCTGTCGGGCAAGACCAATCTGTGCCAGAAGATCCGCCTGACCCAGGGCAAGGGCGTCATGCCGGACGGCACGTCGCGCTTCTCGTTGGCGGGCAAGCCGCTGTTGCATTACATGGGCACGAGCACCTTCAGCGAATACACGGTGCTGCCGGAAATCTCCCTGGCGAAGATCAACAAGAACGCACCGCTGGAGAAGGTCTGCCTGCTCGGTTGCGGAATCACCACCGGTATCG
Organism: Luteibacter sp. ME-Dv--P-043b; assembly: GCF_030209605.1. NCBI lineage: Bacteria > Pseudomonadati > Pseudomonadota > Gammaproteobacteria > Lysobacterales > Rhodanobacteraceae > Luteibacter > Luteibacter sp. ME-Dv--P-043b. Next base: position 56,011 of record NZ_JARVRT010000003.1, read on the forward strand.
GTGCCGTGCTGAACACGGCCAAGGTCGAGCCCGGCTCGACGGTGGCGGTGTTCGGCATGGGTGGCATCGGCCTGTCGGTGGTGCAGGGCGCGGTCATGGCCAAGGCCAGTCGCATCGTCGTGATCGACACCAATCCGTCGAAGTTCGAGATGGCGAAGATGCTGGGCGCGACGGATTGCATCAATCCCCGCGACTACCCGGACACGCCGATCCAGCAGGTGATCGTCGACCTGACCGATGGCGGTGTGGATTATTCGTTCGAGTGCATCGGCAGCGTGGACGTGATGCGCGCTGCCCTGGAGTGCTGCCACAAGGGCTGGGGCGAGTCGATCATCATCGGCGTGGCCGGTGCCGGCCAGGAGATCCGCACCCGTCCGTTCCAGCTGGTGACCGGGCGCGTATGGCGCGGCTCGGCGTTCGGCGGCGTGAAGGGGCGCAGCCAGTTGCCGGGCTACGTGGATCGATACATGGGAGGCGAAATCAAGATCGACCCGATGATCACTTATACGATGGGGCTGGAGGAGATCAATCGGGCGTTCGATCTGATGCACGAGGGCAAGGCTATCCGCTCGGTCATCCTCTACTGAATACTCGTGTTCTAATGGCGCACCGTTACCTAAGCGAAACCACCGTCATGCCGTTTCATGAATTCCGCCTCGAAGGCGACTACGTCGAACTCAACCTGCTGCTCAAGCTGACCGGCATCGTCGCCAGTGGCGGTGAGGGCAAGCATCGGGTGGCCGATGGCCTGGTCGCCGTGGACGGCGTGACGGAAATGCGCAAGACCTACAAGGTGCGCGCGGGCCAGGTGGTCACCATCGGTAGCGACGAGATCAGCGTCCTGCCCGAAGTGGACTGACGCGCACTTCGTCGGCATGAAAAACCCCGGCGCCTCGCGGCGCCGGGGTTTTTTTTGGCTGCTGTCCGCGGATGCGGAATTACATGCCGGAGCTGGACGACTTGGCCGGTTCGGTGCCGGTGGTCGAGGTGCTCTTCTTGTGCTTCTTGTGGGTGGATTTCATCGAGCCATTGGAGTTGGTGGCGGCGGAGCCGGACGTGCCGGTGCTCTTCATGGCATCGCTGGTGGTCTGCGTCTGCGAGCCCGCGCTGGAAGACGGCGTGGGGGACGCCGACTGCGAAGCATCCTGGGCCATGGCGGCGCCGCCGAAAGCCATACAACCAGCCAGCATGGCGACGATCAGTTTCGTGTTGCGCATGACGAAATCTCCTGGAACTTGTGGCGCCTTGGTCGAACTTCGCGATGCACGGCGCATGAGCATCGCTTACCGGATATCCGGGTGTGTCGATGGGATAGACGCTATCGCGTTTCCGCTGAACAGTGTTCTTGCGAAGCAGCAAATTTCGGTTAACCGTTCAGAGTAAAATTAGCCGGCGTTAAGTAACGGCAAGGTCGTGCGATTCCTGGCACGATCAGTGGAAATCCCGTGACACGGCACCGAGTTCCGGCAGGAGGTCGCTGTAGTCATGAAGACGGCTTGCTACGAGGTGGCGCACGCCTTCGATCGACTGCCAGCGGCCGTCGACCGCCAACAGCACGGCTTCCAGTAGCGCCTGCCGACAGGCCTCGGCCACCGCGGGTCGCACGATGACGTTGACCTGGCCCGTTTCGTCCTCCAGGGCGACGAAGGTGATCCCGCTGGCGGTCTGGGGACGCTGGCGCATCGTGACCAGACCGGCATGACGCAACCACGTGCCGCTGCGTGTGTCTTCCATGTCCCGTGCACGACGGACACGGCGCGACTGCAATATCTTGCGAATCAGCAGCAGGGGATGGCCCGCCAGCGACAGGCCGGTGGTGGCGTAATCGGCAAAGACGTTTTCGGCCATGCTGGGTGGGCGCAGTGGCGTAGGTTGTTCTGCCACGGCCTCCAGTAGCGGCAGGCTGCGTTCGATGCCGGAGCTCTCCCAGCGGGCGCGATGACGATGGCCGCTGAGCACGCGCAGGGCACCGGCATCCGCCAGGCGTTCGCGCTCGAAACGGCTAAGGCGTGCACGGTGGGCGAGGTCGGCAAGATCGCGAAAGGGCGCGCTGTCGCGTGCCTGCACGATGCGTGCGCCGAGGTCGGCCGATAAACCGCCGATCAGGCGTAGACCCAGGCGCAAGGCAGGACGTGGGGTCCGGGTCGCTTCCAGCGTGCAATCCCATTGGCTGGCGGTGACATCGGCTGGGCGCACCTCGGCGCCGTGCCGACGCAGGTCGGCGACGAGTTGCGCCGGCGCGTAGAAACCCATCGGCTGGCTGTTGAGCAAGGCGCAGCAGAAGATTTCCGGATGGTGGCATTTCATGTACGACGAGGCATAGGCGATCAACGCAAAGCCGGCCGCGTGCGATTCGGGAAAGCCGTAGCTGCCGAACCCCTGGATCTGGTCGATGATCTGCTGGGTGAACTCGGGGGTGTAATGGTTCTTCGCCATGTTGGCACGGATCTTCGGCTCGAATTTCTGCAACCCGCCGCGGCGCTTCCACGCCGCCATCGACCGGCGCAGGTCGTCCGACTCGCTTTCGGTGAAATCCGCCACCACCTGCAGCAGTTTCATCACCTGCTCCTGGAAGATCGGCACGCCCAGGGTGCGTTCCAGGACGTCCTTGACGCCCGGTTCGTAAACGATCTGGTCCGGCGGCAGCTGGCGTCGTTGCAGGTAGGGGTGAACCATGCCGCCCTGGATCGGGCCGGGCCTCACGATCGCCACCTGGATCACCAGGTCGTAGTAGATGGCCGGTTTCAGGCGCGGCAGCATCGACATCTGCGCACGCGATTCGATCTGGAACACGCCGACGGTATCGGCGGCCTGGATCATCGCGTAGGTTTCTTCATCGTCCATGGGAATGTCGGCCATGCGGGTGTAATCCTCGCCGCCACGGGCACGCAGCAGGTCGATCGCCTTGCGCATGCAGGTCAGCATGCCCAGCGCCAGGCAATCCACCTTGAGCAGTTTCATCGTTTCCAGGTCGTCCTTGTCCCACTGGATGATGGTGCGGTTGTCCATTGCCGCGTTCTCGACGGGCACCAGATGGTGCAACGGCGTATCCGAGATGACGAAACCGCCTACGTGCTGGGACAGGTGGCGAGGCATGCCGTTGAGCTCGTGCACCAGCACGATCAGCTGCCGGATGGTGCGACTGGCGATGTCGAAACCTCGCTCCTGCAGGCGCTGGATGATCGGCACCTCGCCATGCGCGTGCGAATAAGCACGGCTGAGCTGGTCGAGCTGGTCTTCGGACAACCCCAGCGCACGCCCGACATCGCGGGCGGCACTCTTGGGCCGGTAACTGATGACCGTAGCCGCCAGCGCGGCCCGTTCGCGGCCGTATTTCTCGAAGACGTACTGCAGGACTTCCTCGCGGCGCTCGTGCTCGAAGTCGACGTCGATGTCCGGTGGCTCGTCACGTTCCAGCGAGATGAACCGTTCGAACAGCGTGGTGATCTGGTCCGGGTTGACCTCGGTGATGTGCAGGCAGAAACAGACCACCGAATTGGCAGCGGAGCCGCGGCCCTGGCAAAGGATCTGCTGCGAGCGGGCGAACCTGACGATGTCCTGCACCGTGAGGAAAAATGCCTCGTAACGGCACTTGGCGATGAGGTCCAGTTCTTTTTCGATGCGTGTGACGAGGTCGGGTTTCATGCCCCCGGGCCATCGCCGCGCCGCGCCCTCGTAGGTGAGACGGCGTAGGTAAGCGGCAGGATCGGTGCCTTCGGGCACCAGTTCGCGCGGGTAGACGTACTGGATCTTGCGGAGGTCGAAACCGGTGCAGCGGGCGGCCACCACGAGGCTTTGCTCCAGCATGTCGCGGGGATAGATGCGCGCGAGTGCCTCACGCCGACGCAGGTGGCGTTCGCCGTTGGGAAAGAGGTGGTGGCCGGCCTCGGCCACGCTGCGGTTGAGGCGGATCGCCGTCATCACATCCTGCAAGGCGCGACGCCCGCGCAGGTGCATGTGCACGTCGCCGGCGGCGACGCATGGCAGCCCATGCCGTTCCGCCAGGTGACGCCACGCCGCCAGTTCGGCCGCATCGTGCTGGCCGCGGTGCAGTTCCACGGCCAGCCAGGCGCGATCGCGGAAATGCGTGGCCACCCACGCTGCGCGGTCGTCATGGGTGGCGGCATCGTCGGCCGCCAACGGGCCCGGTGCCCACAGCAGGCAGAGGCCATGGGCGAGGTTTTCCAGGTCGGCACGGTGCAGCTCGTAGCGTCCTTTCGGGGCGCGCCGTCGGCCCAGCGTGATCAATCGGCATAATTCGGTATAGCCGTCCTGGTTTTCTACCAGCAGCACGAGCGTGGTGCCGTCCGCCAGACGGAACTCACTGCCGACGATCATTGGCAGGTCGACCTCCAGCGAGGCTTCCAGTGCCCGGACGATGCCGGAAAGCGAACACTCGTCGGTGATCGCCAGGGCGGTATAGCCGATGTCCCTGGCGCGCTCGAACAGCTCACGCGCGCTGGAGGCGCCGCGTTGGAAACTGAAGTCGCTCAGCGCATGCAGCTCGGCATAGGCGGGAAGGTCGACTTCGCCCTCGTTTGCGGGCGGCGGCAGGGTAAAGGGCAGCACGGCGACCTAGGCGAACCAGCCGTGCAGCATCCAGCCGTCGAGGGTGCCCGGCGGCAGGTAGGCCCAGGCCTGCTGCCCGGATGGCGTGCGCACGATGTAGTAATCGCGACGCGTGTCGTCGCCGTCCCACCAACCGCTTTCGATACGCTCCGGCCCGGCCAGCACGGCAACGGGCTCGGGACGCATCGGTAGTGGACGTGGCAACAGCCATAACGGGCGTCGGCGGCGTGGCAGGGCCACCGTGGTATCTGGCGGGCCGTAGCGCATGGCGCGCTCCGGTCGATGGTCGGCCACCATGGCGATCTGCCGGAGTGCCGCATCGCCCAGGCGGGCGCGCAGCCGTTCGTCGAGCGTGGGCCAGTCCAGTCCGTCGCCGCGGATGGGCTCGAAAAGGTCGCGCACCGGTGGCCGGAAGACCGGGAGTTCCTCGGCATCGAGTTCGATGGCGCGCGCCGGTGCGGGCAGCGCAGTGCGTTCGAGCCGGGTGCGGGCCAGTTCGAACAGGCGTTCCGCCTCGCGCTGGGGTGCGGCCATCGCCACGACCACGCGCGTGGTGGCGCCGCGGGCATGCTCGAGCGTCAGGGTGAAACGCTGCACGCCACCGTCGCGTGCGGCGAGCAGGTTGGCGAGCGAGCGGGTCAGCCGGCGCAAGGGAAACAGCAGTGGCTGGCTGCCGTCCAGTTCGCTGTCGAACTCGATCTTCTGTCGGAAATTTGCCGGTGGCTGCCACGCGGGCAGCGGTGCGGCGGCCTGACCACGGAGACGATCCAGCCAGTTCACGCCATCGCGGCCGATGCGACGGGTGAGCTCCGGGCGCGGCAGCCGGAAAATGTCGCCGAGCCGGCGAAACCCCATGGCCTGGAGCGATTTCACCGTCGCGGCAGGCAGGCCGGCCTGTCCCAGCGACAAGGCGCCCAACATGCGGACGACGCCTTGCGGTTCGGGCAGCACCATGCCATCAGCGTGCGCCGCGAACACCCACGAGGCAGCAGGGAAGGGCGTTGCCGCCATGGTGTGGACATGGCCCTGTTCGCCCAGGCCATGACGGAGGCGTTCGGCGATCACCGGCCAGCCGTCGAACAGCCTCAGGCTGGCGCCGAGTTCGAGGAGGATGGCTGCAGGGGGTACCAGGCTGACGTGTCCGCTGAACTGGTAGCACCAGGCGGCGAGTTCCGCGAGCAGGCGGGACTCGGCGGCACGATCGCGTGGGCGTACATCCAGTGCGGGGCAAAGGGCGCGCGCCGCGGCGAGGCTCTGTCCCCGACGAACACCGGCGGTGGCCGCTTCCGTATTGGCGGCGGCGATCAGGCGCTGGCGTGACCGGGTGTCGAGCAAGGCAGAGGGGCCTGCCTCCGAGGTCGCGGCGAAGGCGGCGGAGAACGCCAGGCCGGGAAAACGGAGGCAGGCCCAAAGCATGGCTGCGTAGGAAAGGCGGCGACGAAGCGTTCGTCACGACGGCGGGTGGAACACGTCGTCATGACGAGGTTCATCAGGCCCGCATGCGCAGCAGCGGAGCGGTGGTGGTCAGCAGTCCGCGCGACTTGAGGACATCCACATAGGTGGCCTCGTCGCTGTTGCTGACCTTGAGACGGAGTGCCGCAGGGCTGTTCTGCGCGGCATGCGCGGCGGGACGGAAGATCATGGCGCAGGCGTCGCCACTTTCCGCGGCCAGCTGCAGGCGACGAAGGCTGCGATAGTCGATATCCGGCAGCCAGCCGACCACGGCGCCGCAGCAGCCGGAGCGCAGGCATTGCTCCATGCTCCAGGCCGCCTCGGTCGTGCCGGCATGGATTTCATGCAGGAAGCGCAGATCGACCCCGGCGGCCGCGAGCGCTGGCGCATAAGGCAGATAAGGAGGAGCGACGAAGATCACGCGGCGGTGTTCCTGCGTGAGCGCGGCCAGCGCGGGCATCACAAGATCCAGTTCGCCCAGGCCATCGTGTTCGAACAGGATTTCACTGAGCGCACCCTGCGGCCATCCCCCGCCAGGCAACTTTGCGTCCAGGGACGTCCAGCCCGTGGAAAGCGCGCGCGTGCGCGGCTGACGATCGGCGGAACGGCGCCAGATACCGGGATGGTCGAGCACCTGGGCGAGGGTCGGGGCAGCGATGGCATTCATGGTCAGGTCCTGCGGATGATGCCGACGTAACGCCCTTCGATGGCGAACGCGTGGCGACGGGGATCGACTTCGATGGGCTGGAAGTCGGGGTTTTCAGGCAGAAGAAGGAGGCGGCCGCGTTCGTGCCGGAGGCGCTTGACGGTGACTTCGTCGTCGAGCCGGGCCACCACGATCTGCCCGTCGGTGGCGGTGGCCGTCTTGTGCACGGCCAGCAGGTCGCCATCGAGGATGCCGGCATCGCGCATGCTCAGGCCGACGACGCGCAGCAGGTAGTCCGCGCGTGGCCGGAACAGGGCAGGGTCCACCTCGAGCTGCGCTTCGATGTTTTCTTCCGCCAGGATCGGCGAGCCCGCGGCCACGCGGCCGATCAGCGGAAGATCGTTGGCTGCGGCGGCCCGCATGAGGGCCGCGTTACCCGCCGACAGGCGCAGGCCCCTGTGCTGGGGGGAGCGCTCGAGGACACCCTTGCGGACCAGCGACTCCACGCAGGCCTGCGCCGAGCTGTGGCTGGGGAAGCCCAGGGCATCGGCGATCTCGCGCAATGTGGGCGGCAGGCCCTGCGTTTGCAGGTATTCCTGCAGGAAGGCGAGGGTCTTTTGCTGGCGCTCGGTGAGGGTAGGTGTCGACATGTGTACATTTGTACAGATGTCGGGCCGCCGGTGCAAGAGGGTAGGCCTGTTGAGAAAATCCGGAAACGTAGCCGTGTCGTCCAGGCTTACAGAAAGCGGTGGGCAAGCGCGACTGTCGATTCTGGCAGCCAAGGTGAATGCTCACCTCGGATCCTGTCAGCAGGCCCCGGCCCCTTCATTCCCGTGGGAGAACAGCATGATCATGGATCGATCCGGTGCCGGAAACGAAACGGTTGTCGTCTCCTGCCAACCTTCGCAACTTGCAAGCGAGCACATCACAGCCGAGTATCCCGCCATGGAAAATCGCCTCAGCCGACTGGAAGTCGCCACGACCCAACTCGACACCCGCCTTGCGCGCGTCGAAGTCACCCTCGAGCACATCGGGGAAGACCTCAACGGTCTCCGTACGGATTTCCGCGACCTTCGCAACGATATGAACCATTTACGTGACCAGTCGCGTAACGATATGAGCCATTTGCGTGACCAGTCGCGTAACGATATGAGCCATTTACGTGACCAGTCGCGTATGGATTTTCGCGTGCTATTTGGCGCGATGATCAGTCTTGCCCTGGGCATGGCTGCCCTGATGGCCAAGGGGTTTCACTGGATCTGACCGAAACGCGTATCGGGCTTGCACGTTTTTGCACGTTTAATTACATTGATGCGTATTCCTTGCTTTCGGCCTACGCATGAATCCCGTCCGCGCCACCCGGCTCATCTTTCTTCTTTCCGGCATCGGCATGGCCAGTTGGGCCCCGATGGTGCCCTATGCCAAGGAACGCCTTGGCCTGGACGACGCCACGCTCGGTCTCGTCTTGCTCTGCATGGGCTGCGGCGCCACAGCGGCTATGCCCCTCGCGGGGTTCTTCACCCACCGGTTCGGTCACCGCGATGTCATCGGTGTCAGCGGCTTGCTGGTCTGCCTCGCGCTGCCCCTGCTCACCCTTGCGCCGAATGCATGGTGGCTGGGTGCGGCACTCCTGTTCTTCGGTGCATCGCTCGGTGTGGTCGATGTAGCCATGAACGCGCACGCGGTGGATGTCGAGAAACAGCAGGGCCGGCCGATGATGTCGGGCTTCCACGGGCTATTCAGCGTTGGCGGCCTGGCGGGTTCCGCCGGTATGGCGGCGTTGCTCCGGTTCGGATCGCCGCTGACCGGTAGCGCCATCGCGGTCTCGGTGCTGCTGCTGCTGATCGTCGGCACCCAGTGGCGACACTTCCTCGTGCGTCACGACGACGGCTCGGGCGAGGCGCGTGCGCGGTTCCGTATGCCGGGCGGGGCGGTGTTCCTGCTGGGTTTCCTGTGCATGGTCGTCTTCCTGGCCGAGGGCGCCATGCTCGACTGGAGTGCCGTGTTCCTGCGCTTCTCGCGCGGTTTCGATCCCGCCACGGCCGGCCTGGGCTATGCGGCGTTTTCCGTGGCGATGGCCGTGGGCCGCCTGCTCGGCGACCGCATCACGGCATCGCTGGGCGCCACGACCATCGTGCGGGTCGGCAGCCTGGTCGCCGCCGCCGGTTTCTTCCTCGCCACGCTGCTGCCGTGGGGCCCGATGGCACTGCTCGGTTTCGTGCTGGTGGGCATCGGTGCGTCCAACATCGTGCCCGTGCTGTTCAGCGCGGCGGGACGCCAGGTGAGCACCTCACCCGGTATCGCCATCGCTACCGTCACCTCACTGGGCTACGCGGGCATGCTCGCGGGGCCGGCCGTCATCGGTTTCGTCGCCCACGCCAGCAGCCTGTCCATCGCCCTGGCGGGCGTGGCCGCCCTGCTTGTCGCGGTATCCCTTTGCGCATCCATCGTTCGCCGCTGAAAGGAGTGTTCCATGCATAACAAACGCGATGTCGTGATCTTCGATTTCGGTGGCGTGCTGATCGACTGGAATCCCCGCTATCTCTACCGCAAGCTGTTCGGTGACGATGTCGAGGGCATGGAGACGTTCCTCGCCGAGGTGACCACACCGGAATGGAACCTGCAGCAGGATGCGGGCCGTTCGTGGGACGAGGCCGTCCGCGTGCTCACGTCGGAACATCCGACCAAGGCCGAACTGATCGCCGCCTACCAGCATCGCTGGGAAGAAACCCTGGGGGGCGCGATCGACGACAGCCTGCACATCCTCAGGGAACTGAAGGAGGCCGGCCATCCGTTGTACGGACTGACCAACTGGTCGCATGAAACCTTCCCCTTCGCACGGGAACGCTTCGATTTCCTCCGCCTGTTCGACGGCATCGTGGTCTCGGGGGAAGAGGGCACGATCAAGCCGGACCCGAAGCTGTACCGGACACTCCTCGAACGCTACGACATCGACCCGGCGCGCGCCGTGTTCATCGACGACAACAAGGCTAATGTCGACGCCGCCGAGGCATTGGGTATCCACGGCATCCATTTCCACACGCCAAGGCAACTGCGTGACGAACTGATTGCCCTGGGTTTCCTTGCGGCATGAGCGCATCGCCCGACACCACGCTGCCACGTGAGCGGCAACCCTTGATCCTGCAGCGGCTACGTCGCGACGGCAGGGTGGTGGCCGCGGATCTGGCCCAGGAATTCCGGGTGTCCGAAGACTCCATTCGCCGCGACCTGCGCGATCTTGCAGCGCAAGGCCTTTGTCGCCGGGTCTATGGCGGTGCGTTGCTCGCGGTGAACATCCCGCCGCTGGGCGAGCGTCACGCCGAGCGCACGGAACTGAAGCACGCACTGGCCCGTATCGCGGTCGGCCTGGTCGGTACCGGACAGATCCTCTTCATCGACGCGGGGTCGACCAATACGGTGCTGGCAAGGATGCTTCCCGAACACCGGGACCTCACCGTCGTGACCAACGCCCCCGATGTCGCCCTTGCCGTGCTGGGTCGCCCCGGTTTCGAGGTGATCCTGCTGGGTGGCCGGGTCGATCCTTCCATCGGCGGTGCGATCGGCTCGCGTACCGTACGCCAGGCGCAGGATATCCGCGCGGACATCTGTTTCCCGGGGGTCTGCGCCATCGATCCCGAGCGGGGGTTGTGGACCTACGACGAAGAAGAGACGGTGTTCAAGCAGGCGATCATCGAAGCCAGCGGCGAGACGGTGGCGATCGCCACACCGGACAAGCTGGTGGCCTCGGCCACGCACCACACGGTGCCCATCACCGGCATCTCGCATCTGGTGGTGGCAGCCGATACGGAGGCGACGGTGGTGGCAACGTATCGCGACGCCGGGGTCACCGTGCACTGCTGACCTGGAAAAAGAACGGCGCCCTGGAGGGCGCCGTTCTGCGATACCCATCGGAAGGTCGGTCAGCCGGCCTTTTTCTTCGCCAGGCGCAGCCAGGTGTCGACCACGGTGTCCGGGTTGAGCGACACCGATTCGATACCCTGTTCCATCAGCCATTCGGCAAGGTCCGGATGGTCCGACGGGCCCTGGCCGCAGATGCCGATGTACTTGCCCTTGGCCTTCGCGGTCTTGATCGCCATGGACAGCAGCTTCTTCACCGCCGGGTCGCGTTCGTCGAACAGGTTGGCGACGATGCTCGAGTCGCGATCCAGGCCGAGGGTCAGCTGGGTCAGGTCGTTGGAACCGATCGAGAAACCGTCGAAGATATCGAGGAACTCGTCCGCCAGCAGCGCGTTGGAAGGCACCTCGCACATCATGATGACCTTGAGGTCGTTCTCGCCCTGCACGAGGCCGTTCTTGCGCAGCACCTCGATCACCTTGCGGCCCTCGTCCAGCGTGCGCACGAACGGGATCATGACCCATACATTGGTCAGGCCCATGGTTTCGCGTACGTATTTGGCGGCCTTGCATTCCAGGGCGAACGATTCGGCGAAATCCGGCGAGACGTAACGGCTGGCGCCGCGGTACCCGATCATCGGGTTTTCCTCGTGCGGCTCATAGCGCGAGCCCCCGAGCAGACCGGCGTATTCGTTCGACTTGAAGTCGGACAGGCGCACGATCACCGGCTTCGGGTACACCGAGGCGGCGATGGTCGAGATGCCCTCGGCCAGGCGGTCCACATAGAACGAGACCGGATCCTTGTAGCCGGCGATGCGCGTATCGATCCGCGCTTTCGTCTCCGCATCCTGCTTGTCGTATTCCAGCAGCGCCCTGGGATGCACGCCGATGTGGCTGGCGATGATCATCTCCAGGCGGGCCAGGCCGATGCCTGCGTTCGGCAGCATGCCGAAGTCGAAGGCGCGCTCGGGGTTGGCCACGTTCATCATGATCTTCAGGGGCGCTTCCGGCATCGCGCCCAGGTCGGCGGTGATGCGATCGAACTTCAGCAGGCCTTCGTAGATCGTGCCGGTGTCGCCTTCGGCACAGGACACGGTGACCTCGGCGCCGTCGGGGATCGAGGCCAGCGCGTTGCCGCAGCCGACCACGGCCGGCACGCCGAGCTCACGGGCGATGATCGCCGCGTGGCAGGTGCGGCCACCTCGGTTGGTGACGATGGCGGCGGCGCGCTTCATCACCGGCTCCCAGTCGGGGTCGGTCATGTCGGCCACCAGCACGTCGCCGGGCTGTACCTTGTTCATGTCGGAAAGCGAATTGATCACACGCGCCTTGCCGGAGCCGATCTTCTGGCCGATGGCGCGACCCTCGGTGAGGACCTTGCCCTTCTCGTTGAGCTGGAAACGCTCGAGCGTGGTGGCGTGCGAGCGCGACTTCACCGTCTCGGGGCGGGCCTGGACGATATAAAGCTTGCCGGTGTTGCCGTCCTTCGCCCACTCGATGTCCATCGGGCGGTCGTAGTGCTTTTCGATGATCAGCGCCTGGCGGGAGAGTTCCTCGACATCGCTGTCGACGAGACAGAACCGGTGGCGCAGCTCGGCCGGCGTCTCCTCGATGCGAACGCGCTCGCCCGGCTGGTCGGAATAGACCATGCGCTGCTGCTTGGCGCCAAGGCTGCGGCGGAGCACCGCCGGCTTGCCGTCACGCAGGGTGGGCTTGAAGACGTAGAACTCGTCAGGGTTGACCGCACCCTGCACGACCATCTCGCCCAGGCCGTAGGAACCGGTGACGAAGACGACGTCGCGGAAACCGGATTCGGTGTCCAGCGTGAACAGCACGCCCGAAGCGCCGACATCCGAGCGCACCATCAGCTGCACGCCGGCGGAGAGGAAGACGTCCTCGTGCTTGAAACCCTGATGGACCCGGTAGGCGATGGCGCGATCGTTATAGAGCGAGGCGAAGACTTCCTTCACCTTGTGCAGCACGTCGTCGATGCCGACGACATTCAGGAAGGTTTCCTGCTGGCCGGCGAAGGACGCGTCCGGCAGGTCCTCGGCGGTGGCCGAGGAGCGCACGGCCACGGCGATGTCGTCCGCGCCAGCGTCCTTGCACAGCGTGATGTACGCCTCGCGGATGGCTTGCTCGAGGTCGCCGGGCAGGGCAGTGTCGACGATCCAGCCGCGGATCTCCTTGCCGCCCCGGGTCAGCTCGTCCACGTCGTCCACATCGAGGCTGGCCAGGCGCTGCTGGATGCGCGTGGCGAGGCCGCTCTTCTCGAGGTAGGTTTGGAAGGCGTCGGCCGTGGTGGCGAAGCCCCCGGGCACCGAGACGCCCAGTTTCGCCAGGTTGCCGATCATCTCGCCGAGTGAGGCGTTCTTGCCGCCCACCTTGCCGAGGTCGGTCATGCGTAGCGCGTCGAGCCAAAGTACCAGGTCGCTCAAAGGAAGTTCCTCACATCGGTTGGGCGGCGGGCCGCGCTGGAAAACCGGCGCATTGTCGCGGTGGTATGGTCGGCTTACAAGCCGCGATGCACCAAACGCGCAGTGATTCTGCGGGGTGGATGGTTATGAGGACGTATTGGTCTTAAGGTGAGGGCCGGGAACCAGCCAAGGAAACCGTTCGATGCGGCGCACCGTCTTCTTCATTTCCGATTCCACCGGTATCACCGCCGAGACCATCGGCAACAGCATGCTGGCCCAGTTCGACGGGGTGCAGTTCGATACCCACCGGCTGCCGTTCATCGACAACGCGCAGAAGGCCGAGGCGGCCTCGCTGCGGATCAAGACCAAGTACGCCCAGGACGGGCACCGTCCCATCGTGGTCAACACGATGACCTCCCGGGCCCTGTGCGACATCGTCGCCGGCAGCGGCGCCCTGATGCTGGATGTCTTCGCGCCGTTCATCGAGCCGCTGGAGGCCGAACTGGGCGCCAAGCAGTCGGGCGCGGTCAACCGGTCGCACGGCCTGGTGGATTTCGAGCGGTACGAGGCACGCATCGAGGCGACCAACTACGCCCTGGCCCATGACGACGGCCTGGACGTCGACTACAACCAGTCGGACGTGGTGCTGGTGGGGGTGTCCCGCTCGGGAAAAACCCCCACCTGCCTGTACATGGCCTTGCATTACGGGGTCTGCGCCGCCAACTATCCGCTCACGGACGACGACCTGGACAAGCTGGAACTGCCGGTCCGCCTCCGCCCCTATCGCAGCCGCCTCTTCGGGCTCACCATCGATCCGGTGCGCCTGGCGCAGATCCGGGAGCAGCGCCGCCCCGGCAGCCGCTACGCCACGTTGAAGCAGTGCCGCTGGGAACTCGAACAGGCCGACCGGCTGATGCGGCGGGAAAACATCCCCTTCCTCAACACGACGCACACATCGATCGAGGAGATTTCCAGCAAGATCTTCGAGTACCTCGGCATCGAACGACACATGTACTGATCGAGTAAACGATACGGAGACCGCCATCCTTTATGACCGCTGTGATTGAACGCCCCACCGCGCTGATCCCGGGCCGCTTCGAGTTCCTGATGGGCCTGTACGCGGAAAACTACCATCGGCTGGCGCGCCTGTTCGCGCCGGAACGGCTGGCGCCCGGGCGTTACGTATCCGACGTGGATGATGGGTTGATGGTGCGGCTGGACGTCCAGGAAAAGCATCCGTACACGCTCGAGCTCGAGCTCACCTACGACTTCGTCGACGAGGCCACCGGGCATCCCTCGCCCTCGGCACAGCTGCGCATGTACACCGATGCCCATGTGGCCGAGGCCATGCATTGCCATCCGGGCCGCAAGCTGTGGCAGGTGCTGGGCCCGTTTCCGCCTGCGCATTCGGTCTTCCAGCACCGTCTGCGCATGAACGGCTTCCTCAGCCGCTGGCTGGAGTACCTGGCCGAGCAGGGCCATTCGATCGGCACGCTTCAGCGGATCGATACCCCGGTTCCCTGATGGTCTGGGGCCTGGGCATGCCGACATGTCGGTGTCTTGGCATGCCGACATAACTCGCCAGCGCCCATGTAGGAGCGCACGATGTGCGCGACATGTGTTGAGGCCGATAGATGGAGCTGGCGCGCCAGACCGTCGATTGTCGCGAAAAGATGTCGCGCACGTGCGTGCGCTCCTACATGCCTATGCCGGTACATGGGGAGACCGGCCAAATTCCAGGCAAAAAAAATCCGCCAGATGGCGGATTCCTTTTGGAAGTAATGGCGGAGCGGACGGGACTCGAACCCGCGACCTCCGGCGTGACAGGCCAGCATTCTAACCGACTGAACTACCGCTCCACACTTACCGTCCAACACGTTCCAACAACTACCAACTTCTCGTCCATTCACTTCCTGGCGGACCAGAAAGTGGCGTCCCCACGGGGATTCGAACCCCGGTCGCCACCGTGAAAGGGTGATGTCCTAGGCCTCTAGACGATGGGGACGTCTTAGAAGTTGGTGGAGCCAGCCGGGATCGAACCGGCGACCTCCTGCATGCCATGCAGGCGCTCTCCCAGCTGAGCTATGGCCCCCTGCTGGAAGCCGCAAAGATTACGTCCGACCCATCCGTTCGTCAAGCATTCGTTACACTTTTTTTGAATTTTTTTTCCACGAAACGAGAATGACGAGGCGTGACGGCCACTTGCGTGTGTCACGTAGCGCATGTCGTTTCGCTCGCCGCGTGTCGCGTCGCGCAAGCACGGGTTAACCTGTAGGTTCGACATCACAGGGACAGGCATGCACGGCATCGTTTTCATCCAGGACCTGGCCACGGTCATGCTCGTCGCGGGGCTGACCACGGTGATCTTCCAGCGCCTCCGCCAACCGGTGGTGCTGGGATACATCATCGCCGGCCTGCTGATCGGTCCGCATACGCTGCCGGTCATCTTCATCCACGACGAGCAGACCATCCGTACGTTGTCCGAACTGGGCATGATCCTGCTGCTGTTCGCGCTCGGGCTCGAGTTCAGCCTGAAGAAGCTGCGCGCCGTCGGCGGTGCCGCGCTGGTGGCCGCGTTTTCCGAGATCGTGCTGATGGTATGGATCGGCTACGAGATCGGCCGGTTCTTCGGCTGGTCGGCCATGGATTCGATTTTCCTCGGCGCGATGCTGTCCATTTCCTCCACCACCATCATCATGAAGGCGCTGGAAGACCTGGGCCTGAAGCGCGAGCGCTTCGCCCAGCTGATGTTCGGCATCCTCATCGTGGAAGACCTGCTGGCCATCGTGCTGATGGCGTTGCTCACCGGTATCGCCAGCACCGGCGGCGTCGAGGCGGGGCAGGCGTTCGCCGCGGTCGGCCGGCTTGGCCTGTTCATGGCCGTATCGCTCGTGGTGGGCCTGCTGCTGGTGCCGCGCGTGGTCGATTACATCGCGCGCGTCAGTCGCAACGACGTGTTGCTGGTGGCCGTGCTGGGCATCTGCTTCGGTTTCTGCCTGCTGGTCACCGAGATGGGCTACAGCGTGGCGCTGGGTGCCTTCATGATCGGCGCCATCGTGGCCGAGTCGGACAGCGTGGCACGCATCGAGCGGATCATCATGCCCGTGCGCGACATGTTCAGCGCCATCTTCTTCGTCGCCATCGGCATGCTGATCGATCCGGCCCTGCTGGCGGCCTATGCGTGGCCGATCACGATCGTCACCATCGCCGTGGTCGTGGGCAAAGTGGTGACGTGCAGTTTCGGCAGCTTCGTGGCCGGCAACGACGGGCGCACCTCGTTGCGGGTAGGCATGGGCCTGGCCCAGATCGGCGAATTCTCTTTCGTCATCGCCTCGCTCGGCCTGACCCTGAAGGTCACCAGTAATTTCCTTTATCCCGTGGCGGTGGCGGTCTCCGCCATCACCACCTTCCTCACGCCCTATCTCATCCGCTCGTCGGACCCCCTGGCCAACGTCCTCTCCCGCGTCTTGCCCGTGCGCGTGACGGGCGTGTTCGGCGCCTATACCGAATGGATGGGCAACCTGGGGCTGCAGGGGCAGGGCGCCATCGTGATGAAGATGATCCGCCGGCTCGTCTGGCACGTGGTCATCAACACGGCGCTGGTGGTGGCGGTGTTCATTGCCACGGCCTTCGCGTATCGCCGCGGGTTCCTCCACCTGGACATCCTCAGCGGCGATGCGACGGTCCGGCGCAGCCTGGCCTGGTCGATGGCCGCGCTGGTCTCACTGCCGATGATCGTGGCCACCTACCGCAAAGCGGAAGCCCTGGGCATGCTGCTGGCGGAGTTGTCGGTGCCGGACCGTTTCGGCAGTGGCACCTACCGGATTCGTGCCGTGCTGGCGAGGATCGTGCCCCTCATGGCGATGCTGGTGATGGGACTGCTGGTGGCGGCGCTGGCGTCCACGATCCTGCCTCCGCGCGAGGTGGCGGGCCTGCTGATCCTGGTCGGGATCGGGCTGGCCTGGCTGATGTGGCGGGTGCTGGTACAGGTGCACGCCCGACTCCAGGCGGCCCTGCGCGATACCCTGGACAAGCCCGGGGCGGACCCTCACGAATGAGCCGGTCACGATTTTTGAAAGGTTTCTGAACTTTCCATGTGAAACCTTGTCTTTCGACCCGTCATTGCAAGCAGGACGCGAACCACCGCACAATGGCGATTCTGCCTCCACAAGGAGGTGTACACCGGCGGCGTCGCCGAATCTTTCCAAGAGAGGGAGTATTCAATGAAGCACTTTTTGCGTCCCACGATGACGGCCGTCGCCCTGGCGGTTGCGCTGGGTACGGCTGCGGGCGCATCCGCCCAGGCCGCCAAGCCGGCTGCCTCCGGGGCACCGGTCGATAAGCAGAAGGCCAGCTACGTCGTGGGTTGGGACCTTGCCAGCTCGCTGCCGCCGCTCGTCGCGAAGGAAGTGGATGCCGCCACGGTAGCCAAGGCACTCCAGGCCGCCCTGTCCGGCCAAAAGCCGACCATGTCGGAAGCGGAAGCCAAGTCGGTTCGTGAAGCCTTCGTGTCCCAGCTGAAGGTCAAGGCCGAGGCCGAGTACAACAAGGTCGCCGCCCAGAACAAGTCCGAGGGCGATGCTTTCCTGGCCAAGAACAAGTCGGCTTCCGGCGTGAAGGTCACGGCCTCGGGCCTGCAGTACCAGGTCGTCCAGGCCGGCACCGGTCAGCGTCCGGGTCCGAACGACACCGTCACCATCAACTACACCGGCACGTTCGTGAACGGCGAGAAGTTCGATTCCTCTGCCGATCACCAGCCGGCCGGTCCGGCCCAGATCCCGCTCGCCGCGGTCATCCCGGGCTTCCGCGAAGGCCTGCAGCTGATGCAGACCGGCGGCAAGTACAAGCTGTTCATCCCGTCGAATATCGCTTACGGCGCCAAGCCGGAAAACGGCTTCCCGCCGAATGCGACCATCATCTTCGACGTCGAGCTGCTCAAGACCGGTCCGACCCCCGCGGGTCAGGGTCCGGGCGCCGGTCCGGCGCCGGGCGGCAAGTAAGCCCCCGGTTCCATCGGTGAAAAAGAAAGGGCGCGGAGCAATCCGCGCCCTTTTTCGTGCGCCCCCGTTACAATCGGCCGTTAGATTGCTTGCCGGAGCCACCCTGGGAGTCGCATGAAAGTCACGATCTTCGGAACCGGCTACGTCGGCCTCGTCACCGGCACCTGCCTTGCGGAAATGGGTAACCATGTCGTCTGCGTCGACGTGGATGCGACCAAGGTCGCGCGGCTGAAGTCGGGCGACATCCCGATCTACGAGCCCGGCCTCGACCCCATGGTGATCCGCAATCACGCGGATGGCCGGCTGGATTTCACCACCGACGCCGCGCCGGGTATCGATCACGGCCAGGTCGTCTTCATCGCGGTCGGCACGCCGCCCGACGAGGATGGCAGCGCCGATCTCAAATATGTCGTGGCCGTGGCCAATACCATCGGCGACCATATCGACCGTTACACCGTGGTGGTCAACAAGTCGACGGTGCCCGTGGGCACGGCGGACCGCGTGCGTGCCGCGATCGCCGCGCGGTTGCAGGCGCGCGGCGTGGACGTGCCGTTCGACGTCGTGTCCAACCCCGAATTCCTCAAGGAAGGCGATGCGGTCGAGGACTGCATGCGTCCGGACCGTATCGTGGTCGGTGCGTCCAGTGAGCGTGCCGTCGCGGTGCTGCGCAAGCTGTACGCGCCGTTCAACCGCAACCACGACCGCATGGTGGTGATGGACGAACGCTCGGCCGAGCTGACCAAGTACGCGGCCAACGCGATGCTGGCCACCAAGATCAGCTTCATGAACGAAATCGCCAACATCGCCGAGCACGTGGGTGCCGATGTCGAACTGGTTCGCCAGGGCATCGGCGCCGATCCGCGCATCGGCTATCACTTCATCTATCCCGGTGCGGGCTACGGCGGCTCGTGTTTTCCGAAAGACGTGCAGGCGCTGGCGCGCACGGCGCACGGCGTGGGCTACGACGCGCGCCTGCTCGATGCAGTCGAGGCGGTGAACGACGCGCAGAAGTCGCGCCTGTTCGCGCTGCTGTCGAAGCACTTCGACGGCAAGCTCACGGGCCTGACCGTCGCTGTCTGGGGCCTGGCCTTCAAGCCCAATACCGACGACATGCGCGAGGCACCCAGCCGCCGCCTGATGGAATTGCTGTGGGATGCCGGTGCAAGCGTACGTGCGTTCGATCCGGAGGCCGCGGACGAAACACGGCGCATCTACGGCGAACGCGACGACCTCGTGCTCGTGGAGCGGCCCTTCGATGCGTTGCAGGGCGCGGACGCGCTGGTCATCGTCACCGAGTGGAAGGCCTTCCGCGCCCCGGATTTCTCCCGGATCAAGTCGATGCTGGGCACGCCGGTGATCTTCGACGGGCGCAACCTGTACGACCCCGCGCAGGTCGAGGAAGCCGGCATCGCCTATTACGGTATCGGCCGCGGCCGTAGCCTGGCGGGACATGCGCATGACTGAACCCGTCGACGACCGCCTGACCGAGCTCGAGGTGCGTCTTTCCTTCATCGACGACACCGTCAACGGGCTGTCGTCGGCCGATACGGAAATCGCGCGGCGCCTTGACCGGCTGGAGCGTGCCGTGCGTGACCTGCGTTCCGACCTGATCAACATGCGCGCCGGCATCGGCAGCGACCCGGCGAACGAACCGCCGCCTCCGCATTACTGACACCCGAACGAGTCTTACCGATCATGGCAGAGTCCCTGCGCGACCAGTTGTTGAAAAGCGGCCTCGTCAAGGAGGTCCGCGAAGAGAAAAGGACCGCCGCGCCGTCGCCACCGAAACAGGCGGGGGGCAGCGGCCAGCCTTATGCGGGCCGTAATCCGCGTCACGGCGGCAAGCCCTCGTCGGGCCAGGGCGGTCGGCCGCAGGGCGAGCGGCCGGCTGGCAGTGGCGGTGCCCGGGCCGGAAGCGGTGGTCCCGGAGGCGGCGGTAATCGCGCTCAGGACGGCCGTCGCGGCTCCGGTGGCGCTCGCCCCCAGGGTGGTGGCGGTGGCCGGCCGCCGCAGGCAGCCAAGCCCGCACGCACCGATGGCGAGATGGACCTGGCCAAGGCTTACGCCATCCGTGCGCAGGCCGAAGCGACCGAGCGTCGCCGTGCCGAGGCCGAGGCCGCCGAGGTGGCCCGGCTGCGCAAGGAAAAGAAGCGCAAGGTCGAGGAGCTCCTGAAGGGCAAGGCGAAGAACCTGGCCGACGCGGACCAGGTCAGGCATTTCCCGTATGGCGAGAAGATTCGTCGCGTCTATGTGGACACGGCCCAGCTGGCGGCGCTCAACGCCGGCGAACTGGGCGTGGTACAGCAGGGCGGGCGTTACCTCATCGTCGACAAGGCGGTGATCGATGAACTGCGTGCGCTCGCGCCGGAGTTCATTGCGCTCATGGTCGACCCGGATGCTCCCGCGGCCGACGACGGCGTTCCCGACGACCTGATGTGGTGACACGCCGGCTGCCTGCGCCGGCGTGACGTCAGGTCACGCTGGCGGCATGGCCAGCGCGGGGTTGTCCCAGCCTTCCTTCTTCGCGAAGCGTGCGCCGTGCTTCTGTTCCAGGCGGGCCAGCCGCTCGCCGATGGCGACGACGCCCTCCGTGCGGAGGTACTGGATGGGGCCGCCACGGAACGGCGCGAAGCCGGTGCCGAAGATGACGCCCGCATCCAGGAGATCGGCGTCGTCCACGACACCTTCGGCAAGGCATGCGACGGCCTCGTTCACCATCGGCAGGATCATCCGGTCCTGGATGTCAGTCGGTGGTACGTAGTCGGGATCGACTTCGGGTTTGTCCGGCTTGCCGTCCTTCCAGACGTAGAGACCTTCACCGTCCTTCTTGCCGCGCTTGTTCGCGGCGAGTTTCTCGTCGAGTCCGGGCGGGATAGCCAGGCCCAGGAAGGGCGCGAGTTCCTTGCCGACGGAGGCGCAGACGTCGAGACCGACCGTGTCGGCCAGTTCGATCGGGCCCATCGGCATGCCGAACTTCTTCGCCTCGCGATCCAGCACCGGGCCGGGCACGCCCTCGTTGTACAGGCGCATCGCTTCCATCAGGTAGGGCATGAGGATGCGGTTGACCAGGAAGCCCGGGGTGCCCTTGACCGGCACCGGCAGCTTGCCCAGCGCCTTGCAGAAGGCGAGGGCGCGTTTTTCGATGGCCGGGTCCAGTGCGTCGTGACGAACGACCTCCACCAGCGGCATCTGCGCAACGGGATTGAAGAAATGCAGGCCGAGGAAGCGCCGCGGTGCCGCCAGGCCCTGGCGCAGTTCGTCCAGCGGAATGGACGACGTGTTGCTGGCCAGGATCTGCTCGGCGGTGAACTGGGGTTCGATCGTCGCGTAAAGCGCGTGCTTGGCATCGGCGTTTTCGAAGATCGCCTCGATGGCGAGGTCCGCCTGCGCGACCCCGTGGCCTTCCACGTCCGCACGCAGCCGCGCGACGGCGGCATCGACCTTCGCCGGTGCCCTGAGCTTCTTCTCGAAGAGCGACCGTGCGCGTTGCAGCGCTGGCTCGACGAAGCGCAGCTCGCGATCCTGTAGCGTGACGTCGAAGCCTTTCAGTGCGGACCATGCGGCGATGTCACCGCCCATGGTGCCCGCGCCGACGACGTGCACATGCCGGATGCCGTGCTCGATGCCGCCGCCCAACCCCTTCAGGCGTTCCTGCAGGAAGAAGATGCGGATCAGGTTGCGCGCGGTGGGCGTCGTGGCCAGCTTCGCCACCGATTTCGCCTCGAGCTTCAGCCGCTGCTGGATACCGGCGCCGCCGCGTGCCCACACGTCGATCAGCGCGAAGGGGGCGGGGTAGTGCTCCCTGCGCACCTTGGCGGCGGTCTGCTTGCGGACCATCGGCGCGAGGATGGCCCGTGCCAGAACGGTGTTGGTGGCCCAGGCCTTGGCCCGCAGCGCGAAGGGACGCGACGAGGGGCGCCGTGCCAGCTGTATGGCTTCGGCCAGCAATGCCTCCGGGCGCGCCAGGCGGTCGACGAGACCGACGGCGCGGGCACGTCGCGCGTTGAACGGCTTGCCCGTGAGCATGGCCGGAAGGGCGTCCGGCGCACCGATCAGTCGCGGCAGCCGCGCCGAACCGCCCCAGCCCGGATGGATGCCGAGCATGACCTCGGGCAGGCCGATCTTCGTGGTGTCGTCGTCCGCGGCGATGCGCAGGCGGCAGGCCAGGGCCAGTTCAGTGCCGCCACCCATGCAGGCGCCGTGGATGGCGGCCACGGTGGGGCAGGGAAGCCGGGCCAGGTTTTCGAAGATGCGCTGGCCGTTTTCGATGTTTTCCAGGACCGAGCCGGCATGGGCGTATTCGACGAACTCGCGGATATCGGCACCCACCGCGAAACCCGACGGCTTGGCCGAGTGGATCACCACGCCGCGCGGTGCCTCGATGGCCAGGCGTTCGACGAGACGGTCCAGTTCGTCGAGCACCTCGCGCGACAGCGCGTTGGCGCTGGAGCCGGCGCGATCCAGCGTGAGGACGACGATGCCGTCGTCGCCTGCCTGGGTGGTCCAGTGTTTGAATCGGAGTCCTTCGAACATGGGGAAAGTCGTGCGCTGGCGAGTAAGCGCATCACCTTACCGTTCCGTCGCGTCGAATGCGAGATATCCGCTGGCGCCACCCCCGGTGTTACCACGATACTGCCCGCATCCTCTCGCAGCGACGCCCCATGGCACCCGACACCCAGGCAGGTACCGACGTCTTCGACCGCATCCTGGCGTCGCCCGGCCCCCTGGTTGCCCTACAGTCGTCCGACCCCGCGATGCTGGTCGACCAGTTCCGCCTGGTGGCGCGGCGCACGGGCCAGGCCGTCTACCTCTGGCGACACGCGGAAGGCCTGGTGAGCCTGCGCGACGCGCAGATGCGCGTGCCTGGCTGCGTGCGCCTGGGCGACACCCTTCGGTACATCTTGCAAAGCCTGCATTTCGGCGTGTACCTGCTGGACATGCCGTCGGGTCCGCCCAGTGCCACCGACGGTGCGCTTTTGCGGCAACTGGCCCGCACGGCCACCGGGCACGTGCGCCGCGTGGTGCTGATGGGGGCCAGCGCCAGCCTGCTGGCCACGTTCGAGGACGACGTGGTCCAGGTGGACGCGGAATGGCGGGCACCGGCCGCCGCGCCGCGGCTGCGTGACGGCCGCTGGATCGTCTGAGCCCGTGTCCAACGTGCCCAACCCGCTCGGCATCCTCATCTTCACGCCGCGTCGCGACGTTCGCCGTGCCGTTTTCGATGCCCTGGACCTGGACGGCGATTTCGTCCTGCTGAGTGCACGCGACGCCACGCAACTGGAGGCGCTGCTCGAAGACGCACCGCCGCTGCACGTCGTGGTGGTGGGTGCCGACGGCGATCCGGACATCGCCCGGGGCCTGCGCATCCTGCGTGCCTGCGGGGAGTACGCATCGCTGCCCGCCGTGTACGTGGTGGACGACCTCCCTGGCATCGCCCCCGCGGGAGGCGTCGACTGGCTCCGCGAGAGCGCGATAGGTACCGAACTGGCCCAGCGCGTGCGGCAGGCCGTGTCGTCGGGTCCTGCCGTGCCGGTCGCGCCGCACCGTGACTACCGTTTCGCCTTCGATGCCGGTGCAGCGTGGGTGGTGGCGTCCAGTCCGCAGGGATGCATCCTCGAAACCGGTGACGCGATGGAGCGGCTGTGCGAGGGCGACGGCCCGGTGCAGGGCCGCCTGCTGGCCGAACTGTTCCATCCCGTCCACGAGGCTTCCTGGCCGCTGCCCGATGGGGATGCCATGGCGTGTACGCTGCGCCGGCGCGACGGTGTGGAGATCGTCGGCGAAATCGACGTGCGTCATCGTAACGACGGTGGCGAGCATCGCATCGCGGTGGCTTTTCGCGACATGCGCGCCACCGACACGGCCTCCCGGGCGCTTGCCCTCCTGGCCGTGCTCGAGGGTTGCCCCAGCGACGACGAGGGCATGGGTGAAGCGGCCGCGATGCTTGCCGATGCGCTCGACCTGGACGCGTTGGCCTTGTGGTCGGCGCTGCCTGAAAGCGAGTCGGGGCCCGAGTTGCTTACGCATCTTTACAACGGCATGGCGCCTGTGGACTGGCCCTCGCCCGACGACCTGCCCTTGCTCCGTACATGCCTTGGCGGTACGCCGCTGTTGCGACTGGCCGAAAGCGACGATGTCCCGCTGGGCGATCCGCTGATCGAATCGCTCGGGCTGGCGTCTTTCGCATGGCTGCCGCTGCTGGACGAACGTCGCAACGTGATCGGCGCGATGCTGGCCGGGCGGCGGCGCCTCGCCAGCGACGGTCGCGTGCTGGCGCTGGCGTTGCGTGCGGCGACGGCACGTTTCGCTGCGGCGCTGGAGTTGCGCCGGGCACGTGAGCAGGGCCGCGTGCGTGGCCTGATCGACGCGCTGACCGGGTTACCCAACCGTTTGCTGTTCAACGATCGCCTCGACACCACCATTCGCGAAGCGGAGCGTACGGGCGAGTTGTTCGCCATCCTCCTGGTCGACCTGGACCGGTTCAAGGGCATCAACGAGTCCCTCGGCCATGCCGTGGGCGACCAGGTGCTCAACGCCGTGGCACGCAGGTTACGCGCCAGCGTGCGTGCTTCCGATACGGTCGCCCGCTTCGCGGGCGATGAGTTCACGCTGATCCTGCGTCACATCATCAAGCGCGACGACGTGCTGCGCATCGCCGAGAAAGTGGTGCAGGCCATGGAGGTGCCGCTGGCACTGGACGACGGTTCGGAGCTGCAGGTCACCGTCTCGGTCGGCATCGCGTTCTTTCCCGACGACGCCACCCAGGGTGAACCGCTGCTGCGCCATGCCGACGAGGCGATGTACGGCGCCAAGAGCCTGGGTCGCAACAATTATCAGTTGTACGCCACCGACACCGGCGCGGCGCAGCAGCAGAGCGCCGAACTGAAGGCGCGCTTGCGCCACGCCGTGCGCAACGACGAGCTGCGCGTCTTCTACCAGCCGCAGGTGGCGGCGGCCAGCGAGGATATCGTCGGCATGGAGGCCCTGGTCCGCTGGGAGCACCCCGAGCTGGGGATGATCAGCCCGGCGTTCTTCATTCCCCTGGCCGAGGCCAGTGGCCTGATCGTGCCGCTCGGCGAATGGGTGCTGCGTACCGCATGCATCCAGGCGAAGGCCTGGGAGGACCGGTTCGGCCTGCGGCTGCGGCTGGGCGTCAACCTGTCGGCGGTGCAGCTGATGCAGCCCGACCTGGCCGGCGTGGTGGCGTCCGCGCTGCACGACAGCGGCTTGCCGCCCGAGCTGCTCGAGCTCGAGGTCACCGAAAGCATCAGCGTCAAAACGGTGCCCCGGCTCGTCGAGACTCTCGATGCCCTGCATGCCCTGGGTTGCCAGATCGCCATCGACGATTTCGGTACCGGTGCCGCCTCACTGGACTACTTGCGCCGGCTGCCGGCAGACCGGATCAAGATCGACCAGAGTTTTGTGCGGAACATCGGGGTCGATCCCGACGACGAAGCCATCGTCAAGGCCACGATCGACGTGGCCCACCAGCTGAAGCGGGCGGTAGTCGCCGAGGGCGTGGAGATCGAACAGCACCTGCAGTTCCTGCGCAGCAACGGCTGCGAGGAACTGCAGGGCTATCTGTTCTGCCGCCCGCTGCCGGCCGCCAGCTTCGACAAGCTACTGGGCGAGCGTGAGCGCCTGGTCGGCGACGGCACCCAGGATCGGCCCGCTTTTCGGGCGTAGTGCACGAATCAATCCCGGGGGTATGTCTCTATATCGTCGACGCGCCCGGCATAGAAGGCGAGATGCCCCTTGATCGCCAGTACGTGGTCGAACGGGTCTTCATACGACCACGCGATGTCTTCTTTGTGGTCCTTCCTGCTGAAATAACTCGCATCGCCCTTGAAAGGGCAATGGGTTCGGGTCCTGCTGGTCATGAGTTCCTGCATCGCCACCTCGTCGCGCGGAATGTAGAAAACCGGCGGCAGGCTGCCCTCGCGAAGCAGCAGAGCGTTACGACTATCGGCCAGCACCGCGCCGCCCGCCCGGACGATCACTCGCTGCGCGGCTGGTTCCACGGTGATGGGATGATGCGGTCCCGGTTGCTTGCCACCTTGCATGTGAACCTCTCGAGTGATGACGGATGCCGAAGCCGGCGGCATGGACCGCCAAAATGTTGGTGCCGATGATCATGGCGGCCGGCGATGGTTATCGGGGTCTCTGTCCAACGTGCCGTTCAGCCATTGGTGGGCATATTCCCACCGGCTGGGCCTGGCCCGTAAGTGAACTTGCCCGCGCGGCGCTTGTCTCAGCTGCGCCCGCGACTGGCCCCGAATGAGTTAAGGAGACGGCCCGGATGGGCGAAAACGAACTGGATCAAGCACTTGTCGAGCGCGTGCAGCAGGGTGACCGCCGCGCGTTCGACTTGCTTGTCCGCAAGTACCAGCACAAGGTCATCGCGCTCATCTCGCGATACGTCCACGACCGTACGGAGTGCGAGGACATCGCGCAGGAAGCCTTTGTGCGCGCCTGGCGGGCTTTGGCCTCGTTCCGCGGCGAAAGCGCTTTCTATACATGGCTTTACAAGATCGCGGTCAATACGGCAAAGAACCACCTCGTCGCCATGGGGCGTCGGCCCCCGACGGGCGACATCGACGTGGAAGACGCTGTCTACGTGCCCGGGGCGACGCGCATGCACGAAAGCGCTACGCCCGAGCGCGAGCTGATGCGGGAACAGGTGGAACAAACGGTCTTTTCCACTGTCCAAGCCTTGCCCGAGGAACTTCGGGTCGCGATCACCCTTCGCGAGGTGGACGGCAAGAGTTACGATGAAATCGCCGTTCTCATGGACTGCCCCATCGGGACCGTCCGCTCGCGTATTTTCAGGGCTCGCGAAGCCATTGACGAAAAACTGCGGCCGTTGCTATCCGACCGCGAGGATCACACCCCATGAGCGAAACCAATCGCGAAATTCTCTCCGCCGGCATGGACGGGGAGTTGTCACGGGAGGAAATGCGCTTCTTGCTGCGCCGCGTCGAGGCCGACGCTAGCCTGGCGGGCGCATGGTCGCGTTATCACACGGTGCGTGATCGCTTGCGCGGCGAAGCCCACCTGGCGGCGTCGCCGGATTTCGCCAGTCGTGTCATGGCGGCGATCGACGCGGAGTCCGTGGTCGTCTCGGCGGCACCGCGACGTCGCTGGCTGCATTGGTCCGCGGGTGGCGCCATCGCCGCTAGCGTCGCTGTCGCCGCGCTGATGCTGTCACAGCCGGCGGGTCGCCACTCCACGGCGACCGACGTGGCCCAACAGGCCCCGGCCATGCAAGGCACTACCGTGGCGGATGTTCCCGCCGCTGCCGCCGCTCCCGTCGCACCCCAGTGGCTGTCGGGCAACGATGCGTCTCAGTTCACGCAGAAGGCGGCGTTCGATGGTTCGAGCGAAGCCGGCACCGCGTACCTGCCGCGTTTCATGCCGTACCAGATCCACCGCGCCCGGGCGTCGGAAAATCCCGAGGGCAACGGCTACCTGCTGCTGACCCGTCCGGACGGCAGCCGCTATGCGCAGCCGGTGTCCGTCCCGCAGGCTCGCTGAGCCGCGGTCGTATTCGCGCCCGCCGCCGTCCCCGGCGGGCGCTTTCCCTTCTGTTGATCCCCGGCGGTGCCATCGCCGCACGGGCAGTCGTGGCTGGAAAAAGGAGGAAAAGATGGCTTTCTGGCAGGTACGCGCGCTCCTGGGCGGCGCACTCGTGATGGCCGGCGCGGCAGCGCAGGCCCAATCGCTCCCGGACTTCACCGGCATCGTGGAAAAGAACGCCCCGGCGGTCGTCCATGTCGAAGCGAAGACCAACGGTTCATCCAGGAGCAAGGGGCGGAGCGGGCCCGACAGCGGCGGTCAGGACGACCAGCAGGAACTCCTGCGGCGCTTCTTCGGCATGCCGGGCATGCCACCGGGCATGCCACCGGGCATGCCGGCGCCATCGCCCGACCAGACCTCGCTGGGCTCGGGCTTCATCATCTCCCCCGACGGCTATGTGCTCACCAACGACCACGTGGTCGACGACGCCGACGAGGTCAAGATCCGCCTCCAGGACCGCCGCACCTTCACGGCGAAAGTGGTCGGCAAGGACCCCCAATACGATATCGCCCTGCTCAAGATCGACGGCAGCGCCTTGCCCACCGTGACCATCGGCGATTCCCGCAGCGTGCGGCGCGGCCAGTGGGCCCTGGCCATCGGCTCGCCTTTCGGGCTGGATGCCACGGTCACCCACGGCATCATCAGCGCGGTCGGGCGCAACCTGGGTAGCGGCGACCAGCCCTACACCTCGTTCATCCAGACCGACGTGCCGATCAACCGCGGCAATTCGGGCGGTCCGCTGTTCAACCTGCAGGGCCAGGTCATCGGCATCAATTCGCAGATCTACTCCACTTCGGGTGGCTACCAGGGCCTGTCCTTTTCGATCCCGATCGACGTGGCGATGAACGTCGTGCAGCAGATCAAGGACAAGGGCTACGTGTCCCGCGGCATGCTCGGCGTCACCGTACAGCCGGTGGACCCCTTCGTGAAAAACCTCGACCTGCCGGACGCCAACGGTGCCCTGGTCGCCCAGGTCACCCCGGGCAGTGGCGCGGACAAGGCCGGCATCCGGCAGGGCGATGTCATCCTCTCGTTCAACGGCACGCCCGTCACGCAGTCGGCGGACCTGCCGCCGCTGGTGGGCATCATCCGTCCGGGTTCCATCGCGAAGGTCGAGATCCTCCGCGATCACAAGAAGCAGGCGGTCGAGGTCAAGGTCGGCGAACTGCCGCGCGACAAGAACGCGCTGGCCCAGGCCGGCGATGCGGGCCAATCCGCGAGCGGCTCGGCCGCGGCGCTGGGCCTGGCGGTGCAGGACATCGATGCCTCCTCGCGCACCGAGCTGGGCCTGAAGGCCGGCGAGGGCGTGGTGGTCAGCCGCGTCACCGGTCGCGCGGCCGCCGGGGCGGGGCTGCAGGCAGGCGACATCGTGCTCATGGTCAACCAGAAAAGGGTCGGTTCGGTCGCGGCGTTCCGTGAGGCTACCCAGGGCATCAAGCCGGGCGACACGGCCATGCTGCTGGTTCGCCGTGACGACACCACGCGTTTCATGGGCATCACGGTGCCCCAGGATCGCTGATCGCGCGCCGGCCACCCGTCGCCGATCGGCGGCGGGTGGCCTTCCATGCGATAATGCCGGATTCGCACCGGCCCCCAGGGCCGCTGCGCGTCGTTCGCGCCGCGAGCGATGGTGAACGTGACCACGGCGCTCCATGGAACTCATCCGCAACTTCTCCATCATTGCCCACATCGACCATGGCAAGTCGACGTTGGCCGACCGCATCATCCAGTTGTGCGGAGGCTTGTCCGAGCGCGAAATGGAAGCGCAGGTCCTCGACAACAACCCGATCGAGCGCGAGCGCGGCATCACGATCAAGGCCCAGTCCGTGTCGTTGCCGTACACGGCGCGCGACGGCAAGACCTACCAGCTGAACTTCATCGACACGCCCGGCCACGTCGACTTCTCCTACGAAGTCAGCCGCTCGCTGTCCGCGTGCGAAGGCGCGCTGCTGGTGGTCGACGCCGCGCAGGGGGTGGAGGCGCAGTCGGTCGCCAATTGCTACACGGCGATCGAACAGGGGCTGGAAGTCATTCCCGTGCTCAACAAGATCGACCTGCCCACGGCCGATCCTGAAAAGGCCAAGGCCGAGATCGAGGCGGTGATCGGCATCGACGCCAGCGACGCCATCGCGGTCAGCGCCAAGACCGGGCAGAACGTGATCGAGGTGCTCGAGGCCATCATCCACCGTATTCCGGCGCCGAAGCCGGGCAATACGGACAAGCTCCAGGCGCTGATCATCGATTCCTGGTTCGACAACTACCTCGGCGTGGTCTCGCTGGTCCGCGTGATGCAAGGCGAGATCAAGCCGGGCGACAAGATCCTGGTCATGTCCACCGGTCGCACCCACCTGGTCGACGACGTAGGCGTGTTCACGCCCAAGCGCAAGAAGCTCGAAAAACTCTGCGCCGGCGAAGTCGGCTGGATCAACGCGTCGATCAAGGATGTCCACGGCGCCCCTGTGGGCGATACGCTGACGCTGGCGGGCAAGCCGGCCAGCGAGCCGCTTCCCGGCTTCCAGACCATGCAGCCGCGCGTGTTCGCGGGCCTGTTCCCCGTGTCCGCCGACGACTACCCGGCCCTGCGCGAGGCCCTGGACAAGCTGCGCCTGAACGATGCCGCCATGTTCTTCGAGCCGGAAAGCTCGGAGGCGATGGGCTTCGGCTTCCGCTGCGGCTTCCTCGGCATGCTGCACATGGAGATCGTGCAGGAGCGCCTGGAGCGCGAGTACGACCTCAACCTGATCACCACCGCGCCCACCGTGGTGTACGAGGTGGCCAAGACCGACGGCACCATCCTGGCGATGGATAACCCGGCCAAGTTGCCGCCGCCGCAGCAGATCGTCGAGATCCGCGAGCCGATCATCGTCGCCAATATCCTCACCCCCGGTGAGTACGTCGGCAACGTCATCAAGCTGTGCGAGGAAAAACGCGGCGTGCAGCGCACCATCCAGTACCTGGCGACGCAGGTGCAGGTCACCTACGAGCTGCCGCTGGCCGAAGTGGTCCTGGACTTCTTCGATCGCCTGAAGTCGGTATCCCGCGGCTATGCCTCGATGGACTATCAGCTGGAGCGTTTCGACGCGGGCCCGTTCGTGCGCGTGGACGTGCTCATCAACGGCGATCGCGTGGACGCGCTCAGCCTCATCGTGCATCGTTCGCACGCCGACCGCCGCGGGCGGGAACTGGTGGAGCGGATGAAGGACCTGATCCCCCGGCAGCAGTTCGACGTGGCCATTCAGGCGGCGATCGGTGCGGCGGTGATCGCGCGGTCCACGGTCAAGGCGTTGCGCAAGAACGTGCTGGCCAAGTGCTACGGCGGCGATGTCTCGCGCAAGAAGAAACTGCTCGAGAAACAGAAGGAAGGCAAGAAGCGCATGAAGCAGGTCGGCAGCGTCGAAATCCCCCAGGAAGCCTTCCTGGCGGTGCTCAGGCAGGACAACAAGTAGCCTTACCGGCTGCGACGGCGTTTCATCACGGATAGCCGGCGCCGGACGCGCCGGAACGGGCCACCGGGCCCCTCGACACGATTTACGGAGTTGGCATGGCGTCATTCGATTTTTCGGCGATTCTCCTCGGCCTCACGGTGCTGTTCGGCGTGGTCTGGCTGATCGACTGGCTGTTCCTCGCCAAGGCGCGGCGCGCGCGCGCCGAAGCCTCCGGTACCGAGCAACCCGAGCCGTGGCCGGTCGACTGGGCACGGTCGCTGTTCCCGGTGATCCTCGTCGTGCTGCTTCTGCGCTCGTTCGTGGCGGAGCCGTTCCGGATTCCCTCCGGCTCGATGATGCCCACGCTGGATGTCGGCGATTTCATCCTGGTGAACAAGTTCGCCTATGGCTTGCGCATGCCCGCGTTCAACAACAAGCTGCTGGAAAACGGCGAGCCGCGTCGTGGCGATGTGGTGGTCTTCCGTTTCCCCGGTTACCTGTGCCGGGACGAAAGTGGCCGCACCATCCGCAGCGGCGATGTCTCCTGCGCCGATCCCCACGCGCCGGTGCCCGGCGAAAACTGGATCAAGCGCGTGATCGGCCTGCCGGGCGACCGCATCGAGACCCGCGGTAGCGAGCTCTACATCAATGGCGAGCGGGTCGGCGCGGACGATCTCGGCGCGTTCAAGGGCAACATGAATCGCCCGGAAGACCGCATGCTGATGACCTACGGTTCGCACCTGTACACGGAGCACCTGGGCAGCATCAACCACACGATCGCCCTGACCCCGGCCTACAACGTGCCGATGGACATCCCCAATGCCATGGTGCCGTCGGAGGTGCCCAAGGGCTGCTACATCGTCATGGGCGACAACCGCATGAACAGCACCGACAGCCGCTGGTGGGGCTGCATGCCCGAGGAAAACCTGGTGGGCAAGGCGTTCTTCGTCTGGATGGCCTGGCGTGGTCTGGGCAACGGTATCCTCGACTTATCGAAGATGGGCAAGGTCATCCATTGACGGCGGCATGGCTCCGTCGCGCGGCAGGACGTTGCGGATGGCCGTGGACAAGGTAATCTCCGCTCCGGGGCGCCCGTGCGCGCCCCGTCGCCATTCACGGTCTTGAACAGGGGAGCCGCCGGCCACGGCGGAACACACGCATGAAATCCAGGCAATCGGGTATCACCCTCATCGGTTTCGTCATCCTCCTGGCGGTGCTGGGCTTCTTTGCATTCATGGCGATGAAGCTGGTGCCGTCGTACATCGAGTACATGGGCGTGGTGAAGGCCATGAACCAGATGTCGACCGAGGGTGGCAACCAGGACGTCGGCGAGGCACGCCGCCAGCTCGCCTTCAAGATGAGCTTCCAGTACGTCGACGATTCGACGATCAAGCCGCAGGACGTGACGGTGGAACGCGCCAACAACGGCGCGGTGCTGCACGTGAACTACGACAAGGAAATCCCGTTCCTCTACAACATTTCCTTCCTGTTGCATTTCGACCATTCGGTCCCGTTCAAGAGTGCCGTCGGGCAATAATGAGGTTTCGTGCAGTTCCCGCATTCCTTCCGTAATCCGACCCTCGCGGCGCTGGCGCTCACCCACCGGAGCGTCGGCAAGCCGAACAACGAGCGGATGGAATTCCTCGGTGACGCCCTGCTGGGCGCGATCGTTGCCGAGCTGCTGTTCGAAGTGCACCCCAATGCCAGCGAGGGCGAGCTTTCCCGCCTGCGCGCGCAACTGGTCAACGGCGAGGCACTGGCCGTGATCGCGCGTGAGCTGGCGCTGGGCGAGGTGCTCAAGCTGGGTCCGGGCGAGTTGAAGAGCGGCGGTTTCCGCCGTGATTCCATCCTCTCCGACGCCTTCGAGGCGCTGATTGCCGCCGTCTACATGGACGACGGCTTCGACGCCTGTCGCCAGGTCGTGCGCCGGCTTTTCATGCCGCGCGTGGCCGAACTCAAACGCTCCAGCAAGGACGCCAAGACGCGCCTGCAGGAGTGGCTGCAGGGCAGGGGCTTACCGCTGCCCGTCTACGAACTCACCGACAGCTACGGCGAAGACCACGCCAAGACCTTCGACGTCAGCTGCTGCATCGACGAACCGGAACCGATCCGCGTGGAAGGGCGCGGCGGCAGCCGGCGCGCCGCCGAACAGGACGCCGCGGAAGCGGTGCTGCGCCGATTGCTGGAAAAAAAGAATGAACGATAACGATACCCCCGAGAACGACACCCCCGTCGACGGCGACTTCCGCTGCGGTTACGTAGCCCTGTCCGGCCGACCCAACGTCGGCAAGTCCACGTTGCTCAACGCCATGATCGGCGTGCGCCTGAGCATCGTGAGCCATCGTCCGCAGACCACCCGCCACCGCATCCTGGGCATCTCGACCAAGCCCGCGGGCCAGATCCTCTACGTCGACACACCGGGCCTGCACCGGGGTGCCAAGCGTGCGATGAACCGCAGCATCAACCGTGCCGCGCGCGCCGCCATCACCGAAGTCGATCTTGCGGTGCAGGTGATCGAGGCCGGGCGCTGGACCGACGAGGATGCCGCGATGTATGCGGCACTCGCCGAGCAGGAGGGCATGACGCGCCTGCTGGCCATCAACAAGGTGGACCTGCAGAAGGACAAGACGGCGATGCTGCCGTTCGTGGCCGACCTGATGGCCAAGCATCCGTTCGACGACGTCTATTACGTCAGCGCGCTGAAGTCGAAGGGCCTGGAAGGCCTGGAAAAGGGCATCCTCAAGCGGCTGCCCGTCCAGCCGGCCGTCTACGGCGAAGACGAGATCACCGACCGCAGCGAGCGTTTCCTTGCCGCGGAGATGGTCCGCGAGCAGCTCATGCTTCGCCTGGACCAGGAACTGCCTTACGCCACCACGGTGGAGATCGAGCAGTTCGAGGACCGCCCGGATGGCGTGGCCGAGGTGCATGCGGTGATCTGGGTCGAGCGCGATGGCCAGAAAGCCATCGTCATCGGCAACGGCGGCGCCCAGCTCAAGGCGATCGGAACCTCGGCACGCAAGGGCATGGAGCACCTGTTCGAGCGCAAGGTGTTCCTCAAGCTGTGGGTGAAGGTACGCGAAGGCTGGGCGGACGACGAGAACCTGCTCAAGCGCTTCGGTTACGAATAAGCCGGCGCGCCGTACCGCGTCATGCGCGTCGAACAGCAGCCCGCCTTCGTCCTGCACGCCCGGCCCTACCGGGAGACATCCCTGTTGGTGGAGTGCCTGACCCGCGACCACGGCCGCCTGGGCGTGGTCGCCCGCGGGGTGCGCAAGGAAGGCGCGAGATTGCAGCGTGCGCAGCTGGAGCCGTTCCAGCGGGTGGAGCTCGACCTCATCCTCAAGGGAGAACTGGCCACGCTGCGCACGGCCGAGCACGTGGGCGCGCCGCAACGCCTGACGGGCGACGCGGGTATGGCCGGCCTCTATCTCAACGAACTGGTGGTGCGGCTGACCGGCCGCCAGGACCCTAACCCGCCCCTGTTCGTGCACTACGAGCGCACGTTGCGCCGCATGGCGACGGGTGATGCCCTTGCGTGGACGCTGCGCCGCTTCGAGCGCGACATGCTGGATGCGCTGGGTTATGCGCTGCCGCTGGATATCGACGCCATCGACGGTGAACCGCTGGATCCGGCGCTCACCTACTTCTACGATCCGGAGTCGGGGGTACGCCCCGGACGCGCGGGCGATGCCCGCGGCATTCGCGGCGCCGATCTGCTGGCGCTGGCCGCGGACCGTTCCCCCGACGTGGCGGGGCTGGCCTCGCTGCGCCGCATGATGCGCCAGATCATTTCCTTCCACCTGGGCGGCGGCGAGCTGAAGGCCTGGCGCGTGCTGCGTTAAACGGCGGGCGTGTCGCGGGGCAGGGCGGCCAGCGCCTCGTTCAGTTCGAAGCGGAAGCGCTCTATCGCGGCGGGCGGAACGACGGTGCGGGTTTCCAGCACGTGGTTCTGCAAGGCCCTGGCCTGGGCACCCAGGCGCGCGGTACCGCAGAACCCGCAGGCGGAACGCAGGCGATGCAAGCGGTCGATCAGGTCGGTAGGACGACGTGCCAGGTCGTCCAGCGCGGCCTCCAGCTCGACCAGCTCCGCACGCAGCAACTGGCGGAGCGCCAGCAGGGTGATGGCATCGCCACTGGCCGCGCGTCCGGCGTCGTCGTCCAGCACCTGCAGATCGCCCTCGATGCCGAGCGTGGCGGCCAGCGCATGGCTGAGTGCTGCGAGCTGGCAGGGTTTTTCGATGACGCCGGCGAAGCCGGCTGCCAGCAGGGCCGCGCGCAACCGGGCGGGAATCTCGGCACTGGTGGCCAGGGCCACGGCGTCGCGCGACCGGGCGGAAGGATCGGCGCGCAGCGCCGGCAGCAAGGCTTCGGCGCCGGCGCCCGGCATGCGGCAATCCAGCAGGAGCGCGTCGAACGGCTGTCGCCTGGCGAGGTCCAGGGCGCGGTCACCGTCGGATGCGACCTCGACCCGATAGCCGAGCGACCGGAGCGCCTGCGCCAGGAACACACGGGTGGCTTCGTCGTCGTCGGCCACCAGGACATGCCGTGGCTTCGGCGCGGAAGGGGCGGACGGGTACTGCTCGATCATGCAACGTTCCGTGTCGTTCATCTTGATTTGTCAGAATGGCGGAGCATGTTCCCGGTATCAACCCGCACGTTCAGCTTCCTGTTCATCGTCCTGGTCGCCCTGGTGGGCGCGGACGGGGTGCGGGCGGCCGTGTCCGTGGACGCGGAGGGCGTGTCGTTGCCGGGTGTGGCGCTGGATGGATTGCATGCCGACCTGACCGCGGCGGGCGACGGCGTGGGCGTCGCCTTGACGGTGCAACGGGTCGACCTGGCCGCCATGGGCTGGCACAAGGCCACGCTGGACCTGGACGGCACGCTTGCCCGCGACGAGCCCGGTCGCTGGACGTTCGCGGGCAACCTGCGTATGCGCGGTGCGGCGGGCGACCCCTGGCCGCGGGCCACCGTGCGCATGGTGGCCGACACCGCCGCCAACACGCTGGAGCTGACCGTGCGCCAGGATGCCTCGCTGGCCCGCGTGGCGATGCCGATGGACCAGACCAGCCATGCGCAGATCACCCTCAAGGACCTGCCGGCCGGTTGGCTGCAGGGGCTGCTCTCGACGGTGTGGTCCGGTCGCACGACCACCGGTCGGGTGGATGCCGACCTGGCGCTCGACCTGCTTCCCGGCGGCGTGCAGGCCGGCGGCCAGTTCGCGCTGGCCGGCGTGGGCTTCGACAGCCCGGGCGGTGCGCTGGCCGGTGAAACGGTGTCGGGCAGCGGGCGGCTCGGTGTGGACAGCCAGGCGGAGGCGACCGTCATCGAACTCGACGCCGCACTGCGCGGCGGCTCGCTGCTGCTGGGCCCTTTGTATGTCGCTCTTCCCTCCCACCCGGTGCAAGTGTCGTTTTCCGCACGGGCGCAGAAGGGCGCCATGGCGATCCGGCGGCTGCGGCTGACCGATCCCGATGCCCTGCAACTGGAAGGTGAGGTAGGCCTCGCGGCCGACGGCAGTCTCGCCTCGCTGCGGCTGGACCGTTTCGATGCACGCTTCCCCGCCGCCTACGCACGCTACGGTAAAGGCCTGGCTCGCAGCTTTGGCGTCGATGCGCTCGATGCCAAGGGCGATGTCACGGGGCACCTCACGATGGGTACGAAAGGCCCCGAGGCCTTCGCGTTGCAGACCACGGGGCTGGATATCGCCAACGGCGAAGGGCGCTTCGGGGTGCAGGGGCTGCATGGTGCGATCGACTGGAGTTCCACGGAGGATCGCCCCGCCACGAAGCTCGGCTGGCGTGCCTTGCAGATGCAGCGGATTCCGAATGGCGCCGCGGAGGCGGCACTCCGCAGCACCGGCGGCACGCTGGGCCTGCTGGCACCGCTGGTCATACCCGTCCTGGACGGCCAGCTGCGCGTGCAGCGGCTGGCGTGGAAGCCGGCGGCCACCGCGGGCGACCGCCTGCAGACCTCGCTGGTGCTCACGCAGATCGACATGGCTGCGTTCTGTCGCGCGCTGGGCTGGCCGGAATTCAAGGGCACGCTGGGCGGCGCGGTGCCGTCACTGCGCTACGTGGACGACCGTGTGGAAATGGCTGGCGGCCTGTCGCTGAACGTGTTCGACGGTTTCGTCGACATCACCGGCATGAGCCTCGCGCAGCCCTTCGGCGTGGCGCCGATCCTCACCGGTACGCTCTCGCTGCGGCAACTGGACCTGGGCCTGATGACCTCGGTCTTCGACTTCGGCAGCATCACCGGCCGCTTGGACGGCGGTATCGACAACCTGCGCCTCGTCGCCTGGCAGCCCGCCGCGTTCGACGCCCGCCTGCTGGCGGGCGGTGGCGGCCGGATCAGCCAGAAGGCGGTGAACAACCTTACCTCCGTCGGCGGGGGCGGCATCGCCGCGGGCCTGCAAGGCACGGTGCTGAAGATCTTCAAGACGTTCGGCTACAAGCGCATCGGGCTGTCGTGTCGCCTGCGCGGCGATGTATGCGCCATGGGTGGACTGGGCGCCGCGAAGGATGGCTACACTATCGTCGAAGGTAGCGGGTTGCCCCGCCTGACCGTGGTCGGTCACCAGCGTGAGGTCGACTGGCCCACCCTGGTGCGCCGCCTGCAAGCCGCCACCCAGGGCGATGGCCCGGTGGTCCGTTGAGCGGGCAAGCCGCCCCCACAAGGAAAAACCATGCGTAAATCGTTCATCGCCCTCATGGCCGCCACTGCCGTCGCCCTGGTCGGCTGCGTCACCATCAACGTCTATTTTCCGGAAGCCGCCGCGCAGAAGGCGGCCGACCAGTTCATCGGCACGGTGCTCGACGACAGTGGCGTCGCCAAGCCCGCCGGCACAAAGGAAAAACCCCAGACGGCCGTCCCGGGCAAGCAGCCGTCGGCCTCGTTGCTGGATCTGATGATCCCCTCCGCGCAGGCGGCGGAGTCGCCGGATATCCAGGTACGCACCCCCGAAACGGACGCCATCCGGCTGCGCATGACCAGCCGCTTCGGCGGCCAGCTGAAGGCGTTGTTCGACAGCGGCGCGGTGGGCTTCACGGCCAACGGCCTGGTCGCCGTGCGCGATGCCGGCGCGTTGCCTCTGGACCAGCGCTCGCAGGCCAACGGCCTGGTCGACCAGGAAAACAGCGACCGCGATGCCCTGTATGCCGCCGTCGCCAAGGCCAACGGTCACCCGGAATGGGAGCCGCAGATCCGCAAGGCGTTCGCGGACGGCTGGGTCCAGCGCGCGCCGCCGGGCTGGTATTATCGCGATGCCTCCGGTGCCTGGAAGCGCAAGTAAGGCACCCGCCAGGAACGCCCGCCATCGCGCGGGCGTCCTCCCAGCCAGCCCGGGCCTTCGTCGTCCGGGCTTTACGTTTCAGAGCGCATGATCGAATTCGAAGCCACTATCATCGGCCTCACCCACGACGGCCGGGGCGTTGCCCGCATCGACAACAAGGCCACGTTCGTGCCCGGCACGTTGCCGGGCGAGCGCGTACGGCTGGTCTACCACAAGCGCCACCGCAAGTACGACGAGGCCGATCTCGTCGGCATCGTCGAGGCCTCCCCCGCGCGTGTCGAGCCGAAATGCCGCCATTACGGCCAGTGCAGCGGCTGCGCGTTGCAGCACATGGCGCCCGCCGAGCAGATCGCCGCGAAGCAGCGTGTGCTTGCCGAGAACTTCGAACGCATCGGCAAGGTCACGCCGGATGCGTGGTTGCCACCGCTGACCGGCGAGCCGTGGGCATATCGCCGCAAGGGGCGGTTTTCGGTGCGCTACGTGGCGAAGAAGGAGCGCGTGCTGGTCGGTTTCCGCGAGGAATCCAACCCGCGTTTCGTCGCCGACGTCGAGCATTGCGAAGTGATCCATCCCGCGCTGGGCCCCAAGGTGGGCTTGATCGCGGCACTGGTGGGCGGCTTGTCCGCCGCGCACGACATTCCGCAGATCGAGTTCGCCGCCGGCGACGA
Source organism: Luteibacter sp. ME-Dv--P-043b (assembly GCF_030209605.1). Lineage (NCBI taxonomy): Bacteria > Pseudomonadati > Pseudomonadota > Gammaproteobacteria > Lysobacterales > Rhodanobacteraceae > Luteibacter > Luteibacter sp. ME-Dv--P-043b. The sequence continues at coordinate 94,910 of NZ_JARVRT010000003.1, forward strand.
CACCGTTGCGCTGGTCTTCCGCCACCTCGCGCCGCTGACCGAGGCCGATCGCCAGGCGCTGGTGGATTTCGGCAAGGCGCATGGCCTGGCCATCTACCTGCAGCCGGGCAACCACAGCACGGTGCATCCCCTGTGGCCGGAGGCGCCGCGTCTGGCCTTTGCCATTCCCGCCCAGGATGTGGAGCTGGAGTTCCTCCCGCTGGACTTCGTGCAGGTCAACGCGGGCATGAACCAGCGCATGCTGGCGCGCACCCTGGAGCTGCTGGACCTGCAGCCGGCCGATCGCGTGCTGGACCTGTTCTGCGGATTGGGCAACTTCACGCTGCCGATCGCACGCTACGCCGCCGAGGTGGTGGGCGTGGAGGGCGAGCACGGGCTGGTGGAACGGGCGGCGGCCAATGCCGCGCGCAACGGCCTCGGCCATGCCTCGTTCCGGGTGGCCAACCTGTTCGAGGACCAGCGCAACGAGTCCTGGGCGAAGCAGGCCTGGGACAAGATCCTGCTGGACCCGCCCCGCGCCGGCGCCAACGAGCTGCTGGAGTACCTGCCGCGCAAGGGCACCGACCGCGTCGTCTACGTCTCCTGCCATCCGGGATCGCTGGCGCGCGACGCGGGCATCCTCGTGCAGAAGGGTTTTCGTCTCGCCGCCGCGGGGGTGATGGACATGTTCCCGCACACCGCCCACGTCGAATCCATCGCGCTGTTCGAGCGCCGCTGACCCCGGAGACCCTATGGGCATCGAGATCGAGCGCAAGTTCCTCCTGGCCAGCGACGCCTGGCGCAAGCAGATCGTGCGCAGCGAGCGCATGGCACAGGGTTACCTCATCAGTGGCGCGGCCGTGGCGTCCGGACAGGCGAAGTCGTCGGTACGGCTGCGCGTGTCCGGCGAGCAGGCCTGGCTCAACATCAAGTCGGCCACGCTGGGTATCGAGCGGCAGGAATACGAATACCCCGTGCCGGTGGCTGATGCCGCGCGCATGCTGGATGACCTGGCCGACGGTCGCGTGGAGAAGATTCGTCATCATGTCATGGTCGAAGGCACACACTTCGAGATCGACGAGTTCGTCGGCGCCAACGCCGGCCTGATCGTCGCCGAGGTGGAACTGCCGTCCACGGACGCGGCCTACCCGACACCGGCATGGCTCGGCCGCGAGGTCAGCGGCGTGCTGCGCTACTACAACGTCAACCTGATCGACCGGCCGTACAGCGACTGGTCGGGCGCCGAACGGGAAGGCAAGGAGGACATGGCATGCTGATCATCGGTCTTTCGGGTACGCAACTGGAGTTGCACGAGCACGCTTTGCTGACGGCCCGCGGCGTCTCCGGCGTGATCCTGTTCTCGCGCAACTTCGCCTCGCGCGAGCAGGTCACGGCCCTGATCGACCACGTGCGTGAGGTGGCCGGCGACGAGATCCTCATCTGCGTGGACCAGGAAGGCGGCCGCGTGCAGCGCTTCCGCGAAGGATTCACGCGGCTGCCGCCGTTGTCCGCGCTGGGCAGGCTGCACGACAGCGACCCCGGCGCCGCGATCGACCGTGCCGAGGAACACGCGTGGATCATGGCCAGCGAGATGCGCGCCATCGGCGTCGATTTCAGTTTCGCGCCCGTGGCCGACCTCGAACGTGGCAACGCCGCCATCGGCAACCGGGCGCTGCATGCGGACCCGGCGGTTGCCGCCGAGCTGGTCCAGGCCTACGTGCGCGGCATGCACCTGGGCGGCATGGCCGCCGTGCTCAAGCACTTTCCCGGGCATGGCTCGGTGCGCGAGGACACGCATCTCGCATCCGCCGTCGATCCGCGCAGCAAGCACGATATCTTCGCGACCGACCTGCAGCCCTTCGTCGCCGGCATCGAGGCACGTGCCGAGGCCGTCATGGCGGCGCATGTCGTCTATACCGCGGTGGACGACCAGCCAGCCGGTTACTCGCACGTGTGGATCGAGGAGATCCTGCGCGGTGAGCTCGGGTTCGGCGGTTGCGTCGTCGGCGACGACATCAGCATGGCCGCCGCCGGCAGTGTCGGCGGCGTGGCCGCCCGCGTGGCCGCCAACCTCGATGCGGGTTGCGACCTCGTACTCGCCTGTTTTCCCGATGTCGTTCCCGAGGCGATCGCGGCGGTGCAGCACCGTCGCCCTTCACCGGTCGAACGTATCGCCCCGCTGCGCGGTGCGATCGGTTCCACCTGGGAAGGCCTCGTCCACAATCCCCAGCGCGATCGATTCATCGCGCGCGTGACCGCCCTGGAGCCCTGACCCGATCATGACCACCACCACCGCCTCGCTCGACCATGCGCTTGCGCACTCCGACATCCTCTTCAATCGCGAACAGCTCGACACCGAGATCGCCCGCATGGGCCGCGAGATCGACCACGCGCTCGACGGCGAAGTGCCGGTGTTCCTCACCGTGATGCACGGCGCGCTGGTGTTCGCCGGGCAGCTGGCGCTGTCGATACGCACGGACCTCGAGTTCGACTACGTGCACGCCACGCGTTACCGCGGGGAAACCAGCGGCAGCGACCTGCACTGGCTGCGTCGTCCGGAAGTGCCGCTGCACGAGCGCACGGTGCTGCTGGTGGACGACATCCTCGATGAAGGCCATACGCTGAAGGCCGTGCGCGATGCGTGCGTGGAGATGGGCGCGAAGCGGGTGTTGCTGGCCGTGCTTTGCACCAAGCGCCACGATCGCCGCGCGCATGGCATCGAGGCCGATTTCAACGGCGTGGACCTGCCCGATCGCTACGTGTTCGGGTACGGCATGGATTACCACGAGCAGGCGCGTAACCTGCCGGCCATCCACGCGTTGAAGGACTGATTCCGATGAGCATCGACCTCGCCGTGATCGGCGGCAGCGGCCTCTATCAGTTCGAAGGCCTGGAAAACACCGAGCGGCACGCCGTGCAGACGCCGTTCGGCCCGGCCTCGGGCGACGTGGTGACGGGCGATTTTCGCGGCAGGCGGCTCGCCTTCCTCGCCCGTCACGGCGAAAGCCACACCGTGCCGCCGCATCGGGTGAACTACCGCGCCAACCTGTGGGCCCTGCACGCGTTGGGCGCGCGGCGCGTGGTGGCCGTCAACGCCGTGGGCGGCATCCGCGACGACATGGGTCCGCGAACGCTGGTGGTGCCCGATCAGATCATCGACTACACGCACGGCCGCTACACCAGCTTCAACGATGTCGAGGGTGCCGAGGTACGGCATATCGATTTCAGCGAGCCCTACAGTACCGCGCTGCGCCAGGCCCTGCTGGCCGCGGCGCGTGCCGAGGGCCTGGCGATCATCGATGGCGGTTGCCACGGCGTGACCCAGGGGCCGCGCCTGGAAACGCGTGCGGAGATCGCGCGGATGAAGCGGGACGGCTGCGACCTGGTCGGTATGACCGGCATGCCCGAGGCCGTGCTTGCCCGCGAGCTGGACCTGGAATTCGCCTGCCTGGCCCTGGTGGCCAACTTCGCCGCCGGTGCCGGCGACGAGGCGGAGATCAGCATCGAGGAAATCTTCGCCCACCTGGCCGCTGCTACGGCCAACGTTCCGCCTGTCCTGGGGCGTTTGCTGGCAGTCTTGTAGGTACTTCGCGGACATCGTCCGCTCCTACATGGCGGATTGCGGACATCGTCCGCTCTTACATCGCGGATGGCGGACATCGTCTGATCCTGCACCTCGTATCGCGGACATCGTCCGCTCCTACATGGCGCCATGTAGGAGCGGACGATGTCCGCGATACGCGAACCCCACGCCCGTTGCCATCCTGCGGTGCCATGACGTACGCCAAAACCAGGCATGACGCTGCGGCCGATGCCGTGCGTCGCCCTGCGGCAACGTTGCGCGCGGGCTGCGGTGCATAGCCGACGCGATAGCCCACCGTTGACCCGCAGCGGGCAGGGCGCGACTGGCTCACGCTAGGTCCATGAAACCTCACTGCCACGGCGCTTCACTGATTGAATCACTGACTGCCTTGTCGGTGTTTGCCGTCGGCAGCGCGGCCAGCGGGGCGTGGTTCCATGCGTCGATGGCCATGGATACGGCGGCATCGCGCACGATGGCCACCGTGACTGCCATCGCCGATCTGCGCGAGCGCATGCGCGCCAATCCGCTCGGTGTGTCAGGTGGTTCCTACAACGCCACCACGCCATCGATCGCCGATTGCGCGGCTGGCTGCACGCCTGTCCAGCTTGCCGCCGACGACCTCGCCCGGTTCCGTGCCAGCCTGCGTCGGCACGTCGGATCGTCCACGGTGTCTGTCGTCCGTTGCGAGGACATCTCGGGCTGCGTCGTGCGTGTCACGCTCGGCCGCCATGTCGTCGCCGCCACATCGTTCCGGCCGTGAGCCAGCACGGGTCTAGCCTCGTGGAACTGCTGGTCTCGCTCGCCGTGGCGGGCATGGTGGCAGCGGTCGTCGCGACGGGGGCAGGGGCGGCCGGTATGGCGTCGCGTCGTCATCTCGATCGGGTCCAGCGCGAGGATGCCGCGCGTATGGCGCTGGCCGTGCTCGCGGAGGATCTTGCCAACTCGTCCCGGTGGCTTGCCTGCACGGAGGCAAGGGACTGCGATGTCACCGTCAGGCATCGCCCGTATCGGTCGTATCTGCTGCACACGGACGTCGCGGACTGGTTGGTCGGTGACGGGCTGCGACGGTGCGTGAAGCAGTGCGAGTCACTGCTCGAGGGGATCGTTCGCCTCGATGTCGTGGCCGACCTGCCCGATGCTGCCGGGCAGGTGAGACGCCTTCCGTTCCAGGAACGTCACAGGGACACGGCACGCCTGCTGGAGGTAGGCGTGGTCCTCGCCGATGGCACGCGTTTTTCTCGCGTCGTGGCGAAACGCCAATGAAGCGTCCGCGTGGTTGCGTACTGGTCTTCGTCTTGGTCATGCTGGCCGCTCTCAGCCTGATCGGTGCAGGCTTGTCACGCGGTGCGGCCTCGCGGCGCCTGGCCGCCGCCGAATATCGGGACCGCGTCTGCGTCGCTGGCGGATATGACCGGGCTCGCTGGCAGGAGGATGTCGCCGCATGCGACCATCGGTAAAGGCGCAACCGGCGCGTCGTCGTACATGAGGGTTCCATGGATCGCAGACGGTTTCTTCAGGGGGCGACGGTCGCTTCGGGCATGGCGTTGACTGCCAAGGGTTTGGCGGCGGATGTGGCGGGTACGGCGAAGCAGTCTCCGGCCGGCGGCACACTGCCGCGCGTGTGCTCCACCTGGGACTTCGGCGTGGCCGCCAACCAGGCCGCGTGGAAGGTGCTTGCCGCCGGCGGTCGCTCGCTCGATGCAGTCGAAGCCGGCGCACGCGTGCCCGAGGCCGACCTGCGCAACCACAGCGTGGGTCGCGCCGGCTACCCCGACCGCGACGGCAAGGTCACGCTCGATGCCAGCATCATGGACGAGAACGGCAACTGCGGCGCCGTCGCGGCCATCGAGCACATCGCGCACCCCATCTCCGTCGCGCGCCGCGTCATGGAGCGAACGCCGCACGTGCTGCTGGTCGGCGACGGCGCACTGCAATTCGCGCTCGAGCAGGGCTTTCCCCGCGAGGAACTGCTTACGCCCGAGTCGGACAAGGCCTGGCACGAGTGGCTGAAGTCGGCGAAGTACAAGCCGGTGGCCAACAGCGAAGTGAAGAGTTACAACGCCGGTCCAGGCGGCACGCCGGGCGACGCCAGCAACCACGACACCATCGGCATGCTGGCCATCGATGCCAAGGGCAATCTTTCCGGTGCCTGCACCACGAGCGGCATGGCGTGGAAGCTGCACGGCCGCGTCGGCGACAGCCCGATCATCGGCGCGGGCCTGTATGTCGACAACGAGGTGGGCGCGGCAACCTCCACCGGCGTGGGCGAGGAAGTGATTCGTAACGTCGGCAGCTTCCTGGTCGTGGAATTGATGCGCCAGGGTCGATCCCCCGAAGACGCCTGCCGGGAGGCCGTGGAACGCATCCTCCGGCGCAAGCCGCAGGCGAAGGATCTCCAGGTCGGCTTCCTCGCCCTCGACAAGAAGGGCAACGTGGGCGCGTGGTCGATCCAGAAGGGCTTCTCGTACGCGGTGTGCGACGCGTCGAAGCAGGATGCCCTGCATCCCGGCAAGAGCACCTACTGAGATGGCCTTGCTCGAAGTGGCAGCCAACTCCGTTGCCTCGGCGTTTGCCGCACAGGAAGGCGGCGCCGCGCGCATCGAACTATGCGCCAGCCTGGACGAGGGTGGCGTAACGCCCTCGCACGGTACGATCGTACTGGCGCGCGAGGGGCTGACCATCCCGCTCTATGTCCTCGTTCGTCCGCGCGGGGGCGACTTCCTTTACGAGAACAGCGAGATCGAGTGCATGCTCGACGACATCGAGCACTGCCGCGACCTGGGCTGCGACGGCGTCGTCGTCGGCGCGCTCACCGCGGAGGGCGACGTGGATACCGAGGCGTGCGCCTTGTTCGTGCGTGCGGCGGGCAGGATGGGTGTCACCTTCCATCGTGCCTTCGACCTGGTGCCCGATCGCCGGGAAGCCCTGGAAACCATCATCGATCTCGGCTTCGAGCGGGTGCTCACATCAGGCGGCATGCAGAGTGCCGTGGCGGGCGCGTCGTCGATCGCCAAGCTGGTTACGCAGGCCGGCGATCGCATCGTGGTGATGCCCGGTGCAGGCATCGAGCCAGGTAACGCCGCCAACCTGCGGGCGGCGACGCGTGCGCGGGAATTCCATGCGTCGGCGAAGCAGCGCCTGCCTTCCGGCATGCGGTCGCCGACCGACGCACTGGGCATGGGCGCAGGCGAGACGCGTACCGACGTGGACACGGTAAGGGCCATCGTCACCGCGCTGGCGTAGGAGCCCACGATGTGGGCGGGCGAAGGAGCCCACGATGTGGGCGAACCCTCAGCCCACCTACAGCGAACGAGGCCATGCACAACATCTCCAGGCCAGCGCTCTAGACCTTGACCGGCAAAAGTCCACCCGGCGTCACCGCGACGATGCGGCGGCCGGGCGCGGGTGGCGTCTCGTGCAGGCCGGTGAGGGTGCCGAAGGCGGGCAGCATGCCGACGTGGCGGTCGAAGACGAAGGCGGGCAGGCGATGCTTGCGCCAGCCGTCGCGCACCACGACGCCTGGGTGCACGTGGCCTGATAGCGTGTATCCGTCGGCATGCGGCTCGGGATGGTGGGCCAGCACGAACGGCGGCGCATGCATGCGATCCGGCCGCACCTCCACGCCCAGCGTGCCCACGTCGAAGTGCCGGTCATGGTTGCCGGCAACAAGGATCATCGCCACCCCGGCATGTGCCTCGCGCCAGGCGCGCACACGCGACACCCACGCGCTGCGTTCCGTCGCGGCGCCGTGCACCATGTCGCCCAGTACGACCAGGGTATCGGGCTGGAACGTGGCGATCAGCGCGTCCAGGCGTGCCAGGTCGTCGTCGGTGTCGCCGCTGGGTACCGCGATACCGGCGCGGCGGAACACCGCGCCCTTGCCGAAATGCACGTCGGTGACCATGAGCATGCGTCGTGCCGACCAGTGGATCGCGCGTTCCCCATGCAGCGTGAGGCGCTCGCCGGCCACCTCGATGTCCAGCGTACTCATGCGCCGGCTCCCGCTTCCAGCGTGGCCCGCATGCGTTCCACGCGGCTCTTCCAGTCGTCGGCGGCGATACCGCCGCGCAGGCGCTCCACCCACAGCGGAAACGCGAGCGGGCTGAGCCGCTTCGGCTCGTTCCACAGCAACCGCGAGCGCGCGATGCGCACCAGGCAGCGGCGCAGGCGCGTGTAATCGAGCTGTTGGTCGAGCACTTCCCGCTCGGCCTGCCACAGCAGGGGATGCTCGGGATCGTGGCGACGCAGCACGTCGTACAGCAAGCCGCTGGAGGCTTGCAGCTGGCGCATCGTCTTGTTGTGCGCCGGGTAGCCGTTGAAGACCAGCCCCGCCACGCGCGCGATCTCGCGGAACTGGCGCTTTGCCAGTTCCGACAGGTTGATGCTGGCGCGGATGTCGCTGCTCAGGCCGCGGGGATGCAGCAGGACGCGCATCGTTTCCGCGTCCAGTGCCGGCATCCGCGCGGCGGTGATGGTCAGGCCGTAATCGTTGACAGCGTAGCCGTAGTCGCCCGGCTGGATGCGGGCCAGGCGCAGCGCGAGGACGGCGGCCAAGCCCTCGTGGGCCAGCCGGCCGGCGAAGGGATAGACGAACAGGTAATGGCCCTCGCGCGTATGCGTGCGCTCGCACAATGTGGCGTCCATGGCCGGCACACTCGATTGCTGGCGCTGGATGGTCAGCAAGGGCGCCAGCGCGCGCATCTCGGTTTCGCGACCGTCGCCGGCCAGCGTGCGGCGCAGTTCGTCGGAAAGCTCGCCCGACAGCGGCAGCCGACCGCCCATCCAGCGCGGTACGCCACCGCGGCGATTGGGTGCGGGGCGCACGTAGGCGGTCATGTCGCGTACGCGGACCAGTTCGAGGTGACGGCCGGCGAAGAGGAAGCGATCGCCGGGACGCAGGCGGGAGAGGAAACTTTCCTCGACGGTGCCCAGACGCGCGCCCTTCATGTAGCGCACGGCCAGGCTGCCGTCGGAGGTGATCGTGCCGATGGACAGCCGGTGCATGCGCGCGACGCGTCCGCTCTCGACGTGGAAGCGGCCTTCCGTATCGGCCAGCTTGCGGTACTCCGGATAACTGGCCAGCGCCGAGCCGCCGGTGCGCAGGTAGGCCAGCACGGCGTCGAAACGCTCGCGTGGCAGCGAGGCGTAGGCCAGCGACGAGGTGATCTCCGTGTAGGCCTCGTCGGCCGTGAAGCCTCCGCCCAGCGCCATCGTCAGCAGGTGCTGGGCCAGCACGTCCAGGCAGCCGCGCATAGGATGCCGCGGCTCCAGGTGGCCTTCTGCCAGCGCGCGTCGGGCGGCGGCGATCTCGGCCAGTTCGAGCAGGTGGGTGGGCACGCACAGGATCTTCGACGGCAGCCCGGGCCGGTGGCCGCTGCGTCCGGCGCGCTGGAGCAGGCGGGCGACGCTTTTCGGGCTACCGATCTGGATCACGCGCTCCACGCTGGAAAAATCCACGCCCAGGTCGAGGCTGGAGGTGGCGACCACGCAACGCAGTGTGCCCTGGCGCAGTTTTTCCTCGGTGGCCAGGCGCAGCTTCGGGTCGATCGAGCCGTGATGAAGCGCCAGCGATTCGGGTGCCTCCGGCCATACCGAGGCCAGCGCTTCGTGCCACAGCTCCGCCTGCGAGCGCGTGTTGGCGAAGACCAGGCTGCTGCGGGCGTCCAGCACGGCTTTCAACACACGTGGCAGTTGTGACAGGCCGAGGTGTCCAGCCCACGGGAAGCGCTCGCCGCCTTCCGGCAGGGCAGTCTCGATCACGGTCTTCTTGCGGCCACCGCCCCCGATCAGCACGCCGTCGCCGGATAGCGCGTGCAGGGCTTCGTCCAGGTTGCCCAGCGTGGCCGACAGGCCCCAGGTGCGCAGTTGCGGCAGCCAGTGGCGCAGGCGCGTGAGCCCCAGTTGCAGCAGGATGCCGCGCTTGTTGCCGAGCAGCTCGTGCCATTCGTCCACCACGATGCCGCGCAGCGAGGCGAAACGCTCGCGCGCATCGGGGTAGCTGAGCAGCAGCGCGAGGCTTTCCGGCGTGGTCACCAGCAGTTCGCAGGCACCCCGGCGCAGGCGGGCGCGCTCGGCGCTGCCGCTGTCGCCGGTGCGGCGGAGCACGCGCCACGGTAGCTCCATCGCCTCGACGGCGGCGGTGAGATGCTGCGCGGTGTCGGTGGCCAGGGAGCGCAACGGCGTGATCCAGAGCAACTGCAAACCCGTCTGCGGACGCAGCACCGCGTCGATCAGCGGACCGCCGGCCGCGGCCAGGGTCTTGCCGGTGCCGGTGGGCGCGTGGATCAGGCCGTTACGACCTTCGGCCCATGCGCGCCACGCCGCGCGCTGGAACGCGGCGGGTTTTCGTTCCTGCGTGGCGAACCACGCGACGAGGCGTGCCTCAGCCCGCCGCCAGGCGGCGGAGGTCGTCGAGTTTGTCGGCATCGCGGATCGCCAGGTCGGTGCGCCAGCGGAGGATGCGCGGGAAGCGCACGGCCACGCCGGCCTTGTGACGGCCGGAGGCCTGGATCGCCTCGAAGGCGAGTTCGAAGACATGCGTGGGTTCGACCGAGCGTACGGGGCCGAAACGGTCGATGGTGTGGGCGCGGATCCAGCGATCGAGCCGGCCGATCTCGGCGTCGTCCAGGCCGGAATAGGCTTTCGCGACAGGGACCAGCGTCTCGCCATCCCATACGCCGAAGGTGTAGTCGGTGAACAGGCCTGAGCGTCGGCCATGGCCTGGCTGGGCATAGAGCAGCACGGCGTCTACCGTGTATGGCTCCACCTTCCACTTCCACCAGTCGCCTCGCTTGCGGCCGACGCGATAGGGCGAGTCGCGCCGCTTCAGCATCAGGCCTTCTGTGCGCCGCTCGCGCGATTCGGTGCGCCATTGCGCCAGGGTCGTCCAGTCGCTTGCGCGAACTTCGGGCGACAGCGCCAGCGTGGGGCCATGCGATGCGATGAGGCGTTCGAGCAGCAAACGTCGCTCCGCCAGCGGACGCTCGCGCAGGTCCTGCCCGTCGAGTTCCAGCAGGTCGTACGCCATCAGGCGCACCGGCGTGTCGGCCAGCAGCTTCGGACCGGGCTTGAGCTTGCCGATACGTTTCTGCAGGGCGGCGAACAACAGCGGATGGTCCTCGTCCGGCGCCCAGGCCAGGATCTCGCCATCGATGACGCAGCCATCGGGCAGGGCGGCCGCAGCCAGCTCCAGTTCCGGAAAGCGGCCATCCATGCGCTCCTCGCCACGCGACCAGATAAGCGCACCTTCGGCACGGCGCATGAGCTGCGCGCGGATGCCGTCCCACTTCCATTCGGCCAGCCAGCCGTCGATCGCACCGAGCGCATCGACGTCCTGTTCCAGCGGCGAGGCCAGGAAAAAGGGGTAAGGACGTTCACCCGCGTGTTCGTCGTCGCGCTCGGGTCCGGCCAGTGCACGAAACGCGTCCGCACTGGGTTTCCACGTGCCGCTCATGCGATGGGCGATGAGGTCGGTGGCAAGCGCCGACCACTGGGCCAGTGCCTGTACCACCAGCCGTTGCGACACGCCGACGCGCAGCGACCCGGTGAGCAGCTTGTTGACGAGGAAGATCTGTTCCTTCGGGGTGGACCGCCACCACTCGCGCAGCATGGCAATCCGCTCACCGGCCTCCAGCTTGCCCAGCGAGGGCAGGCGCGCCTCCATCCATACGTGCAGGGCGGTGTCCTCACCTTCGTCGTCGTCGGTACCGGGCAACATCAACGCGATGGTCTCGGCCAGGTCGCCCACATGCTGGTAACTGTCGTCGATCAACCAATCGGCATACCCGGTCTCGATCGCCAGCGCGGTGCGCATCTCGGTCGAGCTGGCGGTGCGCTTCAGCTTGCCGCCGCCCAGCACGTAAACCGCCCATGCCGCGTCTTCCGCGGGCGCATCGGCGAAGTAGGCCGCCATGGCCTCGCGCTTGGCGGTCGTGGATGCCGTCCGGTCCAGCGCCTCGAACAACCGGGCGAAGCGGCGCATCAGTCGCCTTCCTCGCTGCTGCGCTCGTCGGGCATGCTGCCGCCCAGGGAGCGCAGCGCACGCGCGTCGTGACCCTTGTCGCGCAGGTAACGGATCAACGCCTCGCCGTCGCCGTGGGTCACGTAGATACGCTTCGCGCCGCAATCCTCGACGCTGCGGATGAGCCCCGGCCAGTCGGCGTGATCGGAGACGATGAAGCCGCGATCGTAGCCACGCCGGCGCCGCGCACCGCGCACCTGCATCCATCCCGAGGCAAACCCCGTGGACGCTTTACCGAAGCGTTTCATCCAGGGGGCGCCAGCCGCAGAGGGCGGCGCCATCACCAGTTCACCCGCGAAGTCGCGGCCCTTGGCCGAGTCGCTGACCGGCTGGGTAGGCACCATGCGGACACCCGCGTCGCGATAGGCCTCGACCAGTCGCACCATGGCGCCGTGCAGGTGCACCGTGCGATCCGTGCGCAGGGCCAGTTCGGCGAGGATGCGCTGGGCCTTGCCCAGGGCGTAGCAGAACAGCACCGCGGGCACGCCGCGTGCCGCGCACTCGTCCAGCCAGGCCAGCATCTCGTCGATGACACGGGACATCGGCGGCCAGCGATAGATCGGCAGGCCGAAAGTGGATTCGGTGACGAATATGTCGCACGGCACCGGCTCGAACGGTACGCAGGTCGGGTCGGGATCGCGCTTGTAGTCGCCGGAGACCACTGCCACCAGGTCGGGTGTCTGGATGCGGATCTGCGCGGCGCCCAGCACGTGGCCTGACGGATGCAACGAAATCACAGTGTTGCCGAGCGTGAAACGCTCGCCGTAGGCATATTCCTGGATGACCGACGCGGCACCGAGCCGCTCACGCATCAGTCCGCCGCCGGCTCGCGCCACGTGGTAGAGGCCGCTGCCGGAGCGCGCATGGTCGCCGTGGGCGTGCGTCACCACCGCCCGCGGCACCGGCTGCATCGGATCGATGTAGAAGTCGCCGGCGGGGCAATAGAGGCCCTGGGGGCGGGGTAGCAGCACGTCGCTGTCCATCCGCCGACGTTAGGCAGCCGCGCGTCAACGCGACGTGCGCACGCCGGAAACGCGGCGGGTCAGGCGACGAACTGCAACCGCGCCAGTTCCGCGTAGAGGCCACCCTCGCGCAGCAGCGATTCATGCGTGCCTTGCGCGATGATGCGGCCACCGTCCATCACCACGATGCGGTCGGCACGCTGCACGGTGGCCAGGCGATGCGCGATCACCAGGGTGGTGCGGCCCTTTTCCAGTCGTTCCAGCGCCTGCTGGATGGCCGCTTCCGATTGTGCGTCGAGGGCGGAGGTGGCCTCGTCCAGCAGCAGCAACGGCGCATCGCGCAGGATCGCCCGCGCGATGGCGATGCGCTGCTTCTGTCCACCGGACAGCCGCACCCCGCGCTCCCCCAGCGCCGCGTCGTAGCCGTCGGGCAGGGCGGCAAGGAAGCCGTCGGCTTCGGCAAGGCGTGCGGCCTCGCGCACTTCGTCGTCGGTCGCGTCCTCGCGGCCGAAACGGATGTTGTCGGCGGCGCTGCCGCCGAAGATCACGGTCTCCTGTGGTACGAGGGCGATGGCGCCGCGCAGTTCCGGCAAGGCCAGTGCGCGCAGGTCGACGCCATCCAGGCGGATGGACCCGGACACCGGATCGTGGAAGCGCAGCAGCAGGCTCAGCACGGTGCTCTTGCCCGCACCCGACGGCCCCACCAGCGCCACGGTTTCGCCCGGCGCGATGCTCAGGTCGAAATCCGACAGCGCCGCCACGTCGGGACGTGACGGATAGCGGAACTGCACGTGGTCGAAACGCAAGGCGCCGGTGACGGGCGTGGGCAGCGGTTCCGGGGCGGCGGGCGTGGCGATGGTAGCGGTTTCGGCGAACAGCTCGCCGATACGCTCCATCGCGCCGGCGGCACGCAGCACGTCGCCCCACACCTCGGAAAGCCCGGCCACGGACCCGGCAGCGAAGATCGCATAGAGCACGAACTGGCTGAGCACGCCTGGGGCGAGCTCGCCCGCGATGACGTCGCGCGCGCCGGCCCAGAGCACCAGCGTGATCGCGCCGAAGATCAGCACGATCACAGCCGCCGTGAGCAGCGAGCGCATGCCGATACGGCGACGCGCCGTGGCGAGCGCCAGGGCGATCGCCTCCGAGTAGCGCCGGCTTTCGGTGGGCTCGCGCGCATAGGCCTTGACCGCCTGGGCCGCGTTGAGGGTTTCGTTGGCGACGGCCGCCGCATCCGCGATACGATCCTGGCTGGAGCGTGACAGCTTCTGCACGCGACGACCGAACACCAGGATGGGCAGCATCACGGCAGGAATGACCAGGGCGGTGAGCCCTGCAAGGCGCGGGCTGGTCCAGGCCATGGCCACGGCGGCGCCGATCAGCATGACCGCGCTGCGCAGCGCCACGGAAATGCCGGAGCCGATCAGGGTCTGCACCACCTCGGTATCCGTACCCAGGCGCGAGGTGAGTTCGCCCACGCGGGTGCTTTCGAAGAATCCGACGTCCAGGCCGATGACGTGGCGGTACAGGGAGCTGCGCAGTTCGGCCAGCGAACGCTCGCCCAGCAGCGCGATGCAGTAGTAGCGGGCCGCCGTGGCGATGGCCAGTACGATGGCGACGCCGAACAGGCCCAGGAAGGTGCCGTTGATGGAGGCCAGGTTGGAGGCAAGGAAGCCGTGGTCGATGATGTGTCGCACGGCGACGGGCAGGGTGAGCGACGCGCCGGAGGATATCCCCAGGAACACCAGCCAGCCGATGGCCAACCCCTTGTGCGGACGGAGGAATGGCCAGAGGTTGCGGAGCACGCCGACCTTCTTCGACTTTTCCCTGCGCTCGACCGTCATGCGTGATCCATTCTGTGAGTCATCCGCCACCGGATGGGGCCGGGCGAGGGCGTATTCAACGTGCGGGCGCGGCTCAGTCGACGCGCCTCGGCGCGATCCGGCCGCGCGAGAGGTCCACGATACGCGCCGCGAGCGCATCCAGGCGATCCAGCGGCGCACTCACGACCAGGTCGGCACCGTCGGCCACGAAGGTTTCGTCCTCGACCGTTCCTTCCATGTCGCGTATCCGTGCCGTGACCAGGGCCAGCTCGGCAAAGTCGCAGTGCAGGCCCAGCCGGCCGACCGGGACGATCGGCGTGCGCGGGGCCAATCGCAGGCACTCGGCCGCGCTGCCGCCGTAGGCACGGGCGAGGCCGCCCGCGCCCAGCTTGATGCCGCCGTACCAGCGCGTCACCAGCACGGCCACGCGGTCGCAGCCCTGTCCGTCGATCGCCTGCAGGATGGGACGTCCGGCCGTGCCGCCGGGTTCGCCATCGTCATGGAAGCGGTAGGCGTCGCCCACCCGGTAGGCCCAGCAGTTGTGCGTGGCGTTCGCATCACCGGCGGTCGCGAACCAGGCGAGAGCATCTTCCGCCGACGCCACGGGGGCGGCCTGGGCGAGGAAACGGCTTTTCCTGATGTCTTCCTCATGCCGCCACGATGCGGCGAGGGTATCCAGCGGCACACTCATGGGTGGATATCGAGCAGGTCCTGGGGCAGGTCGTAACGGGGGTGCCGGCGGCGGAGGTCACGCAGCTGGCGCAAGGCCTCGGCGCGTTCACCGCGCCCGAGCAGCCGGCGGATCTCGCCGACGGCATCGTCCGGTGGCAGCACGGGTGTCGCAGGATACCGCGCTTCGTCCCGCGGCGTGCCATCGCCCGCCCGCGTTGCGCTGCGGGGTGAAAGGCCGGACAAGGGTGCCGCGCTGGAAGGTGGCGGCGTGCCGGCCGCAGGCGCGCCGCCGACAGGGGCGCGGCTTTCGACGGCGGGTGTCGCCCGCGGCGGCACGCTTCCCGCCGGTGAGATGCCGGGCGATCCCGACAAGGCCCCCTCGGGACGCAGCTCCAGCGGTCGGGCATCGCGCGTGCGCCAGGCGAGGCCCCCCACGAGGGTCAGCACGAGCACGATGCCCGCACCGGCGATCCGGAGCCAGCGTCGCGACATGCGTCAGGCCCGCGAGGTGGCAGGGCGGGGTTCGACGGCGCCGCCGACACGGTTGCGCCCGGCTTCCTTGGCCCGGTACAGGGCGCGATCCGCGGCATTGAGCAGATCGAGCGGACCGCTGTTCGCGGTCGGATGCATCGCCGCTGCGCCGATCGTGATGGTCAATATCCCGAAGGGACTGGTCGGGTGCAGGATCGCCTGGGCCTCCACCTGGGAACGAAGATCCTCGGCGAGCGCCAGCGCATCGTCCAGCCGCGTGCCGGGGGCCACGACCGCGAACTCCTCGCCGCCGAAGCGGGCGATGAAGTCGCTGGGACGCAGGCCGCGTGCGGTCAGCGTGTCCGCCAGCGCACGCAGGCAGTCGTCTCCGGCGAGGTGGCCGTAGCGGTCGTTGTATTCCTTGAAATAGTCGACGTCCATCATCAGCAGGGCGATGGGTTCGCGCTGGCCGGGGCGGTGCCACTCGCGCAACAGCCGCTCGTCCAGCGCGCGCCGGTTGGCCAGGCCGGTAAGACTGTCGATGAATACCAGCCCCTGCAGTTCCTCGCGGCTGCGTGAGAGTCGGTACTCCTCTTCCACCAGGTCCACCTGCGCCAGGGTACCGCGCAGGCCGATGCCGATGACCGCGGCGATCGCCCCCGCGATGCCCAGCGAGGGATAACCGGGAATGACCATCAGGCCGAAGCCGAGCACGCTCATGGCCAGGAAGGTGGGGCTGGCGCTCTGCACGAAGCGGACGAGGTAGACCGGCGCGTGCCAGTGCCTTTGCGGCAGGCGGGCCGCCATCGTCGTCACGAGCGCAAGGAAGGGCACGTCGAGCAGGACATCCCACAGGGACGTGCCGAAATTCGGGTTGCCGCCGAGTGCGACGAAGTGGTTGTAGAAGAAGCCGGCTAGCGCATAGGTGACGAAGAAGGCGGTGACCGAACGGAAGAAGGCGTGGTCGTCGGCGCGGTCCGTGGCCAGGAAGCGCAACGATGCCGCCACCGCGAGGCAGGCGTTCTCGAAGTCGAGCATGTAGGCCACGTCGATGGCTTGTTGCGGCCCTATGGCGCCCTGGAGGGAAACGATGGAGAAGGTGCGCACGTAGAACAGCACGCCCAGCAGGGACGCCAGTACCAGGTCGATGCCCAGCGCCCAGTACTTGCGGGCCGCCACCGGCGCGGACGATACCGCCACCAGCACCGGCAGTACGTAGAGGATGTAGAAGAACATGCTGTCGCCGGGTGCCAGGTTGGCGTTGTCCAGCGTGTAGTCCTGCCGGGCGGACAATCCCATGCCGATGGTCCAAAGCAGCAGGCTGGCCGTGAGCAGCCACCAGCGGCGGTCGCCGGGCGTGCCCGAGCGACGGAACGCGCGCACTGTGCCAGCCACGGCCAGCGACGCCACGGCGAAAAAGAACACGTAGGACACGGTCATGCCGCGCGAGGGCATCAGCGCAAGGCCGGCAACGTGGGCCGCGACGATGAGGACCGCGGCGATGAGCGCTTTCATTGGCGTGCTTCTCCCGGCCTGCGACGCAGTAGTGGTAACGGCAGGCATGAGGGAAGATTGAGCGCCTGCGGGTGGCTACGCCGCGCGAATGGCGCCCTTGGCGATGACCGGGCCCGTGGGCTGGCCGGTGGGCGAGCCGCCCGACGGTTCCAGCGAAACGGCCAGGGCGGCCGTGGGGCCGAGTCGGTCGAGCAACGACTTGTCCAGGTGGATGCGCTTGGGATCGGAGGGTGCGAAGACGCCCACCGATATGGGCTTGCCGCCTTCGGGGATCAGCCAGAGTTCGGTGCTGCGATCGGCGGCGATCGCCTCGGGTGTCGCGGGCACGAGCAACAGTTCGCTACGTTCGATGTCCATGGTGGCTGTCCACCCGGCCACGCCATGGTCGGTGGCGATGGTGGCGACCATCAGCGTGGCCGGTGCCGGTGCCGTCGTCGCCACCGGCGCCGTGGTCGGCACGCCGGGACGGGTGAGGGTCAGCACCAGCAGACAGGCGGCCACGGCCGTGGCGCCCATGCCGAGCCAACGCCACAGTGCCACGCTGTCCCAGGCACGGTCGGGCTTGCGCGATGGCGCAGCATCCAGGCCCAGGCGCCTGCGGATCGCGGCCCACACGTGGGCCGGCGGTGCCTCGTCGGCGATCTCCAGCGCGAGCGGCGTGAGATGTCGCTGCCAGAGGCCCACGGCGACGGCCGCCTCCGGGCTGGTTTCCACCTCCCTGGCGACCGCGGCGCGCGCGTCCGCATCCAGCAGGCCGAGTACGTACTCGGCATACCGCAGGTTGTCCTTGTCCGATTCGAAAGTACTGTTCATGGATTGAGGCAAGCCCTGAGCTGCAGGAGACCGCGGCGGACCCAGCTTTTCATGGTGCCCAGGGGCACCTTTGCGCGTTCCGCCAGCTCGTTATACGTAGCGCCACCGAAAAAGGCTTCACGGATCGAGCGACGCTGCTGTTGTTCGAGCTCGGACAGGCAGGCGCGCAGGCGGCGGTACTCCTGGTCGCTTTCCGCGTCATGGGCGGGTCCGGGGCGATCGTCGACCAGGGCGTCGAAGTCGACATCGTGCGCCTGGCGCAGGTCCGGGCGTTGGCGCAGGCGGTCGATCGCCTTGTTACGGGCCACGGTCAGCAGCCAGGTAACCGCGCTGGCCAGGGCCGGATCGAAACTCCCGGATCGCTTCCATACGGTGACGAAGGCCTCCTGGAGCACTTCTTCCGCTTCGTCGCGATCGTTCATCACCCGCAGGCAGACGCCGAACAGGCGCGGCGAGGTACGGCGGTAGAGCTCGGCGAAGGCGCGTTCGTCCCCTTCGGCGGTGCGTAGCAGCAATCGGTTCAGCTCGTCGCGCTCGGCGGGGCTGGTGGCGGGCATGCGTCGGGTTTCCTTGGTCGGACGGGGCCGGTCAACGGTGCACCACGATCTATAGCATGAACCGGGTGTCGGGGGCAGCGTAGCCGGGCATGTGCATCCTTTTGCAGCACCATCCCGTATATATCCGGAAACCCAAGGAGCCCCTGTCCCCATGCCCATCGACGCCACCCGCAACGTCCCCCTGCCGCGTCGCAAGGCAGCGTGGCGCCGCTGGTTCGACACCTCGGTCGCGGATGCCGGCGACGATGCCCGTGCCGATCGGATCGACTGGCTGCGCGCCTCGCCGTTCGTGGTGATGCACCTGGCGTGTTTCGGGGCGATCTGGACGGGTGTGTCGACGGTGGCGGTAGGGGTCGCGCTGGCGCTGTACGCCGTGCGGATGTTCGCGTTGACCGGTTTCTACCACCGCTATTTCTCCCATCGCACCTTCCGCACATCCCGGGCGGTGCAGTTCGTCTTCGCCCTCATCGGTGCCAGTTGTGTGCAGCGTGGTCCCCTCTGGTGGGCGGCCCATCATCGCAACCATCACCGGCACACGGACACGACGCTGGACCCGCATTCGCCCTCCGTGCACGGATTCCTCTGGAGCCATGCGGGCTGGTTCCTGACGCCCCGTGGCTTCCGCACCGAGATCGAGCGCGTGCCCGACCTGGCCGTGTATCCGGAACTGCGCTGGCTCGATCGCTTCGATACCGCCATTCCCGTCGTGCTGGCCATCGCCCTGTTCGGGCTGGGCAAGCTGCTCCAGCACGTGGCGCCGGGCTTGGGTACGAATGGCTGGCAGATGCTGGTGTGGGGGTTCTTCATTTCCACCACCGTGCTGTTCCACGCCACGGTGACCATCAACTCGCTGGCCCACCGGTACGGCAAGCGGCGTTTCGATACACGTGACGACAGCCGCAACAACGTGTGGCTGGCCCTCATCACGTTCGGCGAGGGCTGGCACAACAACCATCACTTCTTCCCCGGCACCGTTCGCCAGGGTTTTCGCTGGTGGGAGATCGACATGACCTACTACGGCCTGGTGGTGATGTCGTGGCTGGGGCTGGTGCATGACCTGAAGCCGATCCCCGCCTGGGTATCCGTCAAGGCAAGGGGTTGAGCATGCGCATTGCGGTCGTCGGCTCGGGCATTGCCGGACTTGCCTCCGCGTGGCTGCTGTCGAGGCACCACGACGTCACCCTGTTCGAAGCCAACGATTATCCCGGCGGACACACGCACACCCATCGCGTGGTCCAGGGCGGGCGCGAGTATGCCGTGGACACCGGTTTCATCGTGCACAACCGGGCGCACTATCCGCTGCTGTCCGCGTTTTTCGACGAACTGGGCGTGGCGACGAAGCCGACCACCATGAGTTTCTCGGTGCGCAGCGAGGCCAGTGGCCTGGAGTACAACGCCGCCACGCTGGACACGCTGTTCTGCCAGCGACGCAACCTGGTCTCGCCGCGCTTCCTGGGCATGCTGCGCGACCTCTTCCGTTTCTATCGCGAGGCACCGGCGCTGCTGGACGTCGACGGGCAGGGACCGTCGCTGGGCGATTACCTCCAGGCCCACGGTTACGGCGCGGCCTTTCGCGACGAACACCTGGTGCCGATGGCCTGCGCGTTATGGTCGTCGCCGTCGTCGTCGATCCTTGGCTTTCCGGCGAAGTACCTGGTTCGCTTCATGGCCAACCACCATATGCTGCGTATCGCGGGCCGCCCCGAATGGCGCGTGGTGGAGGGTGGCTCCCGCACCTACGTGGATGCGCTGCGCGCTCGCTGGCACGTGACCGAGCGGCTGAATACGCCGGTGGTGGGCGTGCGGCGCCACGCGGACTCCGTCGAGGTGGTAACGCACGGCGGCACCCACGCGTTCGACGAACTCGTGCTGGCCTGCCACAGCGACCAGGCGCTGGCGCTGCTGGGGGATGCCGATGGCGCCGAGCGCTCCGTCCTAGGCGCCATGACCTACCAGCCCAACGAGACCGTGTTGCATACCGATGCCTCGTTGCTGCCGCGCTCGCGCAAGGCATGGGCCGCATGGAACGCCTTCATTCCGGCCCGGCCGGGCGCGGCCTGTACGGTCAGCTATTGCATGAACCTGCTGCAGGGTATCCAGGCGCCCGAACCGTTCGTGGTGACGCTGAACCGCACCGAGGCCATCGATCCGTCGCGCATCCTGCGTCGCATGACCTACCACCATCCGGTCTATACCCACGCATCGGTAGCGGCACAGGCGCGCCGGAACGAGATCCAGGGCCGGCGGCGCACGTGGTTCGCCGGCGCGTACTGGGGCTGGGGATTCCACGAGGACGGCATGCGCAGCGCCGTCGAACTGGCGCACGACTTCGATGCCGTGGTCGCCCGTCGTGCCGAGGTCGTGGCGTGAACACGTCCCTTGCCAGTGCGGTGTACGAGGGCGTGGTGACGCACCATCGCCATGCGCCGCATGAGCATGCGTTCCGTTATCGCATGGCCCAGCTGTTCCTGGACCTGGACGAAGTGGACCGGGTGTTCGCCGGTCGCTGGCTGTGGTCGACGAACCGGCGCAACGTGGCCGAGTTTCGTCGGTCGGATTACTACGGCGACCCGGCCACGTCGCTGGCCGACGCGGTACGCGACCGCGCTGGCGAGGTGACCGGCCGCCGGCCCGCCGGCCCCGTGCGCGTGCTGACCCACCTGCGCTATGCGGGTATCGTGTTCAACCCGGTCACGTTCTACTACTGCTATGCGGTGGACGGCACGACGCTGGAATGCGTGGTCGCCGAGATCACCAACACGCCGTGGCGCGAGCGCCATACCTATGTGCTGCCCGTCACGGCATCCGGTGGCCACGCCATCGACGCCGACTTCGACAAGGTCTTCCACGTGTCACCGTTCATGCCGATGGACCGCACCTACCGCTGGCGCTTCACCGCGCCGGATGTACGGTTGAGCGTCCACATGGACGTACTGCGGGACGGCGAGCGTGAATTCGACGCGCACCTGTCCCTGCATAGGCGGCCGCTTTGTGCCGCCTCGCTGGCTCGCGTGCTCTGGCGCTATCCCCTGATGACCGCGCAGGTGGTCGGCGCCATCCATTTCCAGGCCCTGCGCCTGTGGCTCAAGCGCAACCCCGTTCACGACCACCCGATGAAGCAAGGCTCACGACCATGAACCGCATCGCCCGCACGGAAGAATTCATCGCCGACTCGCGCAGCCACCGCTTCCTGCGGCGCATGCTGCTGTCACGCATGGCGGGCCTCCGGCATGGCCGCCTCACCATCCTTGACGCGCTCGGGGGCACCACCTTGGGGGAGTTCGTCGAGGGTGCGCCCGATGTCAGGCTGGACGTGAAGGACATGGCCTTCTACCGGGCCGTGGCGGCCAACGGCAGTGTCGGTGCCGGCGAAGCCTTCATGGATGGCCTGTGGACCTGCGACGACCTCGTCGGCCTGATCCGGTTGCTGGTGCGCAACCGGGATCGTCTCGATGGCATGGAAACCGGACTCGCGCGCGTGGGCGGCCTGGCGATGAAGGCTTGGCACGCGCTGCGCGAAAACACGCGCGTGGGCAGCCAGCGCAACATCGCCGCCCATTACGATCTAGGCAATGATTTCTTCCGCCTGTTCCTGTCCGCCGACCTGATGTATTCCTCGGCGCTGTGGGAGGGTGAAGACGACGACCTGGAAACGGCGTCCACCCGCAAGCTGGACCGCATCTGCCAGTGGCTGGACCTGAAGCCCGGCGACCGGGTGTTGGAGATCGGCACGGGCTGGGGCGGCTTCGCCATCCATGCGGCCCGTCACTACGGTTGCCACGTAACCACCACGACCATCTCGCGTGAGCAGTTCGCGCTGGCCGGCACGCGCGTGGCCGAGGCCGGGCTGGGCGACCGCGTGACCCTGCTGCTGGAGGATTACCGCGACCTGACCGGCAGCTACGACAAGGTGGTGTCGATCGAGATGATCGAGGCCATCGGCGCGGCCTACCAGGAAACCTATTTCGCCAAGATCGCCAGCCTGCTGCGTCCCGGCGGGCGTGTGCTGCTCCAGGCCATCACCATCGAGGACCACCGTTACGCGCAGGCCCTGCGTTCGGTGGACTTCATCAAGCGATTCATCTTCCCGGGCAGTTTCATCCCGTCGGTGCAGGGCATGCTGGCGGCGAAGACACGCGCATCCGATCTCGCGCTGGTGCGGCTGGAGGACTTCGGCGCCTCCTACGCACGCACGCTGCATGCCTGGCGCGTGCGGTTCATGGCGCGCCTGGCCGACGTGCGCGAGCAGGGCTTCGACACGCGATTCATGCGCATGTGGGAGTTCTACCTCGCCTACTGCGAAGGCGGTTTCATCGAGCGATCCATCGGCGTGTCGCACCTGCTCCTCGAAAAGCCGAGGCTCGCATGAGCGTCTGGCATACCTTCCTGGTGATCTGGCTGGTCGCCGCCTGGGTGATGACCGCGGGCTGGGCATGGCAGTGGCGGAAGAAGAACGCCGGCATCGTCGACGTACTGTGGTCGGTCGGCGTGGGCGGGTCGGCCGTGTGGGCGGCCCTGGCCGGCGCCGGTGCACCGCTTACCCGTGCGGTGCTGGCCGTGCTCGGCGGCGCCTGGGGTGTCCGCCTAGCATGGCACCTGTGGAAACGTGTCCGGGGTGAGCCGGAGGATGGCCGCTACCGCGCCTTGCGCGAACACTGGCAGGGTCACCAGGGCAAGTTCTTCGGTTTCTTCCAGTTCCAGGCGTTCCTGGTGGCGATGTTCGCCGTGCCCTTCACGGCCGTGGCCGCCAACCCGGAGGCCAACCTGCCGATGATCGTCGTGGCGATCGCGATATGGGTGATCGGCGTAGCGGGCGAGTCGCTCGCCGATCGCCAGCTGGCCCGCTTCCGCGCCGAACCGACGCACCGGGGAAAGACCTGCCGCGACGGCCTCTGGCGCTATTCGCGGCATCCGAATTATTTCTTCGAGTGGCTGCACTGGTTTGCCTACGTGGCGCTGGCGGTCGGCTCGCCCGTGTGGTGGCTTGCCCTCAGTGGTCCGGTGGTGATGTTCCTGTTCCTGCGTTTCGTCAGCGGCGTGCCGTATACGGAAACCCAGGCGCTGCGTTCGCGCGGCGAGGAATACCGCCGCTACCAGCGCGACACGCCCATGTTCTTCCCCTGGTTTCCTTCCCGAAAGAGCGACGACGCATGAACACGACAGCCGAAGCCAACGGTTACTCCCGCGAGGATCGCGCTGCCGGCGGCCTGCTCGGTCTTGCCGAGCGGGGCATGCTGCCTGACGCCCTGATTCGCCGCGGTATCCGTAGCCTTTGCGCGGCGCGCCTGCGCGAGGAAGGCGAGGGCGGGCTGTCCGCCGTCGCCGCGCGCTACCAGAAGCGTATCGACGCGTTGCGGCAGAGCCCTGTCGCCGTGCATACCGATGCGGCCAACGGCCAGCACTACGAGCTTCCCGCACGTTTCTTCGAGCTGTGCCTGGGGCCGCGCCTGAAGTATTCCGGCTGCCTGTATCCGTCCGGTGCGGAAAGCCTGGCGCAGGCAGAGGAAGCGATGCTGGAGGTGTACGGACGCCGCGCGGAACTGGCCGACGGCCAGTCGATCCTGGAGCTGGGCTGCGGCTGGGGCTCGCTCACGCTGTGGATGGCGCGGCTCTATCCGAACGCGCGGATCACCGCGGTATCCAACTCTAGCGGCCAGCGCAGGCATATCGAGGCGCGCTGTGCCGAACTGGGCCTGGACAATGTCAAGGTCATCACGACCGACGTGAACACACTGGATCTGGACGCGAACGGCTACGACCGTTGCGTGTCGGTGGAGATGTTCGAGCATATGCGCAACTACGAGACGCTGCTGTCACGCGTGGCCACGTGGTTGCGCCCGGGCGGCAAGCTGTTCGTGCACATCTTCGCCCACCGTCAGTTCATGTACCCGTTCGAGACGGACGGCGACAACGACTGGATGGGTCGGCATTTCTTCACCGGCGGGCTGATGCCCGCGTCTGACACCCTGTTGTGGTTCCAGCGCGACCTGCGCATCGAAGAACGCTGGCATGTGGACGGCACCCACTACGAGCGCACGGCCAATCACTGGCTGGCCAACCAGGATGCCGCGCGCGACGAGGTGATGACCGTGTTGCGCGAGGCGTATGGCGATGCGGCCGGGTTGTGGTTCCAGCGCTGGCGGATCTTCTGGATGTCGTGCGCCGAACTGTTCGGCTACGACGATGGCCAGGAGTGGCTGGTGGCGCACTATCGGTTCGTACGGGGCTGAGCCTTCGCCGTATCCCCGGCTTGTCGGGGCGGTGCGTTGCTGGCGTCCCGCAGTGTCATGCGTCCGTCGTCGGCCACGTCGATCACGCCACGCCGATGTGCCTGCAGGCGCACGGCATCGGCAGCGCTTGCACCGATCCGTGTGGCCGTCTGTTCCACGCCGAAGGGCATGTTTCCGCGACGCTTCTGCCTGCCGGTGAATCGGGCGCGGTTGTACGTCGACCAGGCCGTGATGGTCAGTGCACTGAGCAGGGCGACCAGGAAGATGGCGTCGATGTCGCCGCCATCGCCGATGCGATGCTCGACGTAGAACTGCAGCCACACGGAACGCACGCCGAAAACCCACGCCACGAACGTGAAAAGCGGCAGCCAGAGGAATGCCCAGGCCAGCCAGGCGACGATGGTGATCACGCCGAACAGCGTCCGCCGTGTACGCGACTGGCGCTCGGGATGCTGGATGAGGATGGCTTCGGCTTTCATCGCAGTCCGCGGTCCGGACTGATCCACACGGCACGCTTGCCCCGGGGTTTCATC
Source organism: Luteibacter sp. ME-Dv--P-043b (assembly GCF_030209605.1). Taxonomy (NCBI): domain Bacteria; kingdom Pseudomonadati; phylum Pseudomonadota; class Gammaproteobacteria; order Lysobacterales; family Rhodanobacteraceae; genus Luteibacter; species Luteibacter sp. ME-Dv--P-043b. Next base: position 120,068 of record NZ_JARVRT010000003.1, read on the forward strand.
AGCGCCTTGGGCATGGCCACGATGGAGGTGGCGGTGTTGAGCAACCAGTACACCAGCGGGTACCAGATCATCCAGTAATAGTTGCGGCCGATGCGGGTTTCGTAGCGGCGATCCACCAGCAGGCTGACGAAAAACTGGGTCAGGCAGATCACGCCCAGCACCACGCCGTGCCACTGCGGCAGCAACGTCTGGACATAACAGGCACGGGGCAGCTCGATGAACTTGCCCAGCAACCACAGCACGCCGATGGTGGCCATGGTGTACGACCAGATCAGGCTTATCACATATTCCAGCGCAACCGGCCACATGCGTCGCTGTCGCCAGTGCATCAATTTGCCGGTGTAACGCAACAGGACTTCGGAACCCCCCTGGGCCCAGCGCAGCCGCTGTTTCCACAGGCCCCGGATGGTCTCTGGCATGAGTATCCAGCACAGCGCATTGGGTTCGTAGCGGATCTCCCAGTGGCGCATCTGCAAGCGCCAACTGATGTCGATGTCCTCGGTGACCATGTCGGTATTCCAGTAGCCGACGTCGTGCAGGGCGCTCTTGCGGAATGCGGCGATCACGCCTGACACCGTGAAAATACGCCCGTAGACGCGCTGCGCGCGCTTGATCAGCCCAATGATGGACGAGAATTCGCCAACCTGCAGCTTGCCGAGCAGCGTCGACCGGTTGCGAATGCGCGGATTGCCGGTCACCGCTGCCACGCGCGGGCTGTCCAGCATGTGCGAGATCAGCCAGTGCGTCGCAAAGTCGTCGAGCAACGCGTCGCCGTCCACGCAGACCAGGTAGTCGGCGTTGGAGGCGAGCGCCGCCGCACGCAGGCCCATGGCCTTGCCCTGGTTGCTGGCCATATGTATGACGCGCAGCGCCGGATACTGGTCCATCAGCTGGTCGAGCTGGGCGCCGGTATCGTCGGCGGAGCCGTCGTTGATCGCGATGATCTCGAAATCCGGGTATTGCTGCGAGGCAAGATGCGCGATGGTCTCGCGCACCTGCTCTCCTTCGTTGTGGCACGGCACCACAAGCGACACCTTGGGGTAGGCATCCAGTGCGGGCGGGTGCACGCGGACCGGTTCGTTACGTTCCCAGCGCATGAAATAGATCAGGCCGCCGCTCATCCAGATCAGCGACATGGCCAGGGGATAGAAGAACGCGAACTCGAGAAACGCGTGCAGGATGCCGCCATTCACCGCTTCGGCTCCTCGTAGGGATAGTCGGAGGCGGAAATGAAGGGGCGGATCGTTTCCAGGTCCGGCCGGTTGTGCAGGAAGTCGTCGGGGTAGTAGCCGATGTGGCGCGCCCCCTGGGCCTGCACCTCGCGCATGTGTGCCGTCAGCTCGGCGTCGGGAATGGGCGTGTGCGTGCGCCAGTCCATCGTGGCGAACTCGAACAGCGTGCGTTCCATCGCCCCCGGCACGGCTGCCACGCGCGCGGTGAGCTGGCTGTACCACGACGCGCGATCCGGCTGCTGGTCCAGCTGTGGCATGGCCATGATAGCGGTCATGTCGTAGGCGGCGACGAACGCAGGCAGGCTCTGCGCCGTCCACGCTTCGGCCTGTGGCTGAAGTACCGGACGGGCGTACAGGTTGCGGGCGGTCAGCACCTGCGGGCGCCAGCGACGTACGCGCTCGGTCAGTGCCTTCGTGAAATCGATGAGGGCCTGGGTGTTTTGCGCCGGGGTGTTCTTTGCCCACGGGCCAAGGTGGTCGGTATCGCGCAGGTAGGCATCATCCGAAAACAGGATGCCGGCTTCGTCGGCGTGCATGGCAAGATCTTCGTAGACGTCGCCGATCATCTGGCGGACACGCGGATCGTAGGGTGCCAGCCGGAAATGATCGCCGCCGTGCGCGGGTTCGCCGGCGAGCGAAGGCAGGTCCTTGCCCTTGGGAAAGCGGAACGCCAGCACCGGCATCCACGCATACACGCGAACGCCTGCCCGGGTGCGTAGCTGCCAGGACACGCGGGAGAACAGGTCGGCGCGCATCGGCAGGTGGCGATTGGGAAAATAGACGGCATCGGCTACGCCGTCACCGTCGGGGTCGGCATAGGCCTGGAGCCACACCTGGCTCGGATGCATGCGCTTGATCCGGTCGAGCAGTTTGGACAGGTTGCGGTCCTGCTGCGCGGGGTCGGCATCGTAGATGTAGTCGAGGTCGACCTGCACGGCGCGCGTGGCATCGACCCGTGCCTGGTGGCGCATGAGCCAGCCGAGCCGGTTGGCGGTGACGTTGCCGCCGACCAGCAGCCGCGGAATGGTCTTGCCGGGCACCAGGGTGGGCAGGCTGTCGCCGAGGCTCAGCGAGACGTTCATGCCCAGCCGGCTGGCCACGTCGCGGCCCACGCGCGTAAAGGCACCGTAGGGCCAGACCACGGCACGCGGACGCACACCGGTGTGCGCGGCGATCTCGTCGGCGCTGTGGGAGAGATCCTTGCGGACGCGTGCGGCGTAGTCGGATTCGGTTTCGTACCGCCGGGTAGCGTTGTCGTAGAACAGCGACGCGGCCATGGGCATCTGGTTGCCCTGGGGGTTGCCGTTCTGGCCCTGGTGCATCGCCCACGAATGCGAGGCGAATTCCACCAGCCCCGACGCCTGCATCGTGGCGACCTGGTCCCAGGTCAGGAAGCAGGCGCGCGTGCAGTCGCCGCCGTTGTACGGCATGTGCTCGCCGTCGGGCATGTCCATCCACGAGCCGACCAACGCCTGCACGGCGGGGTAGCCGTAAGCGCGCAGCAAGGGATAGACACGGGTGTAGAAACTGACCAGGCCATCGTCGAAGGTAAGCAGGACGGCATCGGGAGGCAGGGGCGTGCCGCCCTTGCTGGCATCGACCACCTGCGCCAGGCTGACCATGTGGTAGCCGTTGGCGCGCAGCCAGTCGAAATGCGAGATCAGGTGATCGGTGCTCGTCGCATCGGGATCGTGGTCGGCCGGGTTGCCTACATCGTCGCGTACGTCGTGGTAAGCAAGCACGATCAGTGTGGGATGCGGCAGGGCGGCCGGCTGCGCGGCGGCCGAAAGGGCCACCCCGCACAACATCATCAGGAACAGCAGCGGACGCATGGCTCTCATTCTCCCCAGTGCATCGTCAGGTCGAGCACGACGCGATGCTCGCGACGTCCATCGTACGGTTGGTTGTGCCAGCCGATACCCCAGCCCAGGCGCAGCCCGGCGCGCGGCTGGAACGTCTGGCCGTAGCGCACGGTGGCCATCCAGTCGGTGGCATAGCCCTGTTCGGCGTACTGCCCGAAGGCGACGTCCACGCGTTGCGTCACGGATCGCTCGTAGACCTGGCCCAGCAGGTTCTGTAGTCGGGCGGTGAGGGCGTAACTGTTGTCGCGGCGGGGGTTGAAGTACGGACGATCGGTCTGCGAGTTCATCGAGCCGCCCACGGCGATACCGCCATCCAGGGCCAGGTTGGGCGCCGTGTGCAACCGTTGGGTCAGGGTGGCCGACCAGGCGCGGCGTTCGTTGCCGTCGCTGAAGTTGTCCCGCGAGAGGCCCACGCGTGCCTGGGTCAGCTCGCTGGCTTTCCAGGTGACCGCGGTGTCCAGCGTCCTGGCGGAGATGCCGTAGTACTGCCCTCGCAGCGGCGCGTCATCGCCCGCCGTGCTGTAGTCGGTCGACCAGGCCCAGTGATCGCCGATGGTCCAGTTGAAGCCACCTTCCAGCGCGGTCTTGCCGACATAGCGGTCGGCCGCGGGCAAGATGCGCACATAGGCCTCGAGGCCACGGGCATAGCCGATGACACCCATGCCCGCGCGCGAACGACGCACGCTACCTTCGGGCAGATCCGCGGTGGAGTAACGCGCCAGTGCCAGCACGCGCCAGTGGTCGTCGATCAAGGGGCTGGCGACAGAGGCCTGCGTGGTGGCATCGCGATCACCGAAATCGGGGCTGGAGCCCTTGCCCTGCTCGGTGCCGATGTCGAACTGCCAGCCGCGCTCGCGGTGCCACGAGCGCAGCGCACGTGCGACACGGCCATTGCGGTCGGCCAGTGTCTGGGCCACGGCCAGGTCTTCGTCGACGCTGGCGTAATCGTTTAGTGCCCGCGCGGCCTCGGCTTCGCCGAGGTATGCACCGATGTCGCGACGATCCAGGGTGCCGGCGATGTTGAAGTCCGCCTGCGCGCGACGGGGCCAGCCGCGGGCCATCTCCACCATGCCCAGTTCGCGACGGATCTGTGCGTTGGCAGGGGCCTCGCGACTCATCGCTGCCAGGCGCGCATGCGCCTCGGCCGGCATATCGACGTATTCGCGCAAGGTAGCGGCATTGAGATCGGCATCTACCCGCCGCGGATTCTGGATAGGCAGGCGGATGCCGGGGACACGGATCCACTTCGGCTCCTTCGCCACCACGGCGTCGATAGTGCGGATCGCGTCCCGGGTTCGGCCGGATTCGAGATAGGCGTACATCAGCCCGATGCGCGGTTCGCTGTCCGCCGCGTCGTAGGGGCCGGGGTCCCTGGCAAGGCTGTCCTCGTAAAGGGTGACGGCCTCATGCGGGCGACGCTTCCCGAGCAGGGCGTCGGCCACCGCGCGCTCCACGTAGGGCGGCAGTACCACGTGGCGCTGGCGCAGCACGTCGTAGCGCGTGACGACTTCATCGGTACGGCCGGCATGATCGAGGGCGACCAGCAGGTCCAGTTCAGCGCGCAGGCGCAGTGCCGGATCGAGTTTTGGATCGTCCGCGAGGCGCCGCGCGTCGGCAACGGCCCGATCCGCCTCGGCATACGGGTTTCGCGGGTTGGCGGGTTCGCCGTTGGCCCAGCGGATCTCGTGGGCGACATCGTCGGCATCCAGGCGGTGACGGTCCGCTGGCGAGAGCGGGGGCTGCAGGCGTGCCGCCCGTTCCCGGGCAAGCGTGGTGGCGCCCATCTCCGTCAGCAAAGCGACGTTCAGTGCCTGTGCCTCGGCATCCCCCGGCCAGCGGTCGAGCACGGCCTGGCAATGCGCCAGGGCGTCGACGCGATGTCCCGCGCTGCGCTCGTGGCGTGCACTGGCCATCAGGGCATCGCGCTCCAGGGCTGTCGTAGAAGCCGTCGCCGCTGCGAACGGTCCGTAGAGGGCCAGCAGCCATGCCATGCGCAGGCGTGCGTCGCGCTTACGACCCTTGCCGGGTAAGACCATCGATTCCCATGCCATCCTATGATTCGGCAGTTGTAGCATTCCCGGCGTCGAGGCTGCGAAGCCGGTGTATGACGCCATCGATGCCGTGTTCGATCATGTCGAACGCGTGTGCGAAGTCCTTTGCCGAGCCATACCAGGGGTCGGGCACGTCGACGCCTTTGGCGTCCTCGGTGAAATCCATCAGCAGTCCGATCTTTTCCTCGGCATTCGTCGCCATGCGCCGTAGCGCGTGTACGTGGCTGGCGGTCATGCCCAGCACCAGATCGTAGTCGGTGAAGTCGCTCGGCACGACGCGCCGGGCGCGGTGCGCCGGCATGGCGACGCCGCGACGCTTCAGTTCGGTCAGGGCGCGAGGGTCCGGCGGATTGCCGATTTCCTCGCCGGTAACGGCGGCGCTGTCCACGCGGACGTCCCACTGCAAGGCGGCGGCCTTGTGCAGCAGCAGCGCGTGGGCCGTGGGTGAGCGGCAGATGTTGCCCGTGCAGACGAACAGGACGGAGGGTGTATGTGTCATGCGTTACCTTGGTGCAACGGGTGTTCGGGAACGAGGTCGGTGGGCACGTGCACACCGCGACGGGCAATCTTCTCGGTCATGATCGTGTGCTGCATCAGCAGACCCGAGACGAGATAGGCGGCCACGCTTGCGGCGAGCAACGGCAGCAGCGCATGGGGCTGCATGGTGGTTTCGAACACGAACACCGCGGCGGTCAGCATGGCGCGTGCCGCCCCCGCGAACAGCGCCGCCATGCCCACGAGCGCGGCCATGCGGGGGTCGACCTGGGCGATGGGCCAGTGGGCGAGGAAGATGCCGAGCAATCCGCCGAGTGCGCCACCGATGGTGAACAAGGGTGCGAGCGTGCCGCCCGACGTACCGCTGCCCAGCGCGATCGACCACGACACCAGCTTGGCGAAGGCGAGCAGTGCCAGCGCGCCGAGACCAAGGTGGCCGCCGATCACGGCGACGATGTTCTCGTAGCCCACGCCCAGCGTGGAGGGCACCAGGTAACCCACCACACCCACGGCGATACCGCCGATGGCCGGCCACCACATCCAGTGAATCGGCAGGCGCTCGAAGAGGTCTTCCAGACCGTATACCAGCCGGGTCACGCCGACGCCGATCACGCCGAACAGCAGGCCCAGCAGGGTGTAGACCGCCAGCGCCGTGACCGAGGCGGGCAGCAGCGCCGCCATCGGGAACACGGGGCCCGGGCCTTCGAGTGCGAAGCGGACGGCGGTGCCGGTCGCCGCAGCCATGGCGACCGGTACCAGCGAGCGCGCGCGACGCTCGAACAGCAGCATCTCGATGCTGAGCAGCACGGCGGCGAGGGGCGCGGCGAAGATGGCAGCCATACCCGCCGCGGCACCGGCCGCAAGCAGCGTCTTGCGTTCATCCGCGGTCACCGGCAGCAACTGCCCGATGAAGGAACCGAGGGCACCACCGGTGGCGATGATCGGGCCCTCCGCACCGAACGGGCCGCCGGTACCGATGGCGATGGCCGAGGACACCGGCTTCAGCCAGATCATGCGGGCGGGAATCCGGCTTTCGTTGGTCAGCACCTGCTCCATGGCTTCGGGGATACCGTGCCCGCGGATGGCTCGCGAGCCCCAGCGCGCCATGGCGCCGACGAGCAAGCCACCGATGACGGGAATCAGGATGACCCAGACGCCGCGGTGGTTGTGCGCCGGGCTCACCCAGGTCGTGCTCCAGTCGCCGAAGAACGCCACATGCGTGACCAGTGCGATCAGCCGCGTCAGCGCATGGGCGATGAGCGCGACGAAGGCAGCCAGGGCCATGGCGATCAGCGTGGTGGCGACCAGGCGTCGGCGGACGCGCGGCAGCCGGCTGCGCATGTGTTCCTGCGCGAGCGTGGGGTCGAGCGAGGGCGCAAGTGGGATGGCCGCCCGGTCATGGGGCGGATGCAGGGGATCGGTCATGGTGGGTAGCCGAACAGGGATGCGACAAGGCTACGCGTTACCGCGCTTTGTAGCTGGCTGGCAGATGAACGACCTGTCTGAAATGAAAAAAGCACGCGGTGAAGGACACCGCGTGCTTTTGTCTGGAATGACATGGTGGAGCGGAGGAGGATCGAACTCCCGACCTTCGCATTGCGAACGCGACGCTCTCCCGGCTGAGCTACCGCCCCACGTACCGAGGATCATATCAGCGAATCTGGTGAGTGCCAACATTGTCACTTCGAGGCGTCTCAAAGCTTACCGCGTGGGCTTTCGCTTCACTTCGCACTAGGTGCCTGGCATATCAGCCTCGCCTTTAGCGACGCCGGCCATGCCGCGCTCAGGCCTGGATGGGACAGCAGCCTGCCGATGCGCGCGCGCTCACCCGTCTGGCAAACGTCATATCCGTGATCAAGCAGCCATGTCGCGGTCTTCGGCTGGCCGCCGACGAGTGCGGCTTCCAACGCCCCTCGCGGAACGTTGTCGACGTGATCGGGAGTGGAACCGGCTGCAATGTTCGCTCCCTTGGTCAGGAGTGCGGCCATAGCCTCGGTTTGCCCGCATTGAGCCGCCAATACGATGGGCGGCGAAGCAGTCAGTGGCGAGGTTGCGTCAGGATCTACCCGGGCCGAGAGCAGGGCGGATAGCGCGTGGGAGTTGCCGATCCAGGCAGCGCCCGCTAATGCCTGCTTGAGCGCGTTGGTCGATGTCTCATCAGTCCGGCCAACGAGTTCGCCCAAGGCGGAGTCAAATGCGGCGTCATCTCTCGAGAGGACTGCCGAGCGAAGCCTCGCCGCACTGTCTCCATGGGATGCCTGTGATATCGCATCCTGCGCGGCAGCCTGTTGCATCGATAGGCAGTCCGGTGTGGATGCGTGTGCCGCGCTTGCTGCGGCAGCGATAAGTAAGGCAAAAGCCAATCGTGCCTCGCAGGACCTATTCATACGTACTCCTTACGGTTTTCTGCTTGACCCGGTAAATGACACCGTCCGGTCCCTAATGCACCATCCGGTTAAACCAGATTCGTGACGAGCAATGGATGACACCTGTCAGATGCTAGCGCCGCACGTGCTGGGGACAATGCATCCGCAGCCAGATAACTGACTAACGGAGCAAGCGTAATGAATTCGATCCTCGGCGTAGCGACACTCGCAATGGTCTTCGGCGGGTTCCTGATCTGGGAATGCGCCAGCTGGGTCGGTGCACGCGCGGAACTCGCAAAACAGCAGGCCCGCAAGTTGAGGCTGGAAAACGATCAGCTTGAAGCGATGCGGGGCGCGCAAACATCTTCAAGGACGCAAGCCCGGTTCTGATCGGTACGCATGGTGCGTCCTGCACAGCCCCACGGTCCCGAACATGCCTGACCGTCCGAAAAGGACGGTTTTCATCAGGCGAACGCGGTGCAGCCACTAAGGCGAACGACTACGACCCACGAATCGTTCGATGCCTGGTTGGATGCCTAGCCGCGATCCGGCAACAGCGCGCAAAGACGATCGTGCAACACCTCGCGGCGCCAGCCCTCCAGGGCCTCGGGCCACACACCACCGCTCATCACCAGTTCTTCCATCGAGCGCCGTGCGCAGAGCAGGCCCGGCGGGACATCCAGCTGCGTGGCCAGGGTGTCGATGGCGCTGCGCATCTCGTTGATCGCGCGTTTGGCGTCACCGACCGGGTGGCCGATGATGGCGGCGGTGCTTTCCACCTCGTCCGCCGTGACCGGCTGGCGCACCAGGTCGAACAACTCCTGGCGCTGTGCCGAGCGCAGGGCGCGGGTACCGCGTACGCGTTCATCCAGCTCGGCGGGGGTTTTCGGTATCGACGCGACCAGATCGAGGGCGTGGTTGTCTTCCAGCAGCCAGGAGCGGGGTTTGTCCAGCGTACGTGCCGAGGCCTCCCGCCAGCGCAGGATCCGGCGCAGCAAGGCCTGCTGTTCTGGCGCCCATTCGCTGGCCGCCTTGAAGCCACGCTGGGGCTGGGCATCGCCCTGGCGCTGGCTGGCGCGTCGCTTCATCCGGGCGCAGTCTTCCGCGTGCCAGTGGGCCCTGCCACGTTCGGCCAGGCGTTCGGAGAGGATCGCATGGACCGGGTGCAGATGGACGACGTCGAGCGTGGCGTAAAGCTTCTGCGACTCGGTGAGCGGGCGCTGCAGCCAGTCGCTGCGCGTCTCGCCCTTGTCCAGTTCTTCGCCGACCAGTTCCGCCACCAGGGCGCGGTAGCTGATGCCCAGGCCCATGCCGACGAAGGCCGCGGCGATCTGCGTGTCGAACAGGGTGTGCGGGCCGTCCGGAAGGAACGGGGCCATCGCTTCCAGGTCTTCCCCGGCGCTGTGCATCACCGTGACGACCGGTTGCGCGGCGAACACCGGCGCCAGGGCGTCGTCCAGCGGCACCGCCAGCGGGTCGATAAGGGCGTATCGGCCTTCGTGCGCGAGCTGGAGCAAGGCCAGCTGCGGGTAGAAGGTGTTGCGACGCATGAACTCGGTATCGAGCCCCACGACGGCGGAGGGTGCGATGGGAGCGAGCCACGCATCGAGCCCCTCGCGATGGTCGATCCAGGGGGCGGGGTGAGCGAGGTCGCTCGTTGTCATGCAAGATCCTTGGGGTCGGTCAGGAGTCGCGGCGACGTATCGTGTTGCCCTGCCGGGCGCGATTCCCTATGGTTGCAGCGCACGATAGCAGGCTCGCACGGAACCGCCCACCATGCCCAACACCGAGACCGTTCGACGACAGCGCGCCATGGGCGGCGCGTTGGGCGTGGCCTTGCTCGGTTTTGCGCTGTTCTACCATTTCTTCCCGCAGGTGCTGCACGTCCAGACCACGCAGAACACGCCGCGTTCGCCCATGCGGGGCCAGCCGACCACGATGGGCTTCGACCAGCGTCCGCAAGCGGCGGCTGGGGCGGTGGTCTCCGAACTCGATGCAGGGCCGCCGATCATGCTGGCGCCGACGGCGGTGATCGCGGCGCGGCGGCGTGAAAAATCCCCGGAACGGGTGTTGCCGGCGCAGAAGAGCCCGGATACGCCCGAATTGACGGCCTTGCTCGATCGCGGCGACAAGGCCCTGGCGGTCGATCGCCTGGTGGGGGGCAGGGACAGCGCGGCCGCGCTCTTCGGCGCCGTGCTCAAGGAGAAGGCGGACAGCCAGCGTGCCCTGGCCGGCATGGACGAGGTGCGCGCGCGCATGGCCGCCGAGATCGAGCAGGACATCGCGCTGGGCGACGCCGATGCGGCGCGCGAATCGCTGGCGGCACTGAAGGCGTTGCCCGCCAGCGCCGCGGATGTCGCGCCGCTGCAACAGAAACTGGGCGTGCTGGAAAAAGTGCGGCCGCTGCTGGGCAAGGCGGCGACGCAGTTGCAGGAAGGCAAGGCCGACCTGCCGCACGGCGACAGCGCGCTGGACACCTATCGCCAGGTGCTGCAGATGGACGAGGGCAATGCGGTGGCGGAGCAGGGCATCACGCAGGTGCAGCGCACGGTGCTGGACAAGGCGCTGGCGGCGGTGGCCCAGAACGACTTCGCGGCAGCGGACACGGCCCTGGCCGCCGCCGCGGTCATCCAGCCGGAATCGCAGGCGCTGCAGGATACGCGTGGTCGTATCGAGGGCATGCGCCGGCAGAGTGCCACGGCGATGCTGGCCCAGGCCCGCTCAGCCCTCGACGCCGGCAATCTCGAGCTTGCCCGGCAGCTTGCCGACAAGGCGCAGCAGACCAGCGCCGACCTCGCCGGTCTGGACGACTTCAACGAGCGGCTGACCAATGCCCGCCTGTACGCCAGCTACAAACCCGGCCAGGTCTTCGCCGATCGCTTCGTCGACTCCACCGGTCAGGCCCCCGCCATGGTGGTGGTACCCACGGGGCGCTTCCTGATGGGCTCCCCCGACGGTGAGCGCGGCCACGACGCCAACGAGGCACCCGTGCACGAGGTGCAGGTGGACAAGGGCTTTGCCATGGCGCGCAGCGCGGTCACCATCGGGCAGTTCCGTGACTTCGTCCGCGCCACGGGCTACGTGCCGCAGTCGGTATCGATGCAGGGTGGCAGTGTCTACGACGAGCAGAGCGGCGGCCTGCGGGACGACTCCAACGCGAACTGGCAGGACGACTACGCCGGCAAGCCCGGCCAGGACCGCCTGCCGGTCATCAACGTGTCCTGGAACGACGCCAAGGCCTACGCCGACTGGCTCTCGCAACGCACGGGCAAGAAATACCGCCTGGCCAGCGAAGCCGAATTCGAATACGGCCTGCGTGCCGGCACCACTACACGGTACTGGTGGGGCGACGGCTCGCCCGGTTCCCGCGTGGAGAACCTGACCGGCGGCAACGACCGTTCGGGCTCGGGCCGCCGCTGGAGCAATGCGTTCAACGGCTACAAGGACGGTTTCTGGGGCCCGGCCCCGGTCATGAGTTTCACGCCGAACGCCTTCGGTCTTTACGACATGGGCGGCAACGTGTCCGAGTGGGTGGCCGATTGCTGGCACGACAACTATATCCGGGCACCGCGTTCCGCGGAGGCCTGGGTCAACCCGGGCTGCGGGCGGCGGGTGATCCGCGGTGGTTCGTGGGGCAGCGCGCCGGACATGGTGCGATCGGCTTACCGCCAGGGGGCGACCTCCGACCTGCGTAGCGCGCGCGTGGGTTTTCGGGTCGTCCGCGAGTTGTGAAGCCACTCTCTGCCGGATACGCCTAGCGGATCACTTGACGCTGACGAGCCTCGCGAAACAATCTCCTGAAAAGCCGCGCAACGCATTCAGGGGACTCAATCTTGGCTACTTCCATCATCGTCGGGTATCGCCCCTTTCCCGGCCGCACCGATCTGGTCGTCAGTATCCTTCTGGAGACCTACAAGGTGATGCAGCGCGCCGGGCTGATCACCGCGCGTCGCCCCTGGATCATGCGTAGCGAGGAGGGAAACGTGGTGGCGGCCTTCGACATGACCGACGAATACTCCTTCGCCGCTTCTGAGAAAATCCGTGAGGTGAGCATGCTGCGCGCCCGCCTGATGGGCGTGGCCGAGCGCGTGCCGCTGTCCGGGCTGCGCGAGAGCAACGACCCCTACGCCGAGTTCGAGACCAGCAACGATTACCCGGCGGTCGACACGCCGCGCATCGCCGATGCGCAGGGCTGACGGTCAGATGTTGCCGTAGACCGCTTCCAGTTGCGCCACCGCCTGGTTGACCCGCTGGATGCCGGAGGACTGTGCCACGGCACTTTCGCTGATCGTGCTGGTCACCTGGGTCACGTTGGCGATGGAAGCGACGATCTCGTCCATCGTTCGACCCGCCGTGCCGACCAGGCTCGCGCCTTCCTCGACGCGCCCCCGGGCATCGCCGATCAGCTGATGGATCTGCTTGGATGCGCTGGCGCTGCGCACGGCCAACTGGCGCACTTCGTCCGCCACCACGGCGAAGGCCCTGCCGCTCTCGCCGGCACGCGCGGCTTCGATCGACGCATTGAGCGAGAGCAGGTTGGTCTGGAACGACAGCGCATCGATCAGCTCGAGGATGTCCTCGATCGACCGCGTGCCTTCCTGGATGCCGCCCATGGTGCGGACCACGTCGCGCATGACCTCGCCGCCACGCTCGGCGGCCTGCCGGGCGCCGGAAGCCAGTTGCTCGGCGTTGCCGGCCTTGCTGGCGTTGTCGACCACGGCGCCGGACAGGGACACCACCTCGCGTTGCAGCGTCTGCGCGGCCAGGGTCTGCGCGGTGATGTCGGTGGCGTACTTGATGACCTTCATCGGCACGCCGTTGAAGTCGAGGATGGGGTTGTAGGTTGCCTGGATCCACACCACGCGACCGTCGCGGCCGAGCCGCCGGTACAGGGCCGCGGCATGGCGCCCCTCGCGCAACCGAGCCCAGAAGGCCGCGTAGCCGGGCGACGACGCTTCATCGGATTCGACGAACATGCGGTGATGTCGCCCGACCACCTCGTCACGCGCATAGCCCATGGCGCTAAGGAAGTTCTCGTTGGCGTCGAGGATGGTGCCGTCCAGGTCGAACTCGATAGTGGCCTGGGCCCGGTCGATCGCCTGCAGGCGGCCGTCCATGTCGGCCGCCGCGATGCGCTGCGCCGTGACATCGGTGGCGTACTTGATCACGCTGACGACCTGACCGCCCCGATCGAACAGCGGGTTGTACGACGATTGCAGCCACACGTCGCTGCCATCCTTGCGCCGGCGTCGATACAGCCCTGTATCGCTGCGGCCGGTGCGCAGGGCGGCCCAGAAGGCCGTGTACGCATCCGTGTCGGCTTCGTCACCGGCGACGAACATGCGGTGATGGGCACCGCGGATCTCGTCCAGCCGGTAGCCCATCGTCTCGAGGAAGAGCGCATTGGCGTGACGCACGTGGCCGTCGGGGGTGAATTCGATGACGGCCTGGACCTTGTCCAGTGCGGCGAGCTTGCCCTGGGAGGCGCGATGTCTCTCGAACCAATGGCGAATCATCGAAAAGCCTGAAGTGTGACTTGCGTCACTTATCGGCGGTACATGGGCTTACTTAAGAATAAAAGTGATGGAATCGGTAGGTTCGCTACCTTTTCGTTCAGGTTCGGAGCGTCGTCGGCATCCGGAACATGAAGCAGGTGCCCGCCTCCTTCGACGAGGTCACCGTGAGCGTCGCGCCATGGCCGCGGGCGATTTCCGAGGCGATGTACAGGCCCAGACCCAGGCCGGGCCGGGGCTGTGAACTATCCGGCCGGAAGAACGGATGGAACAGGCGATCCAGCGTCTGCGGATCGATCGGGTCACCGAAGTTGGTGACCGCCAGCGTCACCGCGCAACCCTCGTCCTTGCCTTCGACCAGGATGGGCCGACGGGTATCGCCATGGGTGATCGCGTTGTTGACCAGGTTGGCGATGAGCTGCTGCATGCGCTTGAGGTCGAAGCGGAGCGGACGGTTCACGCTCCAGCTCGCGCGGATATCCGCCTCGGGATGCGCCTGGCGAATCTCCGCCAGCACGCGCTCCGCGGCCTCGGCCAAGTCGTCGCGTACCTGCGTCGTCACGGGGATGCCCGCCGCCAGCCGCGCGCGGGCGAAATCCATCACGTCGTCGATGAGGTCCGCCATGCGGCGCGTGCTGGCCGCAATGAGCCCGGCCAGGCGTTGCGCGCGTGGCGGCAGGTTCATCGACTGCAGCGACTCGGCAGCCATGCCGGCGGCCTGCACCGGGCTGCGCAGGTCGTGCCCGACCACGGCAAGGAACTGCTCCCGTAGCACGCCGTCGTCCACCTCTTCCCGCAGCGCCTGTTCCGCGTCATTCACCCGGTCCTCCAGCGCCAGCTGGGCGGCGATCAACTCGCCGAACAGGGTCATCTCGGCGGCAAGACCTTTCTCGTCGAGGGTGACCGGGCGCGAATCGATGGCGCACAGGGTGCCGAAGAACTGGCCATCCACCGTGAAGATCGGCACCGAGGCATAGCTTTCGAGCTTGTAGAAGCGTGGCGTGTGGTGGTCGGCGTAAACCGGATGGGCGCTGGCATGGCCGAACACCACCGGCTCATGGTGCTGGCGGATCTCGTCGCAGATGGTGCTGCCCAGTGCGAGATCGTCGCCGGCGCCGAGGCCGAAACCGAGGTCGTCGCGAACGGCGCAGGCCGTCCAGCGGTTGTCCGTGACCCGTGCCACCGCGGCGAAACGCATGCCCGTGCGGCGGACCACGGCGTCGAGGATACGGGGCACGACCGACAGGCGCGCCACCGCCCCGATCAGGGGATCGTCCAGGGTGGCAAGGGAGGAGCGAACCTGAGGCATGACTCGATTCTACCAGTATGAACAAGCGTTAAGCTCATTCACCCGCCAGCGCGTTTCCTTGCGATGGCTTGCCTTGCCTGGTCCAGCGCATCCGCCGACACCTCGTCGGCGTCACGCGTAGCATCGATGAGGGCCGTATGCGGCAAGGCCATATCGCGGAAGATCGCACGGCAGCGGTCGAGGTTGTCCGCCGTCTCGAAGTGATTCGGCTTATCGCCGCGCAGGCGTATGCGCGCCAGGCCAACCTCCGGAGCAAGGTCGAGCAGAAGCAGAAGGTCGGGGCGGGGTGCGAAGGCGTTGGCCTGCATCAGGTCGTCGATGCCGAGGCCGGCAGCGCCCTGGTAGGCCACGTTAGACGGGAAATAGCGGTCGAGGATGACGATCTCACCGCGGGCCAGCGCGGGGGCGACCAGTTCGTCTACATGTTGCCGGCGATCCAGGATCAGCAGGCGCAGCTCTTCCTCGGGGGTGAGCCGGCCGGTGGATGCCGAGGCGCGCATCTGCATGCCCCAGGGGCCGTTGGTCGGCTCCTTGCTGAGGTTGACCGTGCAACCGTCGACCGAAAGGGTATCGCGAAGGGTATGGGCGAGCGTCGTCTTACCGGCGCCGTCGATACCTTCGATGGCGATCAGCAGACCGCCGGGGATAGGGAGAGGTGCCATGGCCGGGATTTTAGCCGATCGGCCGGCGACTTTCACCGCACGCTAACGGATTTCCCCAGTCGCTCGAACGTCTTCTTGCCCGAGGGTGTGACGCTCCAGTAGCCCAGCTCGTCCTGGACGGCGAGACCGCGGCGCAACAGCGCCACGCACGCGGACTCATTCAGGCTGCTGACTGCCAGGTAGGCGGTCGAGCACAATTGCTGCAGGGCAAAGCGCGTCTGCTCGTCGAGCTGCGCCTCGTGCCGGGTCGTGTCATCCACTGCCATGCCTGATGTCCCCTTCGGTGTCACCGAAGGCGATTCTTGCCTCCGCTTGAGTTAAAACTTCGTGAGGGAATACTTAGGTAGCCGGCGAGCATCAGTGGAAGCCATTGACCAGGCCGCTCGCCTTGTCCTTCGTCAGGTTCAGCCCCTGGCCGCTGAAAGTTGCCAGGCTGGTCATCCGGTCGGCGATATCCACGCCGACCAGGCCCGCGGTATCCGGGTCCACGCTCAGCGCGAAAGGCACGGACGGGAACTGCACGTAGTCACGGCTGGCATTCCATTGGGGATGGCCACCCAACGCCGCCATCAGGCCGTCGATCTTCGTTCCGGCCGGTTGTCCCAGCAGGGCGAACGGCAAGGGCGCCTTGGCATTGGCAAACGTCGAAATGGCAGTGACCTTGTCCTGCTGGATGCGGACGCGGAGCTGGCTGTAGGCGATCTGGTCGGCGGTCACCGGCTTTCGGGCCAGCTGCGCGTTGAGGTCGCGGGGATAGACATAAAGCAGGTCGGCGGTGCCGGGATGATCCTTCGCGGTGCGCTCTTTGTCCGGCGCACCCATGGCGGCCAGGACCTGGCTGCGGGTCATGCCGAGCGCCAGTGGGCCGAGGTGCGTGCACGCATCGGGCAGGGTGGCGTGGGCGCTGGTATCGACGGTGTCGTTCGCGGTCGCGAATTCATGGTGGAGGGCGCCGACGCAATCGTCCGCCATGCCGTTGGCATGCACCGGGAAGGCGACGATGCCGAGGACGAGCAGACCGTACAGGGGGATGATGTGGCTTCTCACGCGAATCTCCAGGCGGCGTATCGGAAGGGAGGGGCCGGAAACGGTTCCCGGCCCCGGCGAACTCAGTTCCCGTGCCAGCCTTCACGATGCCCGTAGGCCGTGATGAAGGCATTCTGCTGCGCACCGGTCAGGGAACTCCACTGCGCGGAGGGCGACAGGCCCGAGTTGTTCGTGATGGTCGTGATCATCTCGGCCGTGGGGTTCTCGCTAGGCGGAGACCACGTGGTGATGATCTGGCTGAGGGTAGCCGTACCACCCGCATTGTTGTTGATACGGTCCATGTTGGCTACGGCGGCATCCAGACCTGCCTGCGGGCTGGCGAAGATGGCGAAGCCACGATCGTCGCCGAGTGAACCGTTGTTCGTCGCGACCGTGCCCGAACGGATGTCGAGCGGGTTGTTGTCGCGGTTGGGGTGGGTCCCCGTGATGGACTGCGTGGAACCGTCGGCGGCCGTGTAGGTTACGGTCGTGCCGGACGCCGATGCGGCTGTGGCCGGGTTGGCATTGCTGCCGGCGCCACCGTCGCCTTCGCCGCCGTCGCCATCGCCACCATCACCGTCGCCGCCGTCACCCTCGCCACCATCTCCCTCGCCGCCTTCGCCGCCTTCACCTCCCTCACCGCCTTCTCCACCCTCACCACCTTCACCACCTTCGCCGCCTTCGCCACCCTCACCGCCTTCGCCACCCTCAGCGATCGGCTCCTCGTACTCGTTGGTGGTGTGCACCGCACCGGCCTTGTGGATCGCCGCATGGTGGTGCGCCTTCTTGGCGTGGTGCACTTTCTTGTGCGCCTTGGCGTGATGGATGGATGTGGACAGCGGATGGGCGCCGATGGATGCGCGCATACCGCCTGCCACCATATCGATTTCAATGATGTCGAGCGTTCTCATGGTGATCCCTTGATACATGGTTGCGGGGAAAGAGCCGTCCTCGCGTCGGCTGACCCGTGTCACGCCGCGCAGGGGCAGCGCCACACGGGTCGGTTTCCTCGACCGGGTAGCGCGCTACGACACGGCACGCAGATCGTGTGGCTGCGTGCCTTGCACGGCATCGTCCGGACGCTCGAAGGCATAGAGGTGGTTCATATAGGTCGAGACGAAGATGCGCCGACCGTCGGGCGAAACCGCTACGCCGTTGGTCACCGCATCCGGAAGTTGCAGGATGCCTTTCACCTGCAACGTGTCGATGTCGATCTCGTAGACCTTGCCGCCGTTGCTGCCTACGATGATCCGGTTGCCGATCCGCCGCGGCGAGGCATAGACGCGCGAGCGCAGGTTGATCTTCGCCACCAGCTGCATGGTGTCGACATCGATCACGTACAGGTGCCGGTCGCCCGAGCCGCAGAACAGCTTGTTGCCGGCGAACAGGGGCGTCGTGTAGCAGATTTCGTCCGTTTTCCACTCGCCACGTTTTTCACCGGTTTCGACATCCAGGATGTAGATCGATTTGTCGAACGAGGCAAAGGCGGTGAGCTTGCGCGCCTCGTCCACGGCGGGCGCGTATTTCACGGAGCGGCGCGTGGGGAAACGCCAGACGATGCGGCCCGTCCTGGCTTCCAGCGCCAGCGTCTCGTGATCGGCGCTGCCCCAGATGACCAGGTCGCCGCCTTGCCAGTAGCCGGGGGAGCCGTGTTGCAGTTTCTCGACCTGGTGTTCCCAGATCTTCTCGCCGGTATCCATGTCGTAGGCACCCAGGCTGCCCTGGGCCCAGGGGCGCACGTATTCCACGCCGACACAGATCAGGTTGTGCCGGGCCACGACCAGCGGCGATGCACCGACCCACTCCCCGTCGGGGTGAGTCCAGATTTCCTCGCCGCTGTGCGCGTCCAGGCAATAGACCGTGCCGTTGTAGGCGCCGAAATAAAGCCGGCCGTCGTGGTAGGCGGGGCAGGACCATATGCCTTTTTTCGTGTACGCGGCACCGGTGACCGCGTACTCCCAGACCAGGCCGCCCGTCTCGGCGGAAAACGCCTGCATCTTCGCGGCGTCGCAGCCGCGGAAGATGAGGTTGTCGACCAGCAGCGGCGCCGATTTGGGAACGACGTGGAACGCGAAGCCTCCGGGTGTCGCGGTTCGCCACAGTTCGCGATAGGTCTGGGTGGGAAAGGGCGCGCGCACGTCGTCGGGAAGGTCGAAGTCCTTCAGCGTGAACAAGGTCTGCACCGTGATGCCGTGGGTGTCGCGCCAGGCCAGGCCCGCCCGGGAGACGAAATCCACCACCACGAACATCTCCGCGAGACGGTGCCCCGCCATGCCGATCACGGTACGCGCTTTTTCCGCACTGCTGCCGGAGTTGAGCGAATCGTCCACCAGGATGATCGGCAGGTCGAGCACGTCGCCTTCGATCGCGTTACCCATGCCGGTGGTCTTGCGATCCTTGCGGATGATGAAGCCGTTGACCGGGCCCCGTTCCGCGGGTGCGGTGAGCATCAGCGCCGTGAGCAACGGGATGGCCGCGGTTTCCAGGCCGCCAAGCTGGAACGGCTCGCGCGCGGCGTTGCGCTCCCAGAACGCATGCGCGATCTGGAGCAGGGTGTCGCGTTGCATGAACACACGACGCAGGTCGAACAGCCAGGTATAGGCGCCGCCCTTCTTCGTGATCAGCGGAATGTTTTCCGCCTGCGTGTGCAGTCCGATCGCCTGGATGGTGTTCCTGATCGCCTCGATGGTCATCGTCGATTCCGCGGTGGGTGTAACGAGGGGTGTCATGGCGAAGCCGACGCGTTAGACGTGGCGAGGAAGGCCTCGATGGGAGGCCCCCACGTGGCCGAGCCACCGCGCCCGAAGAACAGGTGATGCCCGTCGTCGCCATACGCGGCGGGCATGATGCGCTGCGCCTTGCCGCCCGCCTGGGTGAATGCCTGGTACATCGACGTCACCAGTTCCGGGTTGAAATAGCTGTCGTTGGGCGTGTAGATCCACAGCACCGGCGTGCTGGCCGTCGTCCCGAAGCGACGCGCGGCCTCCACCAGCCTGTCGGCATGGCAGTTGGTGTTCGGCGTGCCGTGAAAGTGACCGCCGCGCCCACCGGCCATGTCGATGAAGGCGGCCACCTGCGGATGCGGCATGCTGTCGTAGGCCAGGGTGCCCCAACCGCCGGCGGACTGGCCCACCACGACCACGCCGCTGGGCGCATACCCAGGCAGTGCCGTCACGAAATCGACGATGGTCTTGATCTGGCGCGCGGTCTCCATGCCTGCTTTGTAGTAATCGGCGTTGTCACAACCATCGTAGCCTTCCGTCCACGGGCCGCCCGTCGCGCCATAGCCCAGCCGCAGCGCAAGCACGACCGCGTAATGCCGTTGCATGAACCACTGCACGGATTCCGCCCGGCAGTTGGCCAGCGTCATGTGGGGACGATCCGCCGCATCGGGGGGCGATCCATGGTTGATGACCACCAGCCGTGGACGCGTCACGCCTTCCGGACGGCACAGGCGTCCCTGCATCGTCCACGCCTGGCCGGTGTCGTCGCGTATCGGAATGTGCAGCGCATCGCCCTCGTCGCCATGCAGCGAAGCGATGTGTTCCGCCGCCGCCGCCGCCGGCCCCGATGCGACGCCGAGCCAAAGTGTCGCGAGCAGCAGCGAAAGGGTGCATGGACTGTGTCGCATCGTCGTGTTCATCCTGGAGGGCATCCCGCCGGTCAGCGGCGGATGCGTCGCATATGGAACGACAACGTCGTGCATAACGTGGGGCACTCCCGCGCGGGCGCCCGCGAAGCACGCACGATCGATCCGTCGAACAGCAGCAGCCGACCGGGCCGCGGGCGGACGGAAATGCATTCGCGCGCCGCATCGTAGAAGACCGTTTCACCCGCCCAGCCGTCCTTCCATTCCGCATTGGTATAGACCAGCGCGACCAGTTCGTGGTCGGACGGCTTCGCGGTGTGATGTGCCTCACCGTCCATGCCGTACGTATGGCCGTTGGCATAGGCCCGCACCAGGCCGTAGTCCGGCGCCAGCTCTTCGCGGATGTGCACCCATATCTCGTTGAGCGCCTGCAGGCCTGGCGTGGCGTTGAGCACGTCGTCGTGGATCGCCCGTTCCAGCGGATTGCGGCTACCGCACAGGTGCGTGTGCCACGACGGATGGGTGTCTCCCAGCAGGCCTGGGTAGATGCCGTACGACCAGCTGGCCTGGCCCGGCATGAGCGCAGGCACCTGCGCCACGTCGAGGAAGTGGTTGACGACCTTCAGGGATGACGGTTCCGGCGACGACACCATGGTTACCTCGTGGATTCGTGGATGAAGCGGGCGGGCGGCGCAACGGCCGCGTCGCGTGGGCGTATGGCGCCGTCGACGAGTTCCAGGACACGATCGGCGTGGGCGATGGTCTCCGGACGATGCGCGATGACGATGCGCGTGATGTTCAAGGCCTTGATCGCCTGGTTGAGCTGGCGCTCCATGGCCACGTCGAGGTGGCTGGTCGCCTCGTCCAGCACCAGGATCTGCGGACGACGATAGAGGGCGCGCGCGAGGAAGAGCCGTTGCTGTTGCCCGCCTGACAGGGACGAGCCCATGTCGCCGACCAGGCTGTGGTAGCCCATCGGCATCGCGACGATATCGTCGTGCACGCCGGCGATGCGCGCCGCGGCTTCGATGTCGTCCTGCGTGGCGAGGGCATCGAACAGGCTGATGTTCTCGGCGATGGAGCCGGTGAAAAGCTGGTCGTCCTGCATGACGCTGCTGGTCATGGAGCGATACGTGGCCTTGCCCAGCCGGCGCAGGTCCATGCCACCGATCTCGATACTACCTTGCTGTGGATCGAGCAAGCCAAGGAGCAGGCGGATCAGGGTGCTCTTGCCGCAGCCCGAGGGTCCGACGATGGCCACCGATTCGCCCGGCCGCACCTCGAAGCTGCACTCGCGCAGTATCCACGGTTCGCCTTCGGCGTAGCGAAAGCCCACCTTCTGGAAAGCGACCCCCGCCGTGGGCAAGGGGCCTACGTGTTCGCTGGTGGCATAGGCCTCGGGCGCGGTGAGGACGATGTCGGCAAGTCGCTCCGCCTGCAGCCGCAGCATGCGCAACTCGATGGTGTAGTCGATCAGGCTGGCGACGCGGCTGCTGAACTGGTCGCCATAGGCTACGAAGGCCGTCAGCATGCCCACGGTGAACTGGCCCTTGAGCCCCAGCCATGCACCGATCCAGAGCACGCCCAGCCGCTGGCCACCCGTGGCCAATCCTTGCAGGGCGGTGAAAAGCATGTCCAGGCGCTGCACGGCGATCGACGTGTTGAGCGTTTCCGCCGCCGCGTTGAGGTAACGCGAGGTCTGCGCCGCTTCCTGGTTGTGCAGGCGGATGGTTTGTACGCCGCGTACCGCTTCGAGGAACCGGCTGTGCTGCCGGGCGCTCACGGTGATCTGGCTGAGGTTGGCCTCGCGATAGATCCTGAAATACAGCAGGCGCAGGCCCGCGTAGATGGCCGCGGCGCCGATGGTGACCGCCGCCAGCAACGGGCTGTAGATGAACAGCACCACCAGCGTGACGCTGGCCAGCAGGCCGTCCAGCATGATCTCGACGAAGCGCGTGGTCAGGGTCTGCTGGATGGTGTCGATGGCGCCGAAGCGCGAGACGATGTCACCCAGGTGGCGCGAACCGAAATACGCTTGCGGCAGGCGGATGAGGTGCGCGAAGACGTTGCCGGTCCAGCCCAGGTTGAAGTGCGTGCTCAACCACATCACCGTCCAGCTGCGCAGCGCGGAGACCAGCGTCTCGAGCACGATCAGCAGGGCGAAACTCAAGCCGAGAAACGTGAGCAGGTCATGGTCGCCGTCGGCGATCACCTGGTCCACGACCAACTGCATGAACAGCGGCGCCAGCAGGGCGAACAATTCCAGCACCAGCGCCAGACCGAAGATCTGAACCAGGCCGCGCCCCAACCCGCGGACCGACCCAGCCAGCGAGCGCAGGGATACCGGCGGGGGCGCCTGTTGCCTCTGGAACGTCGGGCCCCGGGAAAACTCGATCGCCACGCCGGTGAAGTGCCGCGCCACATCGGCCGCACTGAGCGTGCGCACGCCCACGGCCGGATCGTGGATCACGACCTTCCGCTTGCCCACATGGCGCAGCACGACGAAGTGGTCCATGTCCCAATGCAGCACGCAAGGCGTCTGCAACTGGGCCAGTTCTTCCATCTCCAGTTGCAGCGGTCGGCATTGCAGGCCCAGGGTGTGGGCGATGTCGAGCAGGCGGCGCGCGGTCATGCCCTTGAGCGACAACGTGAACCGTCGGCGCATGGCTGGAAGGTCGGTCTGGTGCCCGTGGTACGCCGCGATCATGACCAGGCAGGCCAGGCCGCACTCGGCCGACTCCGCCTGTAGCACGCTGGGCAGCGCGCGTTCGCGCCCGAAGTGCAGCCCGTCGCTCACGCGCCGTTGCTCCAGCGATGGCCCATGCCGTAAAGCGGCTCGAAGATCCATTCGACGATGCGTCGTCGGTCCAGCAGCATGTCGGCTTCCAGCGCCATGCCCGGGCGCAGGGGTTCGTCGTGGCCGTAGGCGTTGACGCTCTGCGATTTCAGGTCCACGTGGGCCAGGTACAGGGAATCAGGCGAGGGCGACGTGCCGCCGCCCAGCAGCAGCGTGACTTCCGAGGGCGTGAGCGCGCTGCGCGACACGCTGGTCACCACGCCATGCTGCAGGCCGAACTTCTGGTAGGGAAACGACGGGTAGTGGAGCGTGACATCGGTGCCGGGGTGCACGAAACCGACCGCCTGGCTTGGCACGAGGATCTGCGCCTGGAGGTTGGAGCCGTCCGGCACGATCGACAGCAACGGTTGCCCCATGGCCACGGACGCGCCGGGCTTGACCGTTACCGACGACACGATGCCGCTGGAGGGTGCACGCAATTCACTGGCGCGACTGGCCTCGTTTTGCGCCAGGGCCTGTTCGATCTGCGACAGCTGTCGGCGCAGTTCGTTGAGTTTGGCCGACACGGCCAGCGGCAACTGGGTGAGCTGGTCGTCCAGCGCGGTCACCTGCTGCTGTGTACTGTAGCGTTGCTGCTGCAACGACTTCAGCTGGGATTCGTCGGCCAGCAGCGCGGATTGTTCCTGCTCCACCTGCAACGAGGAGATATAGCCTTTCGATACCAGGCCCGACCATTTGGTCACGAGTTCCTGGACGAGTGCCATCTGTTTTTTCTGGATGACGATCTGCGCATCGATCTGCGCCAGCTGGCCCTTCAGCAAACCCTGCTGCGTACGATTGTCGTCGGCCTGCTTGCCTTGCAGCGTGAGCGTGTCACGGATGTCCTGCGACAGGCTGACGGCTTCGTGCTGCAATTGCAGGCTTACGCCGGCCGCGGTATTGCCGAGCGATTTGCTGGTGCGCTCCCCGGACAGGGCGACCAACAGCTGGCCCTTCGTCACGCGGTCGCCTTCCACCACCGCCACGCGATCCACGATGCCGACGCTGTTCGCCGTGATGCCGATCAGGCCGGCCCGCGGGACCAGAAGGCCTGTCACGTGGACACGCTGCGTGTAATGACCGGTGAACAACCACGTCAGGATGGCAGCCCCGAGCACCAGTGCGAACACCGTCCATACCTGGGTAGAAACTGGCGTGGCCAGGCGCACGACACCCAACCACTCCTGGCTGCCCGCGTCGGTCAGTTGCTTGCGAAAAAGCGAGGTTTCCATGTCCCATCCATCCCTTCGGTCTTCGCGCAAGCACGGATAATCGCTGGCGGAATCGATCCCCTTTTTCGATGATGCCGCGACTTCCTGACGGGATTCTGACGCGAATCTTTCTTGAATCTGTCGGTGTCGAATTTACGATTTGCTGCGCTATGCTGCGGCCCTCGACGATGTCTTGCGGGCGGGGGCCTGATGCGAATTCTTTTGGTCGACGACGACGAGACGTTCGCGGTTGCCATGCGCCGCGGCCTGACCGACGAAGGATTTACCGTGGAACATGTCGTTTCCGCGGAGCAGGCGAGGGCATCGCTGGCGGTAGGCGATTTCGATCTGGCGGTGGTCGATACAGGCCTGCCTGGAGACGGTGGCAACGGTTTCCTCAAGGCACTACGCAAATCCGGCAATATGTTGCCGGTGGTGATGGTGGCTGCACGCGACTGCGTTTCCGATCGCATCGTGACGTTGGATCTGGGCGCCGACGATGTCCTCGTCAAGCCGTTTTCCCTGCTGGAACTGGCGGCGCGCTGTCGTGTGGTGGTCCGGCGCGTGCGTACGCTGGCCAGCTCCGAGCTGCGCGTGGGCGGACTTCACATGGATCTTTCCGGACGCATGGCATCCGTGGACAAGGTGCCGGTCGAACTGACCCGTCGCGAATGGTGCGTCCTGGAATCGCTGGCGTTGCGGGTGGGTCATGTCGTGAGCAAGGAAAAACTGCTGCACGCTATCGCATCGTGGGACTGCGACTCGTCCATCAACGCCGTGGAGATGCAGGTGTCGCGCCTGCGCGTCAAGCTGGGCGCCAGCGTGATGGTGCGTACCGTGCGCGGCGAAGGCTATCGCCTCGAACACGCGAACTGACGAAAAAAAACCACCCCCGCAAGACGGAAGTGGTTTTCATGTTTGGTGCCCGAGGCCGGAATCGAACCGGCACGCCTTGCGGCGGGGGATTTTCGTACCACTTCGGCTTTCGCCGCCGACACTTCCTTGCGAAAGCGACGTTCGTGGTCTGGAGCACGCCTTCACCGTAGCGCCGCGTTGGATCGCTTTGCCTTAGGTGCCCGCCGTCTGCTCTCTACACCTTCCGCCGGACCTTTCGGTGCCGGGGCTTGGCTCGGTATTAGCTCGGACTTGCGTCCAGGGCCTTCGCCGAGTTTGACGGGCTTCACCTCGGGGGTTTCCCCCTGAGGGCTCAATTTCTGGTCTGAGTCCCCTGCGTCTACCAGTTTCACCACTCGGGCCGACGCAAAACGTTACAACACGTGGATTATGCGGGATTCAATGGATCTGGTCGAGACCCAGCTTGCGCTCGTCGCGGTGGTACCAGTTGTCGCCCTCGGGATTGAACACCGCGCACTGGGTCATGCGGCCGGAGTAGATGTGCAGGCTGACCGCGACGGCATCGTCGCTGGGATTGCGGATGGTGTGGTACTCGTGCGGCGGGATCAGGCTGCCGGCGGAGCCGGGGCCGGCCTGGATCGAGCCCACGGCGCGGAACTGGTAGCGCTCCGCCTCGTGGCCGAGCAGTTCGTACTGGACGATTTCCAGCGCGCCGTTCCAGACGCCCTCCACGCACCACATGCCGCTGTGGTCGTGGATCAGGGTGCCCTGGCCTGGACCCCAGGTCATGGCGACCACGCTGTAACCGTGCTCGTCGCTGCGGTAGAGCTCGCGGCGGGCGTAGTGGTCGCCGGTGGACTCGAAGACGCAGGCTGGCAGGATGACTTCCTGCGAGCGGATCAACCGGCACAGCGCATTGCGCAGGGTGTCGGTGATGGCCGGGGTATCCGGCTGCACGACGGAGGCGTCGATCGCATCGATGAGCTTGCGGCTGCCGGGGAAGTCGACCGTGATCATGCGTTTTACCTCTGGCGGCGGATAGGGCGTGGCAATGCCCGATACCTTCCATGATAGCAGGGCGCGCCGCGCGCCAGCGTCACGATGCCTCAGAGCGACCCCAGGAAACCACCGATGGCCTGGCTGTAGCTGGCGATGTCGACCAGGAAGGCATCGTGGCCCTGGGGCGAGTCCAGTGCCACGAATTCCACGGCGGCACCGGCCGCTTCCAGGCCCCGGGCGATGGTTTCCTGTTGCTCCAGCGGAAACAGGATGTCGGTGCTGACGCCGATCACCAGCGCGCGCTGCACATGGATGCGTGCCAGGCCGCGCATGACGTCGCCTTCGCCGTGTTCGGCCATGTCGAACCAGTCGCTGGCGCGCGACAGATAAAGGTAGCTGTTGGGATCGAACTGGCGATTGAAACGCCGGGCGTGGCCTTCGAGATAGGACTCGACCTGGAACTCGAAACCGAACGGCTCGTTTTCCTCGCGCTGCTCGGCATCCAGGCGGATACGTGCGAAGCGGCCGTTCCATTCCATCGCGGAGCGGTACGTGATGACCCCGAGCTTGCGCGCGATGCTCATGCCGTGTTCCGGCCAGGCTTCATCGCCGTAGTTGCCGCCGTTCCAGTGTGGATCGAGGCGGATGGCCTCGCGCTGCAGGGAGCGGATGGCGATGGCGAACGGTTGTGCCTGCGGGGCCGTATCCACGCTGATGTGCGTGCGCACCGTGCCCGGGTGCAGCAGCATGAACGCCAGCGCGCTCATGCCGCCCATGGAGCACCCGACCAGGCAGGCCAGGCGCTCGATGCCCAGCCCGGCGAGGACGACCTCGTGCGCGGCGTTGGCGACGTCTTCCAGCGAAAGCTCGGGGAAGGTCAGGCGATAGGGCTGCCCGGTGGCGGGGTCGATCGACGCGGGGCAGGTGGAGCCCTTGTCGCTGCCCAGCGAGTTGACGCAGACCACGAACCAGCGGTCGGTGTCGAACGCCTTGCCGGGGCCGATCATCTCCTGCCACCAGCCCGGCGTGGGGTCCTCGTCGTTGGACGTGGCGTGCGCGCTGGGCGAGAGGCCGGTAAGGATGAGGATAGCGTTGTCGCCTGCTGCGGCCAGTGTGCCCCAGGTTTCGTAGGCAACGCACGCGCCGTGCAGTTCGCCGCCGCGCTTCATGCGGAACGGTGAGGAAAGTGCGTGGTAGCGGCGGGCGTCACCCATGGGTCGTTCCTTCGTTGGAGGCGGTCGATACTGCCACGGCCACCGTGGGCGCCAGGTCAGCGTGACGAGGCGGGTGCCGGTACCGGGGCGTGATCGCCGGCGCCGGCGCGCTTGTCGGCCTCGGCGATCTGCTGGGCCACCGCGTGGGCGACGTTGGAGTCCGGGTCCAGCAGCGGTTGCAGGCTGCGCCAGGTGGCGGCGGCTTCCGCGAAACGCTGCTGCTGGAACTGGGCGATGCCGAGCAGCCACAGGGCCTTCTGGTTCTGCGGGTTGTCGGTCACGGCCGCCTGCAGCAGGTCGAAGCCACGCCCGACGATGCGGTGATCGTCGCGCAGCAGCGAATCCGCTTCCGCCCAGCCGACCATGGCCGCACCGTTGTGGGCATCGGTGTCCAGCGCATGCTCATAGGCATCGCGTGCCTGGGCGGGCTGCTTGAGCATGGTGTAGGTCTGGCCCAGCAGGAGCCAGCCCGGCACATCGTCCGGGTGCGCCTTCAGGCGGGCCTGCAGCGCAGCAATGGCCTCGTCCACGTCCATGTCTTTGGGCGGCGCCACGCCAGACAGGGTGGCGGGCTTGCCCACGAGCAGGTAAATACCGACGCTGGCCAGCGGCAACAGCACGGCCAGGGCGACGACGAGTGCGAAGACGCCACGCGATCGCCCATGCAGGCGGCCCTGGCGAATCAGCGGAACGAGGATCAGCGCGAGGGCGACCAGCAGCATCGCAGTGGCGAGTAGATAGAACACGGTGCTCACCAGTCGTCCCCGGTATCGTGGGCCGGCATCTCGCCGCCGGCATGCTGGCGTGCGCGGCGGCGCACCTGGACGGCGACCAGCGTGCCGCCCAGAGCGAGCACCAGCAACGGGCCGAACCAGAGTAGCCAGGTCTTCGGCGACACCGGCGGTTCGTAGAGCACGAAATCCGAATAGCGCTCGACCAGGAAGGCCTTGATCTGCGCGTCGGTCTTGCCGGCCTGCATCATCTCGAAGATCTGCCGGCGCAGGTCGTGCGCGATGGGCGCGTTGGAGTCGGCCAGGGTTTCGTTCTGGCACATCGGGCAGCGCAGTTCCGCGCTCAGCGTCTGGAAGCGTACTTCTTCGGCGCGATCGCGGAAGGGGAGGGGCTGGATGGCCTGGGCCAGGGTGGGGAGGGTGAGGAGCAGCAAAAGCAGGGTTAGCGTGGCCTTGGATAGTGAGGCACGGAGCCATCGCGCACATCGTGCGCTCCTACCGAGCGAGTGCGGGTGCGGGCTTGGGGTCATGGGGCGGTCTCGTGGGAGAGCGCCTGCAGGGCGGGGCGGAATTCCTGGGTGACGACATCGGGCGTGATGGGGCCGACGTGCTTGTAGCGGATCACGCCTTTGCCGTCGATCAGGAAGGTTTCCGGCGCGCCATACACGCCGAAGTCGATGCCGACGCGCCCGTCGCGGTCGGCGATCACCACGTCGAACGGGTTGCCGTGCTCGCCTAGCCAGGCCGTCGCGTCGGCCGGGTCGTCCTTGTAGTCGAGCCCGATCAGCGGCAGGCCCAGGGCTTTCACTTCGCGGGACAGCACCGGGTGCTCGTGCACACACTCGATGCACCAGCTGCCGAACACGTTGAGGAAATACGGCTTGCCCAGCAACGAGGCCTTGTCGACGTGGCGATCGGGCTCGCCCAGCACGGGCAACGAGAACGCGGGCGCGGGCTTGTCGATCAGCGGCGAGACGATCTCGTGCTGGTCGTGCTGCGTGTTCCACCAGATGCCGAAGCCGAACAGGCCGCATAGCGCCAGGAAGACGAACAGGGGCATCAGGCGACTCATGCCGGCGACCCCGTGCCCGGCAACGCGGCAGGCGATTTCTTCGCACGGAAACGGCGGTCGCCGGCGGCCAGGAAGCCGCCCAGCATCATGATCAGTCCGCCCAGCCAGATCCAGCGCACGAACGGCTTGTAGTACAGCCGCAGCGCCCACGCGCCTTCGACGTCGGTGGCCTGCATCGGCTCGCCCAGGGCGACGTAGATGTCACGGAACAGGCCGGCATCGATGGCCGATTCCGTCTGCACCTGCCCGCGCGAGTAGGTGCGCTTCTGCGGTCGCACCGTGGCCAGCGTGGCGCCGTCGCGCTGGATGGCGACCGTGCCTTCGTCGGCGCGCCAGTTCGGGCCCTGCGTCTCGTGCACGCCGTCGAAGCGGAAGACATAGCCGGCGATGGACTGGGTGTCGCCCGGTGCCATGCGTACGTCGCGCTCCACGCTCAGCGATTCGGAGAGCATGACGCCGATCAGGAACACGGCGACGCCGGTGTGTGCCACCAGCATGCCGGCCATCTCGGCGGGATAGCGGCGACCGCGCGGCATCTCGCGCCAGCGCTTGATCACGTAGGACAGCGTGCCCACGGCCACCCAGGTGGCCCCGGCCACGCCGGCGATCGCCCGTGCGTGTCCCGCCGCGAACACGGCGGCGACGATCGCGCAGACCACCGCGGCGACGGCGGCGCGCGCGGCCATCGCGGTCAGCTGGCGACCTTCGGCGCGACCCCAGCGCAGGTACGGCCCGAACGGCAACAGCAAAATCGCCGGGGCCATCAGCGCGACGAAAAGGAAACCGAAGTACGGCGGCCCGACCGAGATGCGCCCCAGGTTCAGTGCATCGCCGATCAGGGGAAACAGCGTGCCCAGCAGCACCATGGCCGCCGCCGTGGTGAACAGCAGGTTGGCGACCATGATGCCGGTCTCGCGCGACAGCGCGGCAAACGGCTTGCCCGTCGCCACCTTGGGCGCACGCACTGCGTACAGCAGCAGCGAGCCGCCGATCACCACGATCAGGAAACCGAGGATGTAGAGGCCGCGGCGTGGATCGGAGGCGAAGGCGTGCACCGAGGTGAGCACGCCGGAGCGGACCAGGAAGGTACCCAGCAACGACAGGGAAAACGCGAACAGCGACAGCAGGATCGTCCACGCAGGCAGCGACCCGCGTTTCTCGGTCACGGCCTGGGCGTGGATCAGCGCGACGCCCACCAGCCAGGGCATGAACGAGGCGTTCTCGACGGGGTCCCAGAACCACCAGCCACCCCAGCCCAGTTCCGCGTAGGCCCACCAGCTGCCGGCGACGATACCCATGGTGAGGAATGCCCAGGACACGTTGGTCCACGGGCGCGCCCAGCGCACCCAGCCTTGTTCCAGCTCACCGCCAAGCAAGGCGGCAATGGAGAAAGCGAAGGCCACCGAGAAACCGACGTAGCCCATGTACAAAACGGGCGGGTGGAAGGTCATCCCCGGGTCCTGCAGCACCGGGTTCAGGTCGCCGCCGTCGCCGGGCATCGGCAGCTCGCGCAGGAACGGGTTGGAGGTGAACAGGATGAAGGCGAGGAAGCCGACGCCGATCAGGCCCAGTACGCCGATCACCCGGGAGACAAAGGGCGTGGGCAGGTGGCGGCTGAGCAAGGCCAGCGCCAGCGACCACACGTTGAGGATGAACACCCACAGCAGCATCGAGCCCTCGTGCGCACCCCAGACCGCGGTGACGCGGTAGTACCAGGGCAGGGCGAGGTTGGAGTTGTCCGCCACGTAGGCGACCGAGAAATCGAACGCCAGGAACGCGTGGATCAGCACGCCCATGGCGAGGAAGACGAACAACGCCTGCCCCACCGCGGCCGGGCGGGCCACGGCCATCAGCGCCGCGTTGCCGCGCCAGGCGCCCACGATCGGCAGGATGCCCTGGGCCAGCGCCAGCAGCAGCGCGAGGACGAGCGCGAACTGGCCCAGCTCCGGGATCATTCCGGCGTACCCGGTGCCATGGCCTTGTCGCCCATGGCCTTGTCGTCGATCTTGCGGTTCTCGTGTGCCTTGGCCATGGCGTCCTTCAGTTCCTTCGGCATGTAGTTCTCGTCGTGCTTGGCCAGCACTTCACTGGCGATGAAGCGCGCGTCGTCCATGCGGCCCGTGGCGATCACCGACTGGTTGTCGCGGAACAGGTCGGGAAGGATGCCGGTGTATTCCACGGGCATGGCGCCATCGGCGTCGACCACGATGAAACTGACCTTGAGGCTGTCCTTCGCCCGCTGGATGGAGCCGGCCTTGACCATGCCGCCGAGGCGGAAGTTGCCGTACTGGGTGGCCTGGCCCTGCTGCACCTGGCTGGGAGTGAAGAGGTAGTTCATGTTCCGCTGCAAGGCGAACACGGTGAGTCCCACGGCCACGATGGCGGCGAGGAGCACCGACACGACGATGGCGAGACGACGTTTACGGGTGGGGTTCATTACGGGGAGCGGTTCCGGGACGGCGGCGGTTTTCCTGGCGCGCGAGACGCGCGCGCAGGTCGCGCAGGTTGCGTCGACGCCTGGCCAGCGGGGCCAGGGTGTCGAACAGGAGGACCAGGAGGAAGACGGCGAGGGATGTCCACACGTAGACGCCGTAGGCGCCCATCGACAGGTCCGGTGTCATGCGGTGGCATCCTGCGTGGTCGTGCCCAGGGCGATGTCGCGCACCCAGGCCTTGCCGCCTTCCGCCACGACCAGTTCGGCGCGAACACGTGCGAACAGGCTGGCGACGTAGTAGAGCTTGGTGGCGGCCATCATGGTCAGCAACGGCCAGAGCATGCTGGCGTCGATATGCGAGGGGCCGAGCAGGCGGATGGTGGCGCCCTGGTGCAGCGTGTTCCACCAGTTCACCGAGAAATGCACGATGGGTACGTTCACCGCACCCACCAGCACCAGGAAGGACGCGGCACGCGCGCCCTGGCGCCGATCTTCGAACGAGCGATAGAGCCCGACGATACCCAGGTAGATGAACAGCAGCACCAGTTCCGAGGTGAGCCGCGCGTCCCAGGTCCACCACGTGCCCCACATCGGCTTGCCCCAGAGCGAGCCGGTGACCAGGGTGATGAGGGTGAATGCCGCGCCGACGAGCGCGGATTCCATCGCCACGGTTTCGGCCAGCTTGATCCGCCAGACCAGGCCGATGAACGCGGCAAGGGTCATGACGCCGTAGATGAAGAGGCTCATCCATGCGCTGGGCACGTGGATGAAGATGATGCGGTAGGCGTCGCCCTGCTGGTAGTCGGCCGGCGCCACGAACAGGCCACCGTAGAGCGCCACGGCGCCCAGCAGCACGGCCAGGCCCAGGGCCCACGGACGCACCGTGCCCGCGAAGCGGTAGAACACGGGGGGTGAGCCGAGCCGGTGCAGCCAGAGGGGAACCCAGTTAGCCATCGATCCTCGTTGCCGTTTGGTGCGAGAAGGGGTGAGTCCGGATTCCGTGCCCGACGGTTGCATGCATCACGAATCCATCGCGATGCGAAGTGCCGACGCGCAGGCCAGCGGCGCCAGCACGAGGGCCATGACCAGGCCGGCGCCCAGCCAGGCGACCGGCGCGATCCAGGGCAGACCCTCCTGCGCGGCGGCCACGGCCCCGGCGGCGAAGATCACCACCGGCACGCACAGCGGCAGCAACATGAGCGCCAGAAGCATACCAGAGCGTCGCGAGCCGGCCGTCAGCGCGACCAGGATCGCACCGAGCAGGCACAGCAGCGGGGTGACCAGGACGAGGGTGAGCAACAGCACCGGCATGGCGGCCGGCGGCAGTTTCAGCATGCCGGCGATCAGCGGCGCCACGACGATCAGGGGCAGCGACGACACGATCCAGTGCGCCAGGATCTTGCTGGCCACCAGCAGCGCGAGCGGTTGTGGCGCCAGCATCAGCAGTTCCATCGAGCCGTCCTCGATGTCCGCGCGGAACAGGGTATCGAGGGAAAGCAGGATCGCCAGCACCACCGTGACCAGCACCACGCCGGCGGCGATGCGTGCCAGCAGCGCCGGGTCCGGTCCCAGGGCGAACGGAAACAGCGTAGCCACGATGATCGCGTAGAGCACGGGCAGGGCGATGTCGCCGCGCCGGCGCCAGGCCAGCGTCAGGTCGCGCCGCAGCAGTGCCGCGCAGGCCGCCGGTGTGCTTCCCGGCGTCATGCGTGCAGCCGGATGCGGCGCAGGGCGTCGCCCGCGAACGTCACCGCGCCGTGGCTGGTGACGAGGGCCGCGCCACCGCGGGCCGCATGGCCGTCGAGCAGGCGGTTGACCAGCGCGATGCCTTCGCGGTCGAGGTTGGCGTACGGTTCGTCCAGCAGCCACACCCGTGCGGGAAGCATGAGCAGCCGGGCCAGCGCCACGCGCTTCTTCTGCCCGGCGGACAAGCGGCGCACGGCCTCGTCCTCGTAGCCCGCCAGGCCCACCTCGGCCAGGGCGTCGTCAACGTCGGCACCGGTGCGTATCCCGTAGAGGCCCACGGCGAAGTGCAGGTTCTCGCGCGGCGACAGGTCGGCCTTGAGCCCCGGGTGATGACCCAGGAACACCACGGCGCCAGCGACCGTATCCAGCGAAAACCTCGCCCCGTCGAGCAGGACATCGCCCGATGCGGCGCGCAGCGTGCCGGTGAGCACGCGCATGAGCGTGGTCTTGCCGCTGCCGTTGTCGCCTTCCACCAGGGCGATCTCGCCCGCGCGCAACGCGAAATCCACCGGGCCGAACACGGGCTCGTCCTGGCGCAGGAAACACAACGAACGGGCTTCCAGCAGCACCGCGGCGGACGCCGTCATGCGCCGCCCAGGGCCGGGCGAAGGCCGCGCTCAAACGCTTCGGCGGGCAGGGGCGGCAGGGTGGCCTGCAGGGCACGCACGGCGGCCTCGATATCGACCGTGCCTACGCTGTCGTGGCCCTTGAGCAGTTGCTCGACCAGCGTGTCCTGCGCCTGGCCGCGCTCCAGCGCGTAGGCGTAGGGCAGGTGGGTGAAGGTGACCATGCGGTAGCGCGGCAGGTAGTGCGACGGGCAACGCTCGGTCAGCAGGGCGCCCAGTTCGCGCTTGCGCAGGAACACGGGGTCGGCCACCTTGTCGCGCATCTCCACGTAGTTTTCCAGCGCCATGCGTGCGATGGCGTCGGCGTTCGGCTTGCGCCGGGTTTCGAAGGCGGCGAACACCGCGGCCGGATCGGTCGGGTCGGCCGCGAAAAGGTCGGCCAGCTCGGCGGCATCCTCGAAGCCGCAGTTCATGCCCTGGCCGTGGAACGGCACGATGGCGTGCGCGGCGTCGCCGATCAGCAGCGCACGGCCGCCGATGTGCCAGCGATCCAGGTACAGCGTGGCCAGCATGCCCACCGGATGGGCGGCCCAGTCGTGGGCGAAGGTCGGCATGAGCGCCAGCGCGTCGGGGAAGTCGGCGCGGAAGAAGGCCTCGGCCGCACCGGCACCAGCGATGCTGCGAAAGCTGGGGTGCTCCCCCTCGTTGGGCAGGAACAGCGTGACGGTGAAGCTGCCTTCGCGGTTGGGCAGCGCGATGCACATGTAATGCCCGCGCGGCCAGATATGCAGGGCGTGGGGCTCGATGGCGAACGGCGCGGACGGGTCGCTGCCGGGGGGGATCTCCAGTTCCTTGTAGCCGTGGCCGAGCTCCTCGACCCTTTCGCCCAGCGGCGCGTGCCGGTGCATCTGCGCGCGCAGGGCGGAACCGGCACCGTCGGCACCGATGACCACCGGCGCATCGATGCTGCGCTGCGTGCCGTCCGTGCTGCGCAGCATGAGCCTGCCCGCGTCCAGGTCGGCGGACTCGAGGCCCTGCCCGAAGTGGAAGGTGGCGCCCGCGGCCTCGGCGGCGTCGAGCATGAGGCCGTTCAGCCCCTCGCGAGAGACCGACCAGATCACCTCGGAGTCGTCCGCGCCATAGCGCTGGAGGGCGCTGTGGCCGGCCGGATCGTGGACCATGCGGCCGCGCATCATCACCGACTGCGCCAGCACCTGTTCGGCCAGCCCGGTGGCGCGCAGGGCGTGCAGCCCGCGTTCGGCCAGGGCGAGATTGATCGAGCGCCCCCCCTGGACGCCGGCCCGGCGCGGGTCGGGACGTTTTTCGAACACGCTGACGCGAAATCCGCGCTGGGTCAGGAGCGTGGCCACCATGGCGCCGACCAGTCCGGCGCCGACCACGGCGATGTCGTTACGGGGCATGACGGCCTGTTGTCGCAGCGCGATAGGGCAAGGCAGCGCATCGTGCGCCGCCGCGTCGCCGGGAGCAAGCCCGGACGACGCGATGGATCAGCCGGCTTTCTTGCCGGCGCGCGCCTGGCGCGCGGCGACGGGCTCGGCCGGCTTGGCCGTGGCTGCGTCGAGGAAGCCGCGCTGCATCGACTTCCACACGTCGAGGTTGCGCTCGGTCATCTCGTTGAGCATGGACCAGGGAGTCTGGCCCATCAGGCTGTTGAGCTGGGTGCGGAACTGCTGCTGCTGGTCGAGGAACACCTGGAGGCTGCGCTCCAGGTAGGGACCCATGAAGCCCTGCAGCGAATCGCCGTAGAAGCGGATGATGTGCGAGAGCAGCTGCGGCGAGAGCATCGGCTGGCCGTGTTCCTCGTGCTCCGCGATGATCTGCAGCAACACCGAACGGGTCAGGTCTTCGCCGGACTTGGCGTCGCGGACCTCGAAAGTTTCCCCGTCGAGGACCAGCTGGCGGACTTCTTCCAGCGTGATATAGCTCGAGATTTCCGTATCGTAGAGACGACGGTTCGGATACTTCTTAATGATGCGTAGGGTTTGTGCCATGCGGCGAAAGCTACCACGAGGTATTGCGCCGCACCAGTTGCCATAAGTCCATGCAATCGTTTGCGTTCTTCACCTTTCCGATTGGAACGATTTAAATAACCGCAATTTAATGTTGCGCAGCATGATCGCCGTCGCGCGGCGTACCCGGGATGGGGTGCGCCGCCTTTTCATCAGTGCGCGGCGGCGCCCGCGGCGCTGCCGAACGGCGGCTTCGCCAGCCACAGGATCGGGATCAGTGCCAGGAACAGCAGTCCGCAGAGCCAGAACACGTCGTTCACGGCCAGGGTCAGCGCCTCGCGGTTGACGACCTGGTCGAGCACGGCGCGCTGCGATGCGCCATGCAGGTTCAGCGATTGCAGGCGGCCCACGTACGCCATGGTGGCCGGCGAGGCCGGATTGACGTACTCGGTGAGCGAGGCATGGTGGGCTTCGCCGCGATGCTGCCAGATGGTCACGGTGAGCGCGGTGGACACGCTGGAGGCCAGCGTGCGGCAGAAGTTGGCAAGGCCGGAGGCGCCGGCGATCTGGTCGGGCCGCAGGTCGGACAGGAAGATCTGGTTCAGCGGGATGAAGAAGCACGCGATGCCGATGCCCATGACGAAGCGCGGCAGCACCAGGGTGGCGAACGATGCGCCGCTGGTGAAGGTCGAGAACCAGAACGCGGTGAAGGCGAACACCAGGAAGGCGAAGGTCACCACCCAGCGAAGTTCCAGTCGCTGGATGTTCTTGCCGATGATGGGCGACATCAGGAAGGCGAGGATGCCCACGGGTGCCGTGGCCAGGCCCGCCCACGTGGCCGTGTAGCCCAGCGTGGTCTGCAACCACAGCGGAAACACCACGGTGATGCCGAAAAACCCCAGCATGCCCAGCGACAGGGCGCTGACGCCCACCGCGAAGTTGCGCCGCGCGAACAGCGACAGGTCCACCACGGGGTATTTTGCCGTCAGCTCCCAGATGACCAGGAAGGTCAGCGCCACCAGCGCCACGAGGCCCAGCGTGAGGATGAGCGGCGAGGCGAACCAGTCGTGGTCGTTGCCGTTGTCCAGCATGAACTGCAGGCTGCCGACGCCGACCACCAGCAGGAACAGCCCCACCGAATCGATCGGCGCACGCACGGTCTTCGTCTCGCGCGTGCGCAGGATGGCCCACGTGATGACGCCGGCCGCCGCACCGACGGGTACGTTGATGTAGAAGATCCACGGCCAGGAGAAGTTGTCGGTGAGGTAGCCGCCGAGGATGGGACCGAAGATGGGGGCCACCACCACCGTCATCGCCCACATGGCCAGGGCGATGCCCTGCTTCTCCTTCGGGTAGCTGGCCAGCAGCAGCGACAGCGACAACGCCACCATCGGGCCGGAACCCGCGCCCTGCAGCAGGCGGAACACCACCAGCATGGGCATGCTGGTGGCCAGGCCGCACAGCATCGAGAACACGACGAACAACGCTACGGAGACGCAGAAGGTTTTCACTTCGCCGAAGCGCTTGGCGATCCAGCCGGTCAGCGGTTGCATCACGGCGCTGGCCAGCGCGTAGGAACTGATTGCCCAGGTGCCTTCGTTGGAACTCACGCCGAGGCTGCCCGCGATGTGCGGCACGGCCACGTTGACGATCGTCATGTCCAGGATCTCCATGAACGTCGAGAACGCGACGGCCATGGTGAGCAGGACCAGGGCACCGCCTTGCAGCGGCTTGGGGCCGCCGCGGGCGGGGGCGGTATCCGTGAGGGCGGGCGCGTCGCTCAAGGCACTCTCGCTCCGAGGTTGTCGCGCACGATGGCATCGGCGGCGGCGTCGGCCTTGGCGGCCACGTCGTCATAGACGGAGGTCTGCGCCACCGGTGTCGTGGCCGGCGACTTCGCCAGGACATCGCCGTCATCATGGGAGATATCGACGGTGACCGCCGTGGACAGGCCGATGCGCAAGGGATGCTTGTCGAGGTCGCGCGCGTCGAGCGCGATGCGCACGGGGATGCGTTGCACCACCTTGATCCAGTTGCCCGTGGCGTTCTGCGCCGGCAGCAGCGAGAACGCGCTGCCGGTGCCCGCGCCCAGGCCGATCACCTTGCCGTGGTACTCGACACCGCCGCCGTAGATGTCCGCTTCGATGCGGGCCGGCTGGCCGATGCGCACATGGCGCAGCTGGCTTTCCTTGAAGTTGGCGTCCACCCAGAGGTCGTGCAGCGGAATGACCGTCATCAGCTGCTGGCCCGGCTGCACGCTGTTGCCGAGCTGGACGCTGCGTTGGGCGACGTAGCCGTCGATAGGCGCGACGATGGCGTTGCGCTGCGCGGCCACCCAGGCCTGGCGGAAGTTGGCGCGTGCCTGGTCCACGGCGGGATTGGACGCCACGTCGCTGCCGTCGATCAGGGCGCGCGAGGCATCGGCCTGGCGCTGCGCCGCTTCCAGCGCGGACTGCGCGCTGTCCACCGCGTCCCGGGCATGCTGCACCTCTTCCGGCGCCACGGCTTTCTCGGCGAGCAGGGGAATACGGCGGCGCAGATCGTCCTGCGCGCGCTTGAGGTCGTTCCGGCGCGCACCCAGCGCGGCGTCCGCGCCGGCGGACGACTGGGTCTGCTGGCGTACCTGCCGCACGGCCTGTGCCAGCGCGCTGCTGGCCTTGCGCAGCGCCACGTCGGCATCGGTAGCGTCCAGGCGCACCAGCACCTGGCCGGCGTTGACGCGCTGCGTGTCGTCGGCGAACACGCCGGTGACGATGCCGGGCACCTGGGCGGAAATGCCCACCTGGTTGCCGCCGACATAAGCATCATCGGTGGTTTCGCGCAGCGAGAAGACGAACATCCACAACAGGAACCACGCCACGGCGGCGACGATGAAGACCAGCAGGGCGATCAGTAGCGCGCGGTTCCGCTTGCGCTTGTTCTTGGGCGCGTTGCCGCTTTCGTCCTGGGGGCGCGGCGTATCGGTCGGGTTGGCGCTCATGGGCTCGGGGTTCCGTTCGTGCGGGGCGTGGAAGGGGTGTCGGTCGGTTCGGCGCGATAGCCGCCGCCGAGTGATTTGATCAAGGCGATGTCGGTGGAAAGGGCCTGGCCCTGCAGTGCCGCATCCGCGTCCAGCTGCTGGACCAGTGCGGCTTCGCCGGCGAGCGACTCGCGGTCGTCGCGTACACCGCGCGCGGCGCGCGCCCTGGCACTGGCGAGCAACGCGTTTGCGGCGTCGATCTGCTCGGCCTGCTGCGTACGCCGTGCGGCCAGTTGCTGGGCGCTGAGGGCCTGGGTGGCCACGTCGCGCGCGGCGGATACGACGGTCGCGTTGTACTGCGCCACGGCGGCCGCGAGCTGCGCGCGGCTGACGCCGTGGTTCGCTTCCAGTGCGCCACCCTCGAAGATCGGCAGGTGAAGCGCAGGCGTCAGCGCGAAGACCCGACTGTCCGCGGAGAACACCTTGTCCATGTCGATGCTGGATAGCCCGGCCATGCCGGTGAGGCTGATGTCCGGGAAGAACTGCGCGCGCGCGGCATCGGTGCGGCGCAGGGCCGCTTCCACCTGCCAGCGGCTGGCGGCGATATCGGGACGGCGGGCCATGAGGTCGCTGCCGACGTTGGCCGGCAGGCCGGTGCCGACGACGGGCAGTGGACGCGGCAGCAACGGGGGCAATTGAGCGGGTGACACGCCGACCAGCGTGGCCAGGGCCGCGCGGCGGATATCGGCCGAGCCTTGCAGCGCGACACGTTGCTGGCGCGCGCCGGATAGCTCACCGCGTGCCTGCTGTGCCGTGTCCGGTACGTCCACGCCTTGCTTCACGCGCAGCTCGGCAATGCGCAGGACGCGCTCGCGGGCGGCGATCAGGCGGTCGGCGAGGGCGACACGCGAGGTGTCCGCCAACCAGCCGAAATACGTGTCCGCCACCATCGCCTGGATGGCCAGCGACGATGCGGAGCGTTCCGCTTCGGCCGCCCGCGCGCTGTCGATGGCGGATTCGAGGGTGAAGCGCTTCTTGCCCCACCAGTCGAAATCGTAGCTGGCCTGGATGCCGATGTCGGCCTGGTTGTACCAGGTGAAACCGAGGAACTGCGCCGGGATCAGGCCGTGCTCGCTCATGCGCTGGCGCGCCACCTGGGCGCTGCCGTCTACGCGCAGGCCGGCCTGCGCGGCTGCGACTCGGATGTCCTGCTGGGCGCTGTCCACGCGCGTCTTCGCCTGGGCCAGGTCCGGCGCGCCGCGCAGCGCCATGGTCATCAGCGTGTCCAGCTGCGGGTCACCGTAGGCGCGCCACCACTCGGCGGCCGGCCAGCCGGGGCGCTGGTCGGTGACCAGGCCGGCCAGCGGCACGTCGTCGCGGAGCGCGGGGCGGTCGATCTTCGCCGGCACGTGGCACGCGGCGAGCGCGATGGCGATCACCCCGGCGAGTGCGGCGGGACGGGACGGGATTCGGTTCATGGGCTGTCCGATGTATCCATGTGCAGGGCAAGCTTTTTCAGCAGGCCTTCGAGGGTGAGGCGTTCCGCGTCGCTGAAGCAGGTGAAGCGGGCGACCAGGTCGGGGAACATCGGTGGTAGGAGTTCGAGCACGAACCGCCGGCCCTCGGCGGTGATCGTCAGCATCACCTGGCGCCGGTCGTGCGTGGCGTGGGAGCGGGTGATGAGCCCCCGTTTGGCCAGCAGGTTGGTGATGCGGGTCATGTTGGTCGGCTTCTGCTCGGCCAGCGTGCATAGCTCGCCGGGGGTGGAACGGCCGTCTTCCGCTGAATACAGCATCATCAGCGTGCGGAAATCGCTGTCGTTCATGTCGTACGGATCGAGCCGTGCCTGCACCTCCCGGCGCAGTGCCTCGCCGGTCAGCAGCAGGAGGCGGATCAGGAGCACCTCGCGGCGCGGTATACCCGGAACGATCGCGGCGACGCGATCAATCCCTTCGTACAAAGCGTCGACGCACGGCTTGAGACTGGTCATTTCGCTGGATAATAGTTCGCTGGTGAATTATTAGCCTAGCAAGCAACCGGGTAGGGCGCAAGCGGGGAGCCGTGGGCCGCAGCCTAGGACAGGCGGAACAGCGCCGATGCATTGGCCGTTGTCGCCGCGGCAATGGTTTCGCGCGTTTCACCCCGAAGTCGGGCGACTGTATCCAGCACCTCGAGCATGAAAGCCGGCTCGTTGCGCTCGCCGCGGTGCCCGGCGCAGGGCTGGTCCGGTGCATCGGTTTCCAGTAGCAGCCACGAAAGCGGCATCGTGGTGACGACGCGCCGGATGCGCGCGGCACGCTCGTAGGTCACGGGGCCACCGATACCGAGGTGGAAGCCCAGGTCGAACAGCTGCCGCGCCTGTTCCTCACTGCCCGCGAAGCTGTGCACCACGCCGCGCAGGCCACCCACGCGCCGCAAGGTATGGATCACCTCCTCGAACGCCCGACGCCCGTGCACGATCACCGGCAGGTCGTGCTCCCTGGCGATCTCCAGCTGGCGCAGGAAGATCGTCCGCTGTCGAGCGAAGTCCAGGCCGTCGACATAGGCGTCGAGGCCGATTTCGCCGACCGCGACGGCGCCGTGTCCTTCCAGCCATGCCGGTAGCTCCGCGAGGTGGCAGTCCTCATGTCGATCGACAAACAGGGGGTGCAGCCCGAAGGCGGCGGACACACCCGGTCGGGCGCGGGCGAGGGCATGGACGGCCTCCCAGTTGGACCGGTCGATCGCGGGCACCACCCAGCGCCGCACGCCGGATTGCGCCGAGCGTGCGTATATTTCATCGCCGTCGGCGCCGAAAGAGGCATCGTCCAGGTGTGCGTGGGTATCCACCAGATCGAGCATGTGGGTGTTATCCCTGAATGAAGCGAAGGTCAGTCTAAGGCGGCATTCAGTTTAACGAATGTCAAATGTGATCCGAGGGCGACTTTCGGGTGATGGGGCTCGTGCGCCATCGAGGTCGTAGACCTTTTTCAGGAGAGTAAGGTGATGAACAGCTTGAAGATTTCCGTCCTGAATGTGGCATTGGGCGCGGCGCTGGTGTGTGGTCTTTCGGCCTGCAACCGCGATGCGAACGCCGACGTCTCCTACCGTGGCGACGGCACTGCGGCACCGGGCGCCGCCGCACCGGCTCCGGCCGGTCCCAAGTACGGTCGCGTGGTCAGTGTCGACCCGGTGCGCGAGGCGGCTTCTTCGCCGCAGCGCGAGTGCCACGACGAAGTCGTGACCCGGCATGTGCCGGTGCGCGACGAACACCAGATTGCCGGTACGGCCATCGGGGCGGTGGCGGGCGGCCTGCTGGGCAACCAGATCGGCGGCGGCAAGGGCCGTACGCTGGCCACGGTGGCGGGTGCGGTCGGTGGCGGCTACGCCGGTCACGAGATCCAGGAGCGTCGCCAGGAGACCAACACCACCACCGCCACGGTCAGGAAGTGCAACACGGTGGCAGGCTCGGCGGGTGACAAGATCGTGGCGTACGACGTGCGTTACGAATACAACGGCGTGACCCGCACGGTGCGCATGGACCACGACCCGGGCGATCGTGTCGAAGTGCAGGAAGGTGTGTCGGTCGTCTCCGACGCGCGTTGATCCTTCATCCCTCGTCTATCCCAAGGCGCCATCATGCACAGCATCGTTCGTAAGTCCGGCCTCGTCGCCGTCGCTATCGCCACGCTTTCCCTGACGGCGTGCTACGACCAGCCGCGTCGCGTGTACCGGGAAGATCGCGTCGTTTACCAGGGTGCGCCCCGCGGGTGCGACCAGTGCGGCGTCGTCCAGGACGTCGAGCAGGTCTATACGCAGCGCGATTCCTCGCCGCTGGGTGCGGTCATCGGCGCCGTCGCCGGCGGCCTGCTCGGCAATACGGTGGGCAAAGGTGACGGCCGCTCCGCGGCTACCGTGGGCGGTGCCGTCGTCGGTGGTCTGGTCGGCAACCAGGTGGGCAAGCGCAACGGTGGCGACGATGTGGCGTTCCGTGTCCGCATCCGCCTGGACGACGGGCGCTGGGCCACCGTAACGCAGGTGGAAGACCCGCAGCTTCGTCGTGGCGATTATGTCGAGGTGCGAGGCGACCACGTCTACAGGCGTTGATCGTTTAGCCGTATGGACGTCCAAAGAAAAGGCCCGCGAAAGCGGGCTTTT
Source organism: Luteibacter sp. ME-Dv--P-043b (assembly GCF_030209605.1). Lineage (NCBI taxonomy): Bacteria > Pseudomonadati > Pseudomonadota > Gammaproteobacteria > Lysobacterales > Rhodanobacteraceae > Luteibacter > Luteibacter sp. ME-Dv--P-043b. Next base: position 162,903 of record NZ_JARVRT010000003.1, read on the forward strand.
TCTTTGGACTAGACAATTCTCCGGGCAAAAAAAGACCCTCATCCGAGGGCCCCTTTTCCCGGGAATCCCAAGCTGCCCGCTCGGATTCCTTTTTCCCCCGCCGGTTTGTCCGCCGTGTCAGTTGACGGCGTAGAACGCGTGGTCGCCGATCTTGCGCACGATGCGGCTGGCGGACCAGCTCGGTATCACCGCGGCGGTGGCGAAATGATCGGCCTGTGGAACATAAACGAGTCGTTCACTCTTGGGCAGGCTCCAGTTGTTGAGGGAGTCGCCTGCCACCTTCCATGCCTTGGACCACGACACGAGGTCGGTGATCTCGAAATCCTTCGGCGTGGTGGTGATCGCAAACTGATGCGGTGCCGACACCACGTCGCACACTTTTTCGCCGCCCATGCCGCGATCGCGGCGTCGCAGGGCGACTTCGGCCACGGCGTACTGGCCGATGGTCGGTTCGCTACGTGCTTCCAGGTACACCGTCGTCGCCAGGCACGTCTGGTCGGCAAGGTGGCTCGGGAGGACGGACGCCATCCAGAGCAAAGCGGAAAGTTTCATGTGTATCTGCCTCCAACGAGCTTTTCCGTCACTTGCGGCGTCTTTCGTGAAAAAGGCCATGGGGGACGTATGAGCGGTAGACGGGCGGGCAGGCCGTTACTACCTGGACCAACCGACTTTCATCCGAGGGGTGTAGCTTCAAAAGGCACGGATGAGGCGGGCGTCACACACTGTGACTGTACTGGGCGACTGTCCGGAGTCGCCTGGTATGGGGGTATACCGAAGGGGAGCGGCATCGCGATGCGGCGGCTCCGTCGGTCGACTACGCGCTACTCATGGGCTGCGCGTCGCTTTCATCTCCGGCTTTCGCCGGGTCGCGCCAGAACCGTCATCGTCGACGGATCGTCGCGGGTGTCGCCGTGGAAACATCGCCACGACCACGTGAATGGATCGGCGGAGCCTAGTGGCGCTGCACGAATTCTGCAAGTGCGCGCGCCTTCCGATTCAGCTTCGACTCACGCATATCGTGGGACATCTTCTTGCGAAGGAGCAGAAGATCATGCTTCGAATGTGGATACGATGTGTAGGCGCGCGTTGTCCGTTTCAACCATCGTGCCATCGGCACAGCTGTCGTCCAGTACGACAAGCGACGTATGGATTTCATGCGATGCATGGCACATCAATACGTTTCCGACCTCCCTTCCGTTTATCCGCAACGATTCACCGTCTTGCAACGCAGCATCGCTGCGCACCACACGCAGGTGCTTCTTGTGACCACCAAGAAAGTGCAGTCGCGCGGCAATTTCCTGTCCCGGAAAACAGCCTTTGTCGAACGCCACCGCGTGCAGCCGCTCCATCGACAACGCTGGTGGCAACAGACGATCGAGAAGGGCGTCGGGCAACCATGCAAAGCCTCTTTCTATATGGCGCGGCAACCATGCATCGTCGCCACGCAAGACGCCGATGCGCAGCGACGCATCGCCTTCGCCGAACACGATGACGTCACCGTTTTCTTCCGCGCTCATCGCGTCGCGCGCGTCACCATCGGCCACATCGAGTACATCGGACACCGAGATCTTCACCTTCGCGCGGAATACGAAGCGCTTCAGGTCCGCGGCCAGCGCTTCGCCGTCGCCACCGCGAGGCACGGCGACGAAGCGGTCGTCTTCCAGGCGGGCAAGCTGGAGCAGGGCACGAACCCGTCCTTTCGGGTCCATCCAGCCGCTCCATTGCCAGCGGCCGACGGCCAGGCCAGGTACGGCACTGCCGAACTGGGCGTTGGCGAACATGGCCGCGTCGGGTCCGGTGAGGGTGATGCTGCGAGTGGTACGGCTCGGCATGGGCGGCGCCGGTGGTGACGGAGGCGTAGGATATACGGCCGGCCCAAGGCCAAACCAAGGCGCCGCCCACCGGCCGAGGTTGTGCTGCGGTGGCACAGGTATTACCCTTTTAGGGCTTTATAACCATGTCCGACAACTCCTCCAAACCCCAGGACGCGACCGATTCCGCTCCGGCGAAGCCGCTCGTTCCGCCGCTCGTCCCCACGAACGGCGAGACAGGAGTCGAAAAAGCGCCTTTGGACCCCACCCGCTACGGCGACTGGGAAAAGAACGGTCGCTGCATCGACTTCTGATCATGGGAGGCGGGGAGGTCCCTCGGGCATTAGCGATTCCAATCCAGGATAGCCGCCATGGCACAAACGGGACGACCGCTCTCACCGCATCTTCAGGTCTACAAATGGCAAGTGCAGATGGCATCGTCCATCCTGCATCGGGCCACGGGGATCATCCTCGCCGTAGGCAGCCTGATCATCGTCTGGGGGCTGTGTGCCCTCGCCGCCGGCGCCGACGCCTTCTCGTCGTTCTCGGCCTTCGCCGGCAGCCTGCCCGGCACGGTCGTCATGATCGGCTGGACCCTGGCGTTCTTCTATCACCTGGCCAACGGCATCCGCCACCTGGTGCAGGACACGGGCAAGGGCTACGCCATTTCCTCGTTCGTCCTGTCCAGCTGGTTGTCGATCGCCATCGCCATCGTGCTGACCGTGCTCGTCTGGGCCTACCTGCTGCTCGGAGGCCACGCATGAGCAAGGATCTGCGCAACCCGCTCGCCCGTGCCCGTGGTCTGGGCTCCGCGAAGGAAGGTGTCGGTCACTGGATGCAGCAGCGGATCACCGCGCTGGCCCTGGTGTTCCTCACGGTCTGGTTCGTTCTCGTGGTGCTGAGCCTGGTCCATACGGACTACGCCACGGCCCGCGCGACCATCGCCCGGCCCTGGAACGCCGTGCTGCTCGTCGCCCTCATCGTCACGATGTTCAAGCACGCCGTCCTCGGTCTGCAGGTCGTGATCGAAGACTACGTCCACACGCGCTGGCTCGAAGTCGCGTCGCTGGTGGCCATCAAGTTCATCGCCGTACTCGCCGCGCTCTCGGGTGTGCTGGCCGTGCTGCGCATCGCGCTCGGAAACTGATCGATGGAAGCCTATAAGGTTCAGCAACACAAATACGACGTGATCGTGGTCGGCGCCGGTGGCGCGGGCCTGCGTGCCACTTTCGGCCTGGCGGAAAAAGGGCTGAAGGCGGCGTGCATCACCAAGGTCTTCCCGACCCGTTCGCACACGGTTGCCGCGCAGGGTGGTATTTCCGCCGCGCTGGGCAACATGGGTGAAGACGACTGGCGTTTCCATTTCTACGACACGATCAAGGGTTCCGACTGGCTCGGTGACCAGGACGCCATCGAGTACATGTGCCGGGAAGCCATCCCCGCCATCATCGAACTCGAGCATTACGGCGTGCCGTTCTCGCGCACCGAGGAAGGCAAGATCTACCAGCGCCCGTTCGGCGGCATGACCACCCACTACGGCCAGGGCACCGCGCAGCGCACCTGCGCCGCGGCCGACCGCACCGGTCACGCCATCCTGCACACGCTCTACCAGCAGGCGCTGGCCCACGACGCCACCTTCTTCATCGAATACTTCGCCATCGACCTCGTCTTCGAGGACGGCAAGTGCGTGGGCGTGCTCGCCCTCGACATGAACGAAGGCACGCTGCACCTGTTCCGCGGCCATGCCGTGGTGATGGCCACGGGCGGTTACGGCCGTGCGTACTTCAGCGCCACGTCGGCGCATACCTGCACGGGCGATGGCGGCGGCATGGTGCTGCGCGCCGGCCTGCCGCTGCAGGACATGGAGTTCGTGCAGTTCCACCCGACCGGCATCTATGGCGCCGGCTGCCTGATCACCGAAGGTGTTCGCGGCGAAGGTGGCTACCTCACCAACTCCGAAGGCGAGCGCTTCATGGAGCGCTACGCACCCAACGCGAAGGATCTCGCGTCGCGCGACGTGGTCAGCCGCGCCATGACGATCGAGATCCGCGAAGGCCGCGGTGTGGGCCCGAACAAGGACCACATCCATCTCAACTTGATGCACCTCGGCCCCGAGGTCATCAACGAGCGCCTGCCGGGCATCGCCGAGTCCGCACGCATCTTCGCCGGCGTGGACGTCACCAAGGAGCCGATCCCGGTCCTGCCGACCGTCCATTACAACATGGGCGGCATCCCGACCAACTACCACGGCGAAGTGGTCACCAAGCGTGACGACGATCCGGATTCGATCGTGCCGGGCCTGTTCGCCATCGGCGAAGCGGCCTGCGTGTCGGTGCACGGCGCCAATCGCCTGGGTTCCAACTCGCTGCTGGACCTGGTGGTCTTCGGCCGTGCCGTGTCGCACCGCTGCGCCGAGCTGATCAAGCCGGGCACGCCGCACAAGGATCTTCCGGCCAACGCGCTGGATACCATCCTCGGTCGTTTCGACGCGCTGCGCCACGCGGACGGCACCAAACCGACCGCAGCCATCCGCGCCGAGATGCAGAAGACCATGCAGTCCGACGCCGCCGTGTTCCGTACGGGCGATACGCTCAAGGAAGGCAAGGCGAAGATCTCCGAGGTGTTCACCTCGTTCCAGCAGGTGAAGGTGAGCGACCGCTCGCTGGTGTGGAACTCCGACCTGATCGAGACGCTGGAACTGGCCAACCTGCTCGCGCAGGCCGTGGCCACCATGCATTCGGCCGAACAGCGTCCGGAGAGCCGTGGCGCGCATGCCCGCGAGGATTTCCCGGACCGCGACGACCACGACTGGCAGAAGCACACGCTCGTGTGGATCGACGAGGCCGGCCAGTCCAGCTTCGACTTCCGCCCGGTGCACATGTACACCCTGACGGACGACGTCGAAGTCGTGCCGCCGAAAAAGCGCGTTTACTGATACCGGACCGGAGAGGCAATCGTGGCAGAGTTCACGCTACCCAAGAATTCCAAGATTACGGCCGGCAAGCATTTCCCGGCGAAGGATGCGAAGAAGACCCGCACCTTCAAGATTTACCGCTGGACGCCGGACGACGGCCAGAATCCCCGCACCGACACGTACGAGGTCGACCTCGAAACGTGCGGTCCGATGGTCCTGGACGCCCTGCTCAAGATCAAGAACGAGATCGACTCGACGCTCTCGCTGCGTCGCTCGTGCCGCGAAGGCATCTGCGGCTCGTGCGCCATGAACATCGACGGCACCAACACGCTGGCGTGCACCAAGGCCATCGAGGACTGCGGTGGCGGCACGGTCAACATCTACCCGCTGCCGCACATGCCGGTGGTGAAGGATCTGGTGCCCGACCTCACGCACTTCTACGCCCAGTTCGCGTCGATCAAGCCGTGGATGCGCACGCAGAGCCCCGCGCCGGCCGACAAGGAACGCTTGCAGTCGCCGGAAGACCGCAAGAAGCTCGACGGTTTGTACGAGTGCATCCTGTGCGCCTGCTGCTCCACGTCCTGCCCCAGCTACTGGTGGAACGGCGACCGCTACCTCGGCCCGGCCATCCTCCTGCAGGCGTATCGCTGGATCGTCGACAGCCGCGACGAAGACACCGGTAACCGCCTGGACGACCTGGAAGACCCGTTCAAGCTTTACCGTTGCCACACGATCATGAACTGCGCGCGCACCTGTCCCAAGGGCCTCAACCCGGCCAAGGCGATCGCGGAGATCAAGAAGCTGATCGTGCAGCGCCGCTCGGCCTGATTCCGCGCCTAACGGCACGGGTGTGTGTGTAGGAGCGCACGATGTGCGCGACATAGGTTGAGGCCTAACCTGTGGGCTGGCGCGTGACCCCATGGACAGGCGCGAAAACATGTCGCGCACGTCGTGCGCTCCTCCACCGTAATCGTGTTGACCGACACGAAAGCACATCGCGCACATCGTGCGCTCCTACATGGGCACACGGGCGGTCGCATCATGGAAATGAATGTGGATGACGCACGACTCAAGCGGCTGCGGTGGCGCACCCGGCGCGGCACGCGCGAGCTGGATCGCCTGTTTGGCGGCTGGCTGGACGAGCGTTACGCCGACGCGGATGAGGCGTGCAGGACGGCATTCGATGCGCTGATGGACGTGCAGGATCCCGATCTCTGGGATTGGGTGATGGGCCATGCCCGTGCCCCCCGCGACGACTGGCAGGGCATCATCGATGACATCCGCACGAGGCATCGACTTTGATATCCGGCCGTCGCGACAGCTGACCTGCTGGCTGGTCATGCTGGTCGCCCTGGCCGCCGCCTCACCTCTGTTCACCGCCTTGCCCCTGCCGGTCCGCTGGCTGTCGACGGCGGCCATCGTCGTCGATGGCGTTCGCCGCATCCATCGATACCGGCATCCTGCCTGGCGCCGGCTCTCCTGGGCCGCCGACGGGGCGTGGACGGTGACCGGTCGCCATGGTGCTGCCACGGAGGCGGAGCTGCGGGCGGCGCGGCGGGTGGGGCAGGGTGTCTGCCTGTCGCTGCGCTGGCGCCGGCGGTGGCTGCATCTGCTGTTCCTCCCGGACAACACGCCCGCGGCGGACCTGCGCATGCTGCGGGCCCGCCTGAAGCGGGTGCGGGCCGCACCGGCGGATGGCCTGCCCTGACGGCGGACGCCACCGCCGAAAGCTGAAGGCCGCCCGGCCGGTCTCCTGCTTCGGCTTGCCCCGGCGCGCCGCATCGTGCACTCTGCCGCGCGGTGCGTGCCTTTCGCGGCGGGCCCACTCCTTCAAGGTTGCGACCCACAGGTATGTTCAGACCCCTCGAGCTTTTCATCGGACTGCGCTACACGCGCGCCAAGCGTCGCAACCAGTTCATCTCCTTCATCTCCACGGTGTCGATCGTCTGCATCGCCATCAGCGTGACCGCGCTCATTACGGTCATGTCGGTGATGAACGGCTTCGACAGCGAACTGCGTAACCGCATCCTGGGTGCCGTCTCGCACATCACCATCTCGGGTATCGACGACACGGTGCAGGACTGGCAGTCCGCCGTGAGGACGGCCGAGGCCACCCCGCACGTGAAGGGCGCGGCCCCGTATGTCGAGATCCAGGCCTTCCTGCAGGCGCGCCGCCCGAGCGGGGCGCTGATCCGCGGCATCGTGCCGTCGATGGAGCCGAGGGTGTCGGACATCGACACGCACATGGTCCACGGCAAGATGACCGACCTGACCGATCGCAGCTGGAAGATCGCGCTCGGCAGCGAGCTGGCCACGCAGCTCGGCGTGCAGGTGGGCGACAAGGTCACGGTGGTGGTGCCGCAGTTCACGGCCACGCCGATGGGCGCGGTGCCCAAGCTGCGCAGCTTCACCGTCAGCGGCATCTTCGAGCTGGGCATGCAGGAATACGATGCGAACCTCGCGCTGATCTCGATGGAGGACGCCCAGCGCCTCAATGGCCTGAACGGGCCGACGGGCATCCGCCTGAAGCTGGACGACATGCGCGAGGCCTTCCCGGTGGCGCAGGAGCTGTCCAACAAGCTGGGCCAGACCTACCGCATCGAAACCTGGATGGACACACACGCCAACTTCTTCCGTGCCATCGACATGGAGAAGACGGTGATGTTCGTGATTCTCTCGCTGATCATCCTGGTGGCGGTGATCAACCTCATTTCCATGCTGATGATGCTGGTGACCGACAAGCAGGCCGACATCGCCATCCTCCGCACGCTGGGCTCGACCCCGCGCAGCATCATGGGCATGTTCATGGTGCAGGGCCTGCTGGTGGGCATCGTCGGCATCGCCAGCGGTGTCGCCCTGGGTGCGCTGTTGTCGTACAACCTGCCGGCCATCGTCAAATGGATCGAGCGCATCACCGGGCAGAACTTCCTCTCGCCGGACGTGTACTACATCAGTGAGCTGCCCAGCCAGCTGCTCTGGTCCGACGTGGGCTGGGTGGTGCTGGTGACCTTCGCGTTCTCGCTGCTGGCCACGTTGTATCCCGCATGGCGTGCATCGCGCACGCAGCCCGCCCAGGCGCTCCGCTATGAATAATCCCACCGACGACATCGTGCTGCGCGCCACCGGAGTGGCCAAGGTCTACGAAGAGGGCGACCTGCGCACGGGCGTGCTGTCCAACGTGAGTTTCTCACTGCGCCGCGGCGAGACGATGTCCATCGTCGGCGCCTCGGGCTCGGGCAAGTCCACGCTGCTGCATATCATCGGCGGCCTGGACACGCTCACGGCCGGCAAGGTTGAGGTCAACGGTCGCGTGCTTTCCGATCTTTCGGATGCCGAGCGTGGCCGCGAGCGTAATCGCTCGCTGGGCTTCATCTACCAGTTCCACCACCTGCTGCCGGAATTCACGGCGCTGGAAAACGTGTGCATGCCCCTGCTGATCCGCGGCGTGTCCATCGCGCAGGCCCAGAAGGAGGCCACGACGCTGCTGGAGCGGGTAGGGCTGTCGTCGCGCCTGCGCCATCGCCCGGCCGAGATGTCCGGCGGCGAGCGCCAGCGTTGCGCGGTGGCCCGTGCCCTGGTCACGCGGCCGGCGTGCGTGCTGGGCGATGAGCCCACGGGCAACCTCGACGAGGCCAACGCCGCGCAGGTGTACGCCCTGATGCTGGAACTGAACCGCGAAATCGGCACCAGCTTCGTGCTGGTCACGCACGACACGCGCCTGGCCGGCCGCATGGACCGCACGCTGGAGCTGCAGAACGGCGAGCTCCACGAGCGCTAGGCTGGCCGCCGGGCGCCAGGCACTTCAGATGACGTGTGCGGCGATCCGCTGCGCCGCCGATCGCCCGGCCGGGTTGGCCGGCGCCACCACCGCGTAGTTGTGGCCGCCTTCCGACCAGTAGTCCGCCAGCAGGCCACCGTCCTCGCGGCTACCGCGTGACAGCAGGTGGCGCGCCGGCCCCGGTGGCCTGACGTAGAAACTGATCGTGTGCCCGCTGCCGTCGTCGTAGAGCACCATGGCGGCCGGTCCCTGGTCGGTGGCGAACAGCCGTCCGCCCATGGGCCGGAACCCGGCGTCCGAGAGGTCCGGCAAGCGCACGCTGGTGCCTACCCGGCCCGCCAGCCATGCACGCAGGTCGCGTTCGTTGGCGGTGGTGATGTCCATCCCCACGCCATGGTCGAGCGCCAGCAGCCGATAGGCCTGCATCGCATCGGCCATCGGTGCGTTGGCCCCGCTGCCCATGCCGCGAGCGGCCCAGCCGGCGACGCCGCCCAGCGCGAGGCACAGCAGCAGGCTGGCCGCGGTGGCCAGACGGACGAAGCGACGGCGGGCCATGCGCCGGCGCAGGGCGGTCGGATCCGCGGCTGTCGATGGCGCCAGGTCGCCGGCAAGCAGGGTGCGCAGTTGCTGGGCGTCCTGGTGCCAGCCCTGGATCTCCTCGGCCTGTTCGGGGTGGCGCGCGAGGTAGCGCTCCACCTCGCTGCGATGTGGCTGCTCGAGCTGCCCGTCGACATAGGCGTGGATGTCGTGTTCGCTGGGAGGCGTGTGGGTCATTTCAGCAATCGCAGGGCAGGTGTTTCGGGAGCGCCCTCGCCCAGGCGGCGCAGCGCGGCACGTGCGCGGGAAAGGCGGGACATGACGGTGCCGATCGGGACCTGCAGGATGTCGGCCACTTCCTGATAGCTCAGGCCTTCCACGGTGATCCAGATCAGCAGGCTGCGCTGCTCGGTCGGCAGCGAGGCGAACGTGGCCAGGGTGGCGTTGGCCATGGCGACCCGCTCGGCGGAGGGCCAGGTCGGCTCGTCGGTGGCGCCGCGCCCCAGCATGCCCAGCAGGCGCGCGTAACGGCTGGAACGGCGCTTTCCGTCCAGGAACAGCCGGTACTGGATCGAGAACAGCCACGCACGCAGGCTTTCGTCGTCGCGACGCGCGTGCCATTTGGACAGGGCGCGCTCCACCGTCGACTGGACGAGGTCGTCCGCCGCGTGCGCGTCGCGGGTCAGCCACAGGGCGAAGCGCCGCAGTCGCGGCAGCATGGAGCGCAGGGCATCGTCGATGCGGGAGTCGGGCATGCCGGGCCTTCTTGCCGGATTACGGGAGGTAGGACGAGTATCGTGGCGACATAGTCCTCCGGAAGGGAATAAAAGTCGCGGACATACGTCCCACCCTTGACGCACATTCATCCATACGGGAGACGAACGCATGCACGAGACCGGAAAGAGGCGCCCGCCGCCGAACGTGGGCCTGCGCTGGGCCATCATCGGGGTGATCGTGGCCGGCTCCGCCGCGGCGTTCGGTTACGTCGGCGGCTGGCTGGCGCCCGATCGGCTCTCGCCGAAGAAATTCGTCGACGTATTGCAGGCGAGCGGCGGCGAACACCCCGGTTACCGGCGCAACCATGCCAAGGGCATCTGCGTCGGCGGCCGTTTCGAATCCAACGGTGCCCTGCAGGGCGACTCGCGGGCGGCATTGTTCGCACCCGGCGTCAGCACCCCGGTGGTCGGCCGCCTGGCGCTACCCGGCGGCAATCCGTATGCCGCGGACAGTTCGGTGCCCATCCGCAGTTTCGCCCTGCGCTTCGACCTCGCGGACGGCGAGCAGTGGCGCACCGGCATGAACGCCATGCCCGTCTTCCCGGTGTCCACGCCGAAGGCGTTCTACGACCTCCAGGTGGCCACCGGGCCCGACCCGAAGACCGGCAAGCCCGATCCGGCGAAGGCCGGCGCGTTCTTTGCCGCGCATCCGGAGGCTGGCCCGTTCCTGGGCTGGGTGAAGACGGCCAAGCCGCCGGCCAGTTACGCCACCGAGACCTATGGCAGCATCAACGCCTTCTATCTGCGTGATGCGGCCGGCGTGCGTCGTGCCGTGCGCTGGAAGGTCGTGCCGGAGACGCCGGCCGCGGGCGACGGCTTCCCGGCCGCGGGCGATACCGATTACCTCGCCGCCGACCTGGTGAAGCGGCTGGCGGCTGGACCCTTGCGCTGGCACCTGGTCATGAGTTTTGCCGCGGACGGCGATGCGGTGGACGATGCCGCCTTGGCGTGGCCGGACAGCCGCCGGAGCGTCGATGCGGGCACCCTCGTGATCGACAGCTGGCAAGCACAGGCCGACGGCCCGTGCCGCGACGTGAACTACGACCCCACCATCCTGCCGCAGGGCATCGAGGCGTCCGGCGATCCGCTGCTTGCTGCACGGTCCGCCGCGTATGCGGAATCCTACCTGCGGCGCACCCGCGAAGAGGGCCACCTTCCCGGCGCCGCCCGCCCCAAGGAGACCCGCCCATGAACCGCGCCACCGCATTCCACCCGTTCGCCCGCCTGCTGCATTGGCTGATGGCGATCATGATCCTTGCCATGCTGTTCATCGGGGCGGGCATGGTCAGCACCGTGGCGGAAAAACATGACGCGTTGGTGGCGATCCACCGTCCGCTCGGCATCGTGATCTTCGTGCTCGCGCTGATCCGGCTGGGCTTTCGCCTCACCCATCGCGCACCGCCGCTGCCGTACGACCTGCCGCTGTGGCAGAAGCTGGCGGCCCACGGGTCCCACGTGCTGCTGTATGGCCTGATGATCGCCATGCCGCTGATCGGCTGGGGCATGCTCTCGGCGGGGAACTATCCGGTGACGATGTTCGCGGGTGTTCACCTGCCGAAGATCCTGCCGTCCGACCCGGCGCTGTTCGCCTGGTTGCGCGAATCGCACCGGTATCTGGCCTGGCTGTTCTTCCTGACCTTCCTGGCTCACATGGGTGCGGCGCTGATGCACGGCCTGATCCGTCGCGACGGCGTGTTGCAGAGCATGACGGGAGGCCGGTCCGACGTGTGAGCGCGCATGCGGCACAATGGCCTCATGCGTCCGATCCTCATCGTCGTTCTCCTCATCGCCGGTCTTACGGGCTGCCGCACGCTGGGCTACTACGCGCACGTGGCACACGGACAGGCGACGCTGCTGGCGCAGCGTCGCCCCGTGGCGGAGGTGTTGCACGATCCCGCCACGCCGGAGAGGGTACGCCTGCGCCTGGCGTTGTCCAGTCAGGCGCGGCGCTTCGCCTCCGATGCCCTGGGGCTGCCGGACAATCGCAGCTACACCTATTACGTGGCGCTGGATCGTCCCTGGGTGGCATGGAACGTGTTCGCCACGCCGGTGTTTTCCGTCGCGCCGGTCACGCACTGCTTTCCGATCGCCGGTTGCGTGGCGTACCGTGGCTATTTCCGCAAGGACCTGGCCGACCGCGAAGCGGCTCGCCTGAGGGCTGGCGGGGATGACGTGGCGTTGGGGGAGGTACCCGCGTACTCGACGCTCGGCTGGTTCGCGGATCCCATCCTCAGCAGCATGCTGTACTGGGACGACGACACCCTGGCCGGCACGATCTTCCACGAACTGGCGCACCAGAAGTTCTACGTGAAGGACGACACCGCGTTCAACGAGTCGTATGCCAGCTTTGTCGAGGACGAGGGCGTGCGTGAATGGCGTCGATCACGCGGCTTGCCACCGCCGGAGGGCGACGACGCCGTCGATCGCTCGTTCACCCTGCGCGTGCTCGCCTTGCGTGAGCAACTCGGCCGGCTGTATGCCGAGCCGATGGACGCCGCTGCCATGGGCGTCGCCAAGGCGGAAACGTTCGAGGTGTTCCGTGGCGATTACCTGGCCTGGCGTGCCAACGTTGCCAGAGGCGATCGCCGCTACGATCGCTGGATGGCGAAGCCGCTGAACAACGCCACGTTGCTGCCGTTCGGTCTTTACGACACCTGGAAACCCGCGTTCGCCGAGCTGTTCGAGCGCAGCGATCGACAATGGCCGGTGTTCTTCGCGCGGGTGGCCGCGCTGGGCGGGAGGCCTGCCGCCCAGCGCACGCGCGAGCTGCAGGCCTTGCTGCGCTAGCGCTACGCCCGGCGTGTGCTCAGGCCGCGTACACCGGATAGGTGGTGTAACCTTCGGCACCGCCGCCATACAGCGTCGCCGGGTTGGGACGCGCCAGCGGCCAGCCATGGCGAAGGCGATCCACCAGGTCCGGGTTGGCGATGAACGGGCGGCCGAAGGCCACAAGGTCCGCGCGGCCGCTGGCTACCGCGTCGATCGCCATGGCGCGGTCGTAGCCGTTGTTGACCATCCACGGGCCGTCACCATGGCGGCGGTGCAGCGCTTCGTAGTCGAAGGGCTCGACATCGCGCGGCCCACCCGTGGCGCCTTCGATCACGTGCACGTAGGCCAGTGGGTGCGCCTTCAGCGCGTCGATGGCCGCGGTGAAAACGGCCGTGGGGTTGGAGTCGGCCATGTCGTTGGCGGGCGTGGTGGGAGAAAGGCGGATGCCCGTGCGGCCGGCACCCGCGACCCCGACAACCGCCTCCACCACCTCGCGCAGGAAGCGCAGGCGGTTGGGAATGCTGCCGCCCCATGCGTCGGTGCGATGGTTGGTCTTGTCGCGCAGGAACTGGTCGATCAGGTAACCGTTGGCCGCGTGGATTTCCACGCCGTCGAAACCGGCGTCCAGCGCAAGCTCCGTGGCGCGCCGGTAATCGTTGACGATCAGCGGGATCTCGCCGGCCTCGAGGCCACGGCAGGCCGACACCGGCTCGAAGCCGTTCGCCGTGAAGGTCTTGCCGTCGGCGCGGATGGCGGAGGGTGCCACGGGTGCGGCGCCGCCGGGCTGCAGGCTCGTATGCGAGATACGCCCCACGTGCCACAGCTGCAACACGATCTTGCCGCCCTTGGCGTGCACGGCGTCGGTGACTTTCTTCCAGCCACGCACCTGCTCGCCGCTATAGATGCCCGGCGTATCCAGGTAGCCCTGGCCTTGCGGCGATATCTGCGTGGCCTCGGCGATGATGAGGCCCGCGGCGGCGCGCTGGGCGTAGTACTCCACGGCGATCGGGCGCGGCACCAGGCCCGGGCCGGCGCGGTCGCGTGTCAGTGGCGCCATGACAATGCGGTTGGCCAGTTCGATGTCGCCGGCGCGGAGGGGGTCGAACAAGGTGTGCGGGTCGGTCATGTCGTGTCCTGGAGCGATGGAAAAAACGGCAGGCCATGGGGCACGCGTTCGGCCATGCAACCCCTCACTGTTCGTGACGGGAAACACAGCGTTTCGACATGGGCGTCCAGATGGCCGTGTCTCGCGTTAACGTGCGGAGTCCGTCTTCCGTGGTGTGTCGCATGTCCTTGTTCAGCTACTGGTTCCGCATCCGTTTCTGGAAGCGTGTCGCAGCGGGCTTCGTGTTCGGCGCGCTGGCAGGCTGGCTGATCGGCCCTGCCGCGGCGACGTGGTTCGGGCCGCTCGGTACGCTCTACGTCACGTTGATCAAGATGATCGCAGTGCCCTTGGTCTTCTTCGCCGTACTACACAGCGTGTCGAGCCTGCACGGCGTGAAGGACGTCGCGGCGCTTGGCGGCCGCACATTCGCGTGGTTCGCCGCCACGGCCACGCTGGCGGTACTGGTCGGGTTGCTGGTGGCACACGTGCTGCAACCCGGCCTGGGCGTGCAGGGGTTGACCGCGCCGGTCGGCTGGCAACCGCGCGCGGTGCCGCAGCCGGTACAGGTGCTGCTGGACATCGTGCCGGCCAATCCCTTCCACGCCTTGAGCGAGGGCAAGATCCTGCAGGTGATTTTCTTCGCCGGCCTGCTCGGGCTGGCGCTGGTGAAGATCGGCGAGAAGTCGGCCCGGCTGCGTGCGCTGGCGGGGGAGGCCAACGACGGCATGATCCAGGTCACGCGCTTCGTGCTCGAGGTGACGCCGATAGGCACGTTCGGGCTTATCGCTGCCCTGGTGGGGAGCTACGGCTTCGAGAAGCTGCTGCCGCTGGCCACGTTCGTCGGTGCGCTTTACCTCGCCTGCGTGTTGCAGATCGTGGTGGTGTACGGCGGGTTGTTGCTCGCGCACGGGTTGAGCCCGCTGGCTTTCCTCCGTGCGGCGTTCCCGGCCATGCAGGTGGCTTTCACCTCGTCGTCGAGCTTCGCGGCGATGCCGATCGCACTGCGCAGCGTGGTCGCCAACATGGGCGTGAAGGAGGAGTACGCGGCGTTTGCCGTGCCGCTGGGTGCAAGTATCAAGATGGACGGCTGCGGAGCGATCTATCCGGCGATCGCCTCGGTGTTCATTGCGCAGTATTTCCACCTGGACCTGCAGCCTGCGCAGTATGTAGTGATCCTGCTGGCGTCGGTGCTGGGTTCGTTCGGGACGGCAGGTGTGCCGGGCACGGCCACGGTGATGGTGACGCTGGTGCTCAGTTCGGCGGGGCTTCCGCTGGAGGGTATTGGGTACCTGGTGGCGATCGACCGGATACTGGACATGATGCGAACGTTGACCAATGTGACCGGGCAGATGGTGGTGCCGGTGCTGGTGGCGCGGGAGCGGGGGATTCTGGATGTGGGGGTTTACAATCGGACGGCGACAGACACTACACGCGTTGCCTAGGGCGCTGGTACGGGTGTGGCTTTTCTGGATGGCTACGGTCGATCTTGTAGAGTTTTTCCCCAACCATGTTCGAGTGCATATGCACGACACTCCAACGTGGGCGTCGTGGCTAAAAACCGTTGAAGTGGACATTCGCTGATCCAGCTCGACGCATCACATCCGATGCTTCGGATTCAGTGGACGGGTGCAGAAAGGCGGCCCACGGATGTCCCCACCCGTTGGCCGCCACAGTGTTGACTCCCGAACGGGCTGCTGCGCGGCCGGCGTTATCGGGAGATGCGGATGTTGTCCAGGTACAGCGACGCCGTCCCTGCCGCGTTGGCGCGGAACTCGACGCGGTTACTGCCGGCGTTCAACGTCACTGGCTGTTGCAACGTCGCCCAGTCGCTGGCCGAGGCTGTCTGCGCGAATAGCGGCGTGCCGACCTTGGTGCCGTTGATGTACAGATCCACCGTGCCGACGCTGGCGCCGGCAGTCGAATAGCGCGTCTGCAATTGATACGTGCCGGCGCTGGCGACGTTGACGTCGGTGCGGATGCTGGCCGCAGGACTGGTGCCGAAGTCGACATAGCCCAGCGCCTGGTAGTTGCGTATCGGCCCCGACACTCCGTAGACGACCAGGTTGCGGATGTTGCGGAAATCGAAGTTCTCCGCCTCGTACTGCTGCACGCCGGTGTAGACGGGTGGCGCATCCGGTGGCTGCAAGGCGACGATCGATGGCGATGTCTGGCCCGCGTTGGCGTTACCGGTGCACTGCATGGTGATGTCCAGGGGTCCGTTGTGCGCCACGTTCAGCGTCAGTCCGTTGGTAGTCGCTTTGCTGGTGACGATGCTGGTCTGGTGATCGCCGCGATCTGCGAAGGTGAAGGTGGGCGTGGTAGTGGCTCCTTCGATATCGATCGTGTCGGTCTTCAACGCGCCGTTGGGTGAGTCGAAGTTGGTCAGGTAGATCGACAGCTCGTGCGGGAATTCCTTTATCACGCCGCTGGTGTAGGGGCCATAAGTCAGGTTGAGCGTCGCGCAACTGTTGTACCGTAGCGGGATGGTGCCGCTCGCACTCCGGTTGGTTTTGAACGGGTTGTAGGTGACCCAGGTGTTGTCCTGACGCCCGGCATAGATGGTGCCGCTGTATTCCTGCGGGAACAGCGCGTCGAGTTCGTTGATTTTGTCGTTGAGGGCGGGCCAGCGCGTCGCGTAGGTGGTCTTGGGGATCTGCACCTTGAACGACTTCGCGGTGTCGTCAGTCAACTGCCAGACGGTGGGAATGGCCGGGTAGCGTCCGGTTTTCTTGTACCAGCTGTGCTGGTTCAGATAGGTGCCATCGTCGTCGAGCAGGTACAGCCCGGTGAACAGCGACTCCGGCGAGGAATACAGGTTCCTGTCGTCGCCGCTGGTGGTGTCGTTGACGATCACCACTTTGGAGCGGTCGATCACTTCCTGACGGTTGAGGATGCGCAGCGTGCCGTCGAGAATCTTGCGGTAGATGTCCAACTGGATATTGCGGTAGTGTGGATAGAACTCCCAGCGTCGGCTGGTGTAGCCATCGGCGGTGGTTGCGTTCGGCAGGCTATGCACCGCATCCAATCGGATCTGCTCGGGACCATCGAACACGGTCTCGCCGGTGAATGCCAGGTGCTCGATGAGGTGCGGCGAACCGGCTTGCACGGGATAGTTGTCGCTTTCGTCGCCATTGCTGTCGTACCAGCCGCTGCGATCCGGCCGAATGCCGTAATGGCCGGCGAAGCCGGACAGGAACATGCCCAGACTCACGCTCTCGATATCGTGATAGCCGTAATCGGTGGTGAATTTTTCTTCGATGATGAAGTTCTGGGCATAGCTGCCCAGCGCATTGCGCAGTGTCTGGTCGCGCTTGACCATCGCCAGCGGGTTGATGTTCGCGCCCCAGAATCCGCCGGTGAAACTCACTGTCAGATAACCGCCGTATTTGTTGGTGAGCTTGAGCAGGTTCGCCCAGTGATCCCAGCGTTGTATGGCCGAGCCGGAACACGGTTGGTCGAACCCCCAGAACTGCTCGGCGTAGTTGAAACCAATAAAATTCGGGTAATCGCGGAAGAACTCGCCGTACACGGTGGATTCCAGGTCTGCATCCGGCGGATAGTCCGGGAAATGGCTGAAGCCACCGCTGGACGGCTGGATCATCGCCCACACGCCATTGGCGGCCGCTGTCTTGATCCAGGAACGTGCGGTGTCGATGCCGTCCTCCACCTGCAGCCAGTTGCATTGGTTGCCGGTGGCGCCCTGATGGTAGATAGACAGGGAAATCAGCAGCACGGTGTAAGGCCGCAGATCAGCGGGGATCAGGTCGATGATTTTTTGCGGATCAGCCGCATTCCAGGTGTCGGCATGGATCAGGAACATCGGCTGGCTCGGCGAGAGCGGCCGGCGCAGCGGGACGCTGCTATCGGAATTGCTGGCCACCTGGCGCAACACGGTTGCCGCAACCGGCGCACGCATGCTGGTCGACCACGCGGTGGGCGTTGTCGCGGCTATCTGAGGCGCGGGACTGGCCGCGCCATGCGCTTCACCGCCGCCACACACGCTCAGCAGCATGCCCAGAAAAAGAAAAGGCAACGCACGCTTCTGCGATCCTCGGGGCATCTTCATGGAATATCCTTTTGTCTATGAGAGAGGCGGCATGACCATGCACCGCGATGGTAGTTACGGCTTGTGACACGAAAATGATGTTCGTGAAGCAGTAGAAAATCTAGCAAGCGCGTGTCGCTGAGACTGTGGACTCATGCACATTGCATGATCGTGTTTACACGTTTGGCGGGTGGAAGTCGCTTCATGAGGAGGCCACGTACCATGATGGTCTTGCGCTACCTGGCTCATATGCGCAAGGTGGCGCAGAGTATGCCCACGACCTACTGAGCAAGCCGCGCGGATCGGAAATCACCGGATGCAAGGGTTTTCTGCACTTTCGGCGTTGGCTGCCGGTATTCTCATGCTTTGACTGTGAGGCGCGCTGTAGATCCATTTTGGAGGCTGTCGTGTATCGAGGTCACGGCTAGGCGGCGCAAGCGAATTAAAAGGTCCCTTTCACATGTCCCGAATGCGTAAGAAGTCCGAACTGCCCACCAAGATCTGTGAGACGTGCGGGCGTCCGTTTGCCTGGCGGAAGAAGTGGGCGAGAGATTGGGCGAACGTTCGGTATTGTTCGGAGCGGTGTCGGGGATGAGGGGCTTCCATGATCAGGCGCTACGTCGTTACGGAGCTCCCCGGTAACCGACGCGACGTCATATGAGCGCGAACTTGCGCGTCGCCGTTGCGTCGGACCTGAAGTTGGTATGATTATCAGCGAATAATCAAACCGACGTTTTTGCACGAAGCAGGGATTCACTTTTCGCTTCGTCACTCGAGGAGAGTAACCATGGCAACGGAAACCAAGACGACGTTAGAAGTTAAATCGACCGAGCACGGCGACACGGTAAGCGGCCAAGAGACCGCCGAATATAAGGAAAAGATGGCGGGAGTAGGCGTGACGCTCTCCGTGAGCGCTAGCGGGAAGCTTTCGACCGAGACCCGGCATGAGAATGGAAATCTCAGCTGGACCGGTACGGCCGAGGTCTCCGCAACGGCCAAGGGTGAGGTGAAAAGCGAGAAGGGGGGCGTGGGCGTGGAGGAGCGCCAGGGCTTGCGCTCGACGTATAACGTCGTCGTGCCGGCGAAAGCGCTCGCAGACAGGGACCCGGCCACTATCACGCCGTACGATCCTGTTTCCATGCCCGTCGGCACGAAGGTGTCGATCGACAGCGCGAACTTCGAAAAAAGCAAACTCACCGGCACCTTCGACCACCTGGCGATCGAATCGCGTGTTTCGACCGAGCGTGGAAGCGGCGTCCTTGTCGAGAAGACGTCCGACCACATGGTGCGGGTCATGGCCGGGCCCAAGGACGCTTTGGAGAAGTACGACGGCATAGGTGTGGAATTCGGTAAGGCTCGCGCGCTTCTCGGACGAGAGGACAAGCTCGAGGGTAAGCAGTTGCAGACGGCCGAATTCGATCTATCCACGCCGCAAGGGCAGGGAGCCTATAACCGTTTCCTCGGATTGGGGGTGCTGCCCAAGGAATCGGGTCCAGGTGTGTCGAACGTTTCCACGGTGGAGACCCATGACCTGTCGTCGGCCTCGCAGCTGGGAATCAAGCTGGGTAAGTTCGAAAAAAGTATCGATCTTCAGAAGAACACGGGGGAACTTGTCGTAACGAAACGCCCCGATGGAAGCACGGAATCATCCGCGCTGAAGATCCATTACGACACGGGCGTGCCGCTGGCCATCGAATCGACGTTCGACAAGGACGGTCACGAGGTGGTGTCCGCGCGGCGCTACACCCTCACCTTTGATGCCAACGAGAATTCGTGTCCTAGCCTGAACAATCTTCCCTTGGAACGCGCAGGCGCGGATACACCGATAAAACCCGGTGACAAGGTGACGTTGACGCTCACGGAAGAGCAGATGCAAAAGCTCGCCAGTGACACCCAGCAAGCAAATCCAAGGCCATCCGACGCCAATGTTTGGGTGGAGCGGCGAGCGAATCTGGACGAAGGTTCCGACCCGTCCCAAGCCTTCGCTCTCAAGATGGCTGCTACACAGGGCAACCAGGTCAGGGTATTGGAAGCGTTGCAAAGAATTTATCCAAACGATCCATCGCACCCTCAGCAAACCCTGCCAGGAACGCTTCAGGTCCAAGGCAAGACCCCGGACCTCCAGCATGACCAGGAGGGGCCGTCGCACGGCGGCCCATCGGGTGTTCGAGCGCAACAGAGTGTCCCACTCGATGACCCCTCGCATCCGGGATATAAATTATTTACGCAAGTCCGTGATTACGTGCATGAGATGGACACACGGTATAGAAAGTCGCCCGATGTGCAGAGCGACAATCTCTCGGGAGTTCTGACGGTGGCAGCGAAAGCCAACGGGATCACGCATGTAGGCGGCGTTGAACCCAACACCAAAGACGCATCGACGGTATTCGTCTACGGAACGGCGACCTCTGCAGGGGCGCATCGATATGCAGAGGTGCCCACGGTCCAGGCGCTCAATACGCCACTGGCGACGAGCTCAGAACAGTACCACCAGGCCGAAGCTAAGCCGTCGCTGGCCGAGACGCCGGAGCAGGCGCCACAGCAGGCAGTCGCGCAGTCGCCATCGATGGGGAGGTGACGCTTCAGCGACACCGCGTTGTTGGTTTTTCGCCCACATCGTGGGCTCCTACCGTGTCGGTGTCGGTGTGGGGGCGGGGCGGTGGGCGGCCATGTGTTTGAGGTAGGTGATCAGGTCGTCCAGGTCGTGGTCGGAGAGGGTGTCGGGGCTGAAGCCGGGCATCTTGGCTTGCGGCCACTGGCGTAGCGATTGCGGGTTGCGGACGAGGGTGCGCAGCATGTCTTCGCGCAGGTAGTCGGTCGGGCTGTGCGGGATGTTGAGGTCCGGGCCCAATCGTGCGTCGCCCTGGCCGTTGAGGGTGTGGCAACTGAGGCAGTTGCGCTGGAAGACGGCGAAGCCGCGGCGGGCCGGGGCGTCCGGTGGCAGGTCGGCGGCGGGGCGCATCTTCGGGAAACGTGTCGCGGGGTCGGCGAGCACCCGGACGGCGGCGATCTGGTAGGGCCATTGTTCCGGTCCGATGTGGCTGGCCTCGGGATGCAGCCAGACCAGGTAGAACGGGCCGGCGCCCGGTTTGTCCTTGCTCAGTGCCGGCCAGGGCGCGTCCGGCGGCTCGATGGCCAGCCAGGCTTCGGCGCCCTGGGCACCCTGGCCCGTGACGAGCGACCCCGGCAGCTCCGCCGCGAAGCCGTCCAGGGCCACGAATTGCAGGTGCGCGGCCGGATCGATGCCGGGCAGCAGGGCCTTCAGGGGCACCGCGCGGTAGCGCATGGCGGCATGGTACGAGACGTCGCCGGGGACATCGACGATACGGACATCGGGGCGGGCCAGCAGCTGCGCCGTGGTGAGACGTTGCATGCCCTTGCCCGTGTCGAGCGTCAGGGTGGCGGCCGGTGCGAGCGTGGCGAAGCAGAGCAGGGCGATGATGGTCAGGATGCGCACGGCATGTCCTATGTCCGGATGACTGGGTGGAAGGCGGCGCTGTCGGTACCCTCGGATTATCGTCCCATCGTCCCCACCTCGGGGATTCGACACGATCACGGATTCACCATGGCCGACACCACCGTCCCCCGGTTCTTCGAAGAATTTTCCATGCAGAAGGTCACCGACGCCGTACTGGATGCCGAACTGGCCCGCGACGACGGGCGCATCGCGATCCTGTTCCTGTGGGGCCGCGACTGCCCCAATTGCGATATTGCCAAGCGGCAGATCCTGCTGACGGCGGAGCGCTTCGCCTGGCCGGAGGTGCGCTGGTTGCACGACAACGTCTACGACGACCCGACCATGGGCACGCGCTTCGGCCTGCACGGCATCCCCGCGTTTTTCCTCTTCCATCGTGGCCGCAAGCTGGGCCGGATCACCTCGTGGCCGGGGGCGGATGCCTTCGTCGACGCGGTAAACAAGCAGATCGGCCTGACCGGAGCCACCGCATGATCGTCACCTCGCTGCTGGACACCGACCTGTACAAGTTCACGATGATGCAGGTGGTGCTGCACCAGTATCCGGCCGCACAGGTGGAGTATCGCTTTCGCTGCCGTACGCCAGGTGTGGACCTGGTGCCGTTGATCGGGCGCATCCGCGAAGAACTGGGTGGCCTCTGCGCGCTGCGCTTCACCGACGACGAGTTGGCCTACCTGCGTGGCCTGCGCTTCATCGACAGCGACTTCGTCGACTTCCTCGGCCTGTTCCATCTCAACGCCAAGTATGTGTCGATCACGCCGTCGGCTACCGCGCCCGGCGAGATCGACATCGTGATCGAAGGGCCCTGGCTGCACACGATCATGTTCGAGGTGCCGCTGCTGGCGATCGTCAACGAGCTGTACTACCGGGCGACGCAACCTGATCTGGACCTGGCCGAGGGCAGGGCGCGCCTGCGCGCGAAGATCGCCCTGCTGCATGACACGCCAGGGTACGAGCGCGTGCGCATCGCCGACTACGGCACGCGGCGCCGGTTCTCCAGGGCCTGGCACGAGGAAATGCTGGCCACCCTGGCGAAGGGCCTGGGCACCCAGCTGGCCGGCACCAGCAACGTCCTGCTGGCGATGCGACAGGGGCTGGTGCCGATCGGCAGCATGGCGCATGAATACTTGCAGGCGTTCCAGTCGCTGGGACCGCGACTGCGCGACTCGCAGACGGCCGCACTGGAAGCGTGGGCCCGCGAGTACCGCGGCGATCTGGGTATCGCGTTGTCCGACGTCTACGGGCTGGACGCGTTCCTGCGCGACTTCGACATGTACTTCTGCAAGCTGTTCGACGGCGCGAGGCACGATTCCGGCGACCCGTTCACCTGGGGCGACCGGGTGCTGTCGCACTACGTGGCCAATCGCGTGGACCCGCGGACGAAGACGCTGGTATTCAGCGACAGCCTGGATATTCCGCGCGTGATGGACCTGTACCGTCACTTCGACGGCCGTTGCCTGCTCTCGTTCGGCGTCGGCACCAACCTGACCAACGACGTGGGCCCGGCACCGATCAACATCGTTATCAAGATGACCCGCTGCAACGGCCAGCCGGTGGCGAAGATTTCCGACTCGCCGGGCAAGAACATGAGCGACGACGTGGAATACGTGAGCTACCTGCGCAAGGTATTCGGCATGTCGGTGGCGTAATGCCACCAGGCATGCGGGCCGGTCTGGGCGAATCGCCGGCCGGCCCAGGCGGATCCGGCCGGACGGATCAGAACGCGGGCAGCACGGCGCCGTTGTAGTTCTTCTCGATGAACGCCTTGGCCTCGGGCGAGGTGAGCGCCGCGGCGAGCTTCTTCACGCGCGGGTCGTCCTTGTTGTCGTCGCGGCCGACCAGGTAGTTGACGTACGGGGAATCCTTGTTCTCGATCAGCAGCGCGTCCTTGACCGGGTTGAGCCCGGCGGCCAGGGCGTAGTTGGTGTTGATCAGGGCGAGGTCCACCTGGTCGAGCACGCGCGGCAGCATGGCCGCTTCGAGTTCACGGAACTTCAGGTGCTTGGGGTTCTCCACGACGTCCTTCAGGGTGGCAAGGCGGTCGTTGGGATTCTTGAGCTTCACCAGGCCATGGCTGGCCAGGAGCAGCAGCGCGCGGCTGTTGTTGCTGGGATCGTTGGGAATCACCACGTCGGCGCCGTCGGGCAGTTGGTCGATCGAGGTGAACTTCTTCGAATACGCACCGAACGGCTCGATGTGCACGCCCACCACCTTGACCAGGTGGGTGCCGCGCTCCTTGTTGAACGCATCCAGGTAGGGCTCGGTCTGGAAGAAGTTGACGTCGATCTGCTTCTGCGCCACCTGCATGTTGGGCTGCACGTAATCGGTGAACACCTTGATCTCGATGTTCACGCCCTGGCTGGCCAGCAGCGGCTTGATCTGCTTGAGGATCTCCGCATGCGGCACGGGCGTGGCGGCCACGGTGAGCGTGGCGGAGCCATCCGTCTTGCCGTCGCCCGCGCTGCCGGAACACCCCGCGAGGAAAAGGGCGAGGGCGGCGGTGAGGGGCAGCAGGTAGTTCTTCATGGCGGACGTCCGTGGCGGATGGTGCGGCCCGCCAGCATAGACGTCCATACCGCCGTATGCAAAGGCGCCTCAGCGGCGCGTGTAGCGCAGGACCAGGCGGTCGCCGAGCGATTGCAGGATCTGCACCAGCACGACCAGCAGCGCCACGGTCACCAGCATGTAATCGGGCTTGTAGCCGTTGTACCCGTACTGGTAGGCCAGCGCGCCCAGGCCGCCGGCGCCGACGATGCCGCCCATGGCCGTGTAGCCGACCAGCGCCACGGCGGTGACCGTGGTGGCGGCGATCAGGCCGGGACGGGCCTCGGGCAACAGCACGCGGGTGACGATCTGCCACGTGGTGGCGCCCATGGCCTGGCTGGCCTCGATCACCCCGCGCTCGACCTCGCGCAGCGCGGTTTCCACCAGGCGGGCGAAGAACGGGGCGGCGCCGATCACCAGGGGCACGATGGCGCCGCGGATGCCGATGCTCACGCCCGTGATGGCCTGCGTGAGCGGGATCAGCAGGATCATCAGGATGATGAAGGGCACGGAACGCAATACATTGACCACCAGCGACAGCCCGGCATACAGCCGCGGCCGCGCATGCAGCTGGCCACGTGCGCTGAGGAACAGCCAGATGCCCAGCGGCAGGCCGAGCGCCAGCGTGAACAGCAGCGAGCCGCCCAGCATCAGCAGGGTGTCGACGCAGGCCTGGGCGATTTCCGGCCAGTCGATGTTGGGAAACAGCGTCTGCATGGGGCTCATCGGGCCACCTCCTCGATATCCACGTCGGACGCGCGGAGCTGCGCGAGGGCTTCGTCCAGGCGCTCGCCGTGCATGGCCAGCGTCAGCTGCCCGTACGGGGTGTCCTTGATCCGGTCGACCCGGCCCGACAGCAGGTTGTATTCGATGCCGGTGTCGCGCACCACGCGGGACAGCAGCGGCGAATAGGTGGCCGCACCGCGGAAGGACAGCCGGAACAGCCGCCCGTCGATGCCGGGGAACGCCGGCCCACGGCCTTCGCGGTGGTCGGCCTCGGCCACGAAGCGGCGGGTGGTGGGGTGCTGCGGGTGCAGGAAGACATCGGCCACGTCGCCCACCTCGACCACGCGCCCCGCGTCGAGCACGGCCACGCGGTCGCAGACGCGGCGGATCACGTCCATCTCGTGCGTGATCAGCACGATGGTGAGGCCCAACTGGCGATTGATGTCGGCCAGCAGTTCCAGCACCGACGCCGTGGTCTGCGGATCGAGGGCGCTGGTGGCCTCGTCGCAGAGCAGGATGGACGGCTTGCTGGCCAGGGCCCGTGCGATGCCGACGCGCTGTTTCTGGCCGCCCGAGAGCTGCGCGGGATACTTGCGCGCGTGGGCGGTGAGGCCCACCAGGGCCAGCAGTTCGTCGACGCGCGCCTGGATCTGCGCCTCGTCATGCTCGCCGTGCAGGCGCAGCGGGAAGGCGACGTTGTCCGCCACCGTGCGCGAGGACAACAGGTTGAAGTGCTGGAAGATCATGCCGATGCCCGCGCGCAGGCGGCGCAGTTCGGCGCCGGTGGCGTGGGTGACGTCGCGATCGGCGATGAACACCTGGCCGGCGGTGGGGCGCTCCAGCAGGTTGATCAGGCGCAGCAGCGTGGACTTGCCGGCGCCGGAATGGCCGATGATGCCGAACACCTCGCCCGCCTCGATGGTGAGATCGACGGGTTCCAGCGCGGGCACGAGGGTGCCCTCCACCCGATAGGATTTGGATGCGGAGGCGAAACGGATCACGGGGCGGGTGGCTCCAGCCGGTAACGGGCACCCATGGTAGCCGAAGCCGGCCGGCGGTCGGCACTGCACGATGGCCGTCGTGCCGGGCGTAGACTGTGTCGATCTCCTTCGACGCCAGGAACTGCGCATGACCAGCATCTACGACTTCTCCGCACGCGACATCGACGGCAACGAGCGGTCGCTGGCGGAGTTCCGCGGCAAGGCCCTGCTCGTGGTGAACGTGGCGTCCAAGTGTGGGTTCACGCCGCAGTACAAGGGGCTGGAGCAACTGCACAAGACGTATGCGGCGCAGGGCTTCGAGGTACTCGGTTTTCCGTGCGACCAGTTCGGTCACCAGGAGCCGGGCGACGACGCGGACATCCGCGACTTCTGCTCGCTCACCTACGAGGTCAGCTTCCCGATGTTCTCGAAGGTGGAGGTCAACGGTGAGCAGGCGCACCCGCTGTTCCGCTGGATGAAATCGCAGAAGAAGGGGTTGCTGGGTACCGAGGGCATCAAGTGGAACTTCACCAAGTTCCTGGTCGATCGCGACGGCCAGGTGGTGGAACGCTATGCACCCACCGACACGCCGGAAAAGATCGGCAAGGACCTGCCGCCGCTGCTGGGCTGATCGCTCATCCCACCCAGGCCGGCGTGGTCTTGTCCAGGAAGGCGGACAGGCCATGCTGGCCCTCGGGCGACACGCGCAGCCGTGCGATCAGCGCGGCGTTTCCCGCGTCCGTCCGCTCCGCGTCGGCCGGGGTGTGTCCGCCCATCGCCAGCGCCAGCCGCTTCGCTTCGCGCTGCGCCACGGGTCCACCGCGCGTCAGCAGGCCCAGCACACGTTCCACGGCCGCGTCCAGCTGGTCCGGCGGCACCACCTCGTGCACCAGGCCCATCGACAGTGCCGCGGCACTGTCGATCAGTTCGCCGGTGACGAACAGCCGGCGGGCCTGCCGCAGGCCGATCGCGGCCACCACGTAGGGCGAGATGACAGCGGGCACCAGGCCCAGCTTGACCTCGGACAGCGCGAAGCGCGCGCTGTCCACCGTGACCGCGATGTCGCAGCACGCGACCAGGCCCACGCCGCCGCCGAAGGCCGCGCCGTTGACGCGTGCCACGGTCGGCTTCGCAAGAAATTGCAGTCGGCGCATCAGTGCGGCCAGGCGCAGCGAGTCCGCCAGGTTGTCGGCTTCGCTGGCGGCCGCCATGCCGCGCATCCAGTTCAGGTCGGCCCCCGCGGAGAAGCTGCCGCCACTGCCGGTCAACACCACGGCGCGTACGCTGTCGTCGTTCTCGACCTCGTCGATCGCGGCGGTCAGCTCGGCGATCAGGCCGTCGTCGAAGGCGTTGTGCACCTCGGGACGGTTCATCACCAGATGGGCGGTACTGCCATGACGGCGGAGTTCGACGGCGGGCATGGGCAATCTCCGGGCAGGGTGCAAGATCATAATAGGCCGGCACGGCATGTGCAGCCCTCGTGCTAAAGGCATACAATGCGAACAGTTCTTATTTGAGTATTTGCTGTGCGCCTCTCCGACGCGCCGAAAGGTGCCAAAGCCGTGGTCCAGTCCGTCACCGATGCCCATCCCGCCGATCCCATCGCGCAGCGCCTGCGCGACCTGGGCTTCGTGGCCGGCGAGCCGGTGCGCCTGGTGGCGCGCGGGCCGCTCGGTGGCGATCCCCTGCTGATCCAAATCGGCTCGACCCGTTTCGCGCTGCGCCGTACCGAGGCCGCGCGCGTCACCATCGCCATGGAGGACGCCGCATGAGCGCCATCGCCACCCGCATCGCCCTGGTCGGCAATCCCAACTGCGGCAAGACGGCCCTGTTCAACCAGCTCACCGGCGGCCGGCAGAAGGTCGCCAACTACGCCGGTGTCACCGTGGAACGCAAGGAGGGCCGCTTCGTCACGCCGTCCGGGCGCACGTTGCAGATCCTCGACCTGCCGGGTACCTACAGCTTCGACGCGACCAGTCCCGACGAGGCGATCACGCGTGACGTCTGCCAGGGACGCTATCCCGGCGAGGCGCCGCCCGACCTGATCGTCTGCGTGGCCGACGCCACCAACCTTCGCCTGCACCTGCGGTTCGTGCTGGAAGTGCGCCGCCTGGGTCGCCCCGTGGTGCTCGCGCTGAACATGATGGACGCCGCGCGCCGTCGCGGCATGGCGATCGACGTGGACGCGCTGTCGCGCCGGCTTGGTGTGCCCGTGGTGGAGACGATCGCGGTGAAGCGCGGCGGGGCGCAGGCGCTGATCGACCGCATCGACCGGGCCGTGCCCGCCATCCAGCCTGCCGATATCGACACGGCCGACCGCGACCGCCTGCACGCCGAGGTGCGTTCCATCCTGGCCGAGACAGTCACGCTGCCGCGCGACACCGCGGCCCTCGACGACGCCATCGATCGCTGGGTGCTGCATCCGGTGTTCGGCCTGGCGATCCTCGCGGCACTCATGTTCATGATCTTCCAGGCCGTGTTCTCGTGGGCGCAGCCGGTCATGGACGGCATCCAGGCCGGTATCGCCGCGCTGGGCGATGGGGTCACCGGGTTCCTGCCCGAGGGCAGCGCGCTGCACAGCCTGCTCAAGGACGGCCTGTTCGCCGGGCTGGGCGCGGTGCTGGTGTTCCTGCCGCAGATCCTCATTCTGTTCCTCTTCATCCTGGTGCTGGAGGAATCCGGTTACCTGCCGCGCGCGGCGTTCCTGCTCGACCGGATGATGTTCCGCGTGGGCCTGACGGGCAGGGCGTTCATCCCGCTGCTGTCCAGCTTCGCCTGCGCCATCCCCGGCATCATGGCCACGCGCAGCATCCAGGACCCGCGCGATCGCCTCACCACGATCCTGGTGGCGCCACTGATGACCTGCTCAGCGCGCCTGCCGGTGTATACGCTGCTGATCGCCGCGTTCATTCCCAACCACACGGTGGCGGGCATCTTCAACCTGCAGGGCGTGGTGTTGTTCACGCTCTACTTCGCCGGCATCTTCAGTGCGCTGCTGGTCGCGTTCGTGATCAAGCGGCTGCGCAAGGATCGCAGCGAGCACGCGCTGATCATGGAACTGCCTTCGTACCGGCTGCCCAACGTGCGCGACATCGGCCTGGGCCTGTGGGAGCGCGCGCTGATCTTCCTCAAGCGGGTGGGTGGCATCATCCTCGCGCTCACCGTGCTGCTGTGGTTCCTGTCCAGCTTCCCGGGACCGCCCGAGGGCGCCACGGGCCCGGCCATCGACTACAGCATGGCGGGCCGCCTGGGCCGGCTGCTGGAATACGTGTTCGCGCCCATCGGTTTCAACTGGCAGATCTGCATCGCGCTGGTGCCGGGCCTGGCGGCGCGCGAGGTCGCCGTGGCCGCGCTGGGCACCGTGTATGCGATGTCCGGCAGCGACGATACCGTGGCCTCGCAGCTGGGTCCGGTGATCTCGCATTCCTGGTCGCTGGCCACCGCCCTGTCGCTGCTGGCCTGGTACGTGTTCGCGCCGCAGTGCATGTCCACGCTGGCGGTGATCCGCCGCGAGACCAACTCGTGGCGTAACGTGGCCGTGGCCGCCGGTTACCTGTTCGGCCTGGCCTACCTTGCCTCGCTGGCCACCTACCAGATCGCGAGGGCGCTCTCATGAGCACGTTCGATATCGTCCAGGGTGTCGTCATCGCGGTCGTCGTGCTCGCGGCCGCCTATGTCGCGTTCCGCAAGCTGCTGCCGAAGACCTCGGTGCGGGCCATGGCGCGGGTGTCGGCCGCGCTCAACCGCGACGGCCGCCCCGCCATGCTTCGCGCGCTGGGCCGGCGCATCCAGCCGGCGGCGGCTACCGGCAGCTGTGGCGATGGCTGCGGCTCGTGCGGCTCGTGCGGGCCTGCGCCGTCGGTCGGCCCGACCGTCGAGAGCCAGCCGTTGACCTTCAAGACCCGGGGCTAGCCACCCCCGGCTTCAGTCGTCCGCACCCTGGACGTCCGCCGTGCCGTGCTTCCGGCGCTTCTCGCGCAGGGTCCACCAGCTGACGGCAAGGTTGACGGTGAACCATGCGCCCAGCAGCGCCAGCGGCCAGGCGATGACGGCCGGCCAAGCGACGGCGACCACGGTCAGCACCAGCGCGGCGACGAAGCCGGCCAGCAGCGGCCCGGTTTCGGTGTCGCCCAGCACCCGGTGCTGGGAAATCGCCGCGCCCACGGTGTTGGCGATGCGCAACGCGCCCGCCGCGGCGCGGCCCGAGCTGCCGCCCCCGCGGCGGGGCCGTGGCGGATGGGGAGTACGGCTGCGCACGCGCTCGTTGCCCGAACGGCGCCGTCGTGGCTGCAACAGGATCTCGGTGGCGTTTTCCAGGTCGGCCTCGTACTGGGCCTCGAGCTGCGTGGCGAAGCCGGCATCCTCGATCGCCACGTCGATTTCCCGGTTGCTGAGCCAGCTGGCGATGTTCAGGTTGGACGAGCCCACCCGTGCCCAGCGGCCGTCGGCCACGGCCGTCTTGGCGTGCAGCATCGAGCCGTTCCATTCGAACACCCGGATGCCGGCCTTCAGCAGCGGCCGGTAACCGGAGCGCGACATGCCTGCGACCATGGGGATGTCGCTGGTGCCGGGCACCAACAGGCGGACATCGACGCCATCGCGCGCGGCCGCGGAAAGCGCCTGCACATAGGGCGCCACGCCCACGAAGTAGGCATCGGTCAGCCACAGGGTCTTGTGCGCCATCGCCGCCACCATCTGGTCCAGCCGGTACATGCCGGCGGTGCTGGGCTGCGTGGCGATGACGCGCAAGGCCACCTGGCCGGCCTCGGCGGGGTTGGCGACGGGCGACAGTCGCGCGTCGTCCGGCAGGGGTTCGCCGGCCTCGCGCCAGCTGTCGGCGAAGGCCTGTTCCAGTTCCGCCACGGCCGGCCCGCGCAGCGCCACGCCCGTGTCGCGCCAGGGCGGTACGTCGCGGTCCGGGTCGCCCAGCCATTTCTCGCTCAGGCACACGCCGGACAGGAAGCCGACCTCGCCATCGACCACCAGCAGCTTGCGATGGTCGCGGCTGATCCAGCCGAACGAGCTGCCCAGGCGGGGCGGGTTGTAGATACGGACCAGGCCGCCGGCCTCGCGCAGCGGCTGCCAGAATGACGAGCGCGACTGGCCCAGGCAGCCACCCCAGTCGCCGATCACCGCCACGAACACGCCGGCCTGTACGCGTTCCACCAGTGCGTCGCGGAAGGCCTGGCCGATCCGGTCATCGCGGATGATGTAGTTCTCGAGGAACACGTGCCGGGTCGCCCCCGCGATGGCTTTCAGCCAGGCATCGAAATGCGCCTGGGCATCGATCAGCAGCTCGACGGCATTGCCCCCGATGAGGGGCGCGCCGGCGCTGCGACTGAGGGCCTGCTGGGCGAACAGGCGGCTGGAAAAGCCGTGGGTGCGGTGTCGGGCGTTCATGGGGGGCGAGTCTAGCGGCATGGCGCATCATCGTGACCCGGGTATCGAGGCGGCGTGAGAGCCGGTCGGTTTCCGGTCATGCCAGTGCGCTAAAATGCGCGGCTATGACCGAGACCCTTTCCAGCCGCCCGCGTCCCGCGGAAGCCGGCGCCCGCCGCCCCAGCACCGGTGTCGTGATCGACCGGGTCCAGGTGGGCGGCGGCGCGCCCATCGTCGTGCAGTCGATGACCAACACGGATACGGAAGACCCCGTATCCACCGCGAAGCAGGTGGCCGAACTGGCCCGCGCCGGTTCGGAAATGGTCCGCATCACCGTCAACACGCCGGCCGCCGCCGCCGCCGTGCCGCGCATCCGCGAGCGCCTGGAAATGATGGGCGTCTCGGTGCCGCTGATCGGCGATTTCCACTACAACGGCCACCAGCTGCTGGAAGGCGAGCCCGCCTGCGCCGAGGCCTTGGCGAAATACCGGATCAACCCGGGCAACGTGGGCTTCGGCAAGAAAAAGGACGCCCAGTTCGCCTCGATCATCGAGATGGCCATTCGCTACGACAAGCCGGTGCGCATCGGTGCCAACTGGGGCTCGCTTGACCAGTCCATGGTCGCCGCGCTGATGGACGAGAACGCCGGCCGCGCTGATCCGTGGGACGCCGGCCACGTGGCCCGCGAGGCCCTGATCCGCTCCGCGCTGGATTCCGCGGCCCGCGCCGAGGACCTGGGCCTGGCGCGCGACCGCATCATCCTGTCGTGCAAGGTGTCCGGCGTGCAGGAGCTGATCGCGGTGTACCGCGACCTCGCGCGTCGCGGCGATTACGCATTGCACCTAGGCCTGACCGAGGCCGGCATGGGCTCCAAGGGCATCACGGCCTCCAGCGCCGCCCTGGGCGTGCTGTTGCAGGAAGGCATCGGCGACACCATCCGCATCTCGCTCACGCCGGAGCCGGGCCAGTCGCGCACCGCCGAGGTGATCGTGGCGCAGGAACTGCTGCAGACCATGGGCCTGCGCGCGTTCACGCCGCTGGTCACCGCATGCCCGGGTTGCGGTCGCACCACCAGCGAGTTCTTCCAGGAACTGGCCAAGACGGTGCAGGCGCATGTGCGCGAGCAGATGCCCGTGTGGCGGGTGAAGTACGACGGCGTGGAAAACCTCACCCTGGCGGTGATGGGCTGCATCGTCAACGGACCGGGTGAATCCAAGCACGCCAACATCGGTATCTCGCTGCCGGGCAACGGCGAGGCGCCTTCCGCGCCGGTGTTCATCGACGGCGAGAAAGCGATGACGTTGCGCGGCGACCACATCGCCGACGAGTTCGTGGCCATCCTCGACCACTACGTCGAAACGCATTACGCCGCGCGCGGCGACTGACCCGTCACGCGTTGAATGCGGGGCTGCGGTTAGCATGACCGGCGGTTCCCCGCAGGAGACAACGCATGACCTCCACCGTTCCGGTCCTCGACCTCAACGACGGCAACAAGGCGCCGCAGCTCGGCTTCGGTGTCTTCCAGATTCCCGATGCCGAAACCGCCGACGCGGTCGCGGCCGCGCTGAAAGCGGGCTATCGCTCGATCGACACCGCGGCCATCTACAAGAACGAAGCCGGTGTGCGCCAGGGCATGGAACGCTCAGGTGTGGCGCGTGGCGATATCTTCCTCACCACCAAACTGTGGAACAGCGAGCAGGGTTTCGACTCGACCCTGAAAGCATTCGACGAAAGCATCGCCAAGCTCGGCACCGACTACGTGGACATGTACCTGATCCACTGGCCGACGCCGAAGCACGATCGCTACGTCGATACCTGGAAGGCGTTCATCCGCCTGCGTGAAGAAGGCCGTATCCGCTCCATCGGCGTGTCCAATTTCCAGCCGGCGCACCTGGATCGCATCGTGCAGGAAACCGGCGTCGTGCCGGTGGTCAACCAGGTCGAACTGCATCCCGACTTCGCCCAGCGCGACGTGGTGTCCGCCAACGCGAAGCACAAGGTGATCACGGAGGCCTGGAGCCCGTTGGGCCAGGGCGGCGACCTGCTCAAGAACGAAACGCTGGTTGCCCTCGGCAAGAAGTACGGCAAGTCGAGCGCCCAGGTGGTGCTGCGCTGGCACGTGCAGCTGGGCCACATGGTGATTCCGAAGTCCGCTACGCCGGAGCGCATCGCCGCGAACATCGACGTGTTCGATTTCGCGCTGACGGACGAGGACATGAAGGCCATCGCCGGCCTGGATGCAGGCAAACGGATGGGCCCCGATCCGGACGAGTTCAACTGATCGTATCAGCCGGTCATTGCATCGAGACGTCGATCTCCATCGGATAGGGGGTCGGCGTCTTCGGTGGCGCGGGCAGCGCCCAGTTGGCGAACTGCCCGGCGAAACAGGTGGCTACGGGCGTTTTCGGCTTCACGTCCACGTCCAGGCTGCGCCCGTCCGGACGCACCCGCGCCACCAGTGTGAACGGACGCCGGTCGGCAGCCGGCATGTTGCTGGCGATGCAGTCCTTCAGCGCGTCCGTGGCCGGATTGCCGATGGTGTCCCACAGCTTGCCCTGCCATAGCTTGCCTTCGACGTTGGTCTCCAGCACCTTCGCGGTCTGCACGCGGGCGTCGAAGCCGCCATCGGCGGCCATGGCAAGAGCGAGGGCAAGTAGCATCGCGTGTCTCCGGCAGGGTAGGGCCGCAGCCTAGCAGGCACGCGCGGGCTTCACACCGGCGGCGATAGCGTCGTGGTCCAGCCGGGGCGTCGCACCGGCATGCCAGGAGTCCGCCATGCCCATGCGTCCGCTGTTCCTGCTGTCACTCGCCCTCGCCGCCACCGCCGCGATGGCCCAGACGGCGCCGTCGTCGAACCCGGCCAGTGCAACGTCGCCGAAGCCGGTCGCCACGCCGGCGCCCACCACACCGTCGCCCGGTGCGCCCCAGGATCTGGACACTGGGGCCGTGGCCCGCCCCAATCCCGCCGCCGCACCCGTGCAGCCCCATTCCGATGCCGGCGCCACCGAGCGCGGCCTGGCCCCCGTCAAGCCCGCCGGTTCGGCCACGGGCGTGACGCGCCGCGTCGAGAACGCCAATGCCCACGGGGTGGATGCGCAGGGCCATACGCTGGACCCGCACGGCAAGCCGGTCGGCCAGGCACCGACGCCGTCCACCTCCGTACGCTAGCGTGACGAGGGCGCCGGCCATGCCGCCGGTGCGCTACCATCCCGGCAATGCCGATCCGTGGGGAATACGAGTGAGGATGAACCGGGCCATCGTCGTCGCCGCCCTGACCGTGGGTCTGTCCGCATGCGCGGGCATGGCCTCGAAAGTGGCCCGCCTCGACGTGGGGATGCCTCGCGACGAGGTGCTGGACCGGCTCGGACCGGCGGATTCCGACCGCACGATGATCGGGTTCGAGGTGATGAGCTGGCTGGACCGCCGTCCGGGCCGGTTTTCCTTCACCCATAAGGACTACACCGTTGTGCTGAAGGACGAGAAAGTCGTTCAGTTCGGGCCGGGGCTGATCCGGCGCGACGGAAAGACCTCGTTGCAGATCGAGACCGACGACCGCTGAGCGTCGCGTCAGGCCAGCCAGTGCCGATGGCGATACATCCACAGGGCGACGTACTCGTGCAGGCAACGGGCGGTGAGCGTGAGCGCGTCGCGCCGCGGTAGCCACGACGGCGCGCCGACGAGTTCGGTCAGGGCGTCGTCCGCCGGCGCCTCGATCACGCGCATGCCTTCGCGGCGAAAGCAGCTCGCCGCCCGTCGCATGTGGATGTCGGACGTGACCAGGACGATACGGTGTAGGCCCTCCGCTCGAAGGATCGCGGCGGTATCGCGAGCGTTCTCGTGTGTGTCGGTGCTGCCGTCCTCCACGCGCAGGTCGCTTGCCGGGACACCGGACGCGGCGAACCCCCGCGCGAGATAAACCGCCTGGTCGCTGCCGGAAGCGAGCAGCACGGGCGCTTTTCCGGCACGCCACAGTGAAAGCCCCATGCCGGCTCGTGTCGTCGTCCGCGACCAGTCGCCGTTCGGAAGTACGCCGCCGCCCAGCACGACGATGGCATCCGCGTGTGACGACGTATCGTCCCTAACCGTTACCAGCCCGGTGCGCAGGTGCAGGGCCAGGGCCGGCGTGGACGCGAGGGCGAGCCATGCCGCGGCGACGATACCGAGAATGCAGGCATGGCGTGGCCGTCGCCACAGCACCAGCGCGGTGGACAGGACGGCCAGCAACAGTGCCTGTATGGCCGGATGGAGCAGGTAGTCGGCGGTATCCATGGCCGCCGCGATGATGGCGCAAAACCGGCGATTCCGCCCGTCGGTCGAATGGCCTAGGCGGGCTGTTGAATGGACGTCACCGCGCATTGAAATGACGATACCCACCGAGCGAAATCACAGGGCGGGTGTCGTATGAATCATGGAAAACGCGTGGCTGCCGTGGCAGCCACACTCTGGCTGACGGCCTGCGCAACGGGCGGCAGCCATCTGCCGCCACCCACGCGGGATGCGGCCAGTCCGGTCGTCGCCGCGTATCTGATCGGCGTGGACGACGAGTTGCAGGTGACCGTCTGGCACAACCCCGACCTGAGCGTCAGCGTGCCGGTGCGCCCCGACGGCAAGATCACCGTGCCGCTGGTCGGCGACGTAGCCGCCGGCGGACGCACCACCGACCAGGTGGGCGCTGAAATCCAGCAGAAGCTGGTGCAGTACATCCGCGATCCGCAGGTGGCTGTGATCCTGACCGCGCTGCGCAGCCACGAGTACCTCTCGCGCGTGCGGGTCACCGGTGCCGTACGCAGCCCGATCTCGATTCCGTACCGCCAGGGCATGACCGTGCTGGACGCGGTGCTGGCGGCGGGCGGCACGACGGAGTTCGCCGCGCCCGATCGCACCGAACTCTACCGGCACGACGCGGCGGGCAGCACGCAAGCCTATGCGGTCAGCCTGCAGAAGATCCTCCAGCAGGGCGACCTGGCCAACAACTATCCCGTGCAGCCCGGTGATGTCATCACCGTCCCGCAGCGCGCTTTCTGACCGTCCCGCCGTCCGGCGGGGCAAGGGGTGTTATCCATGAACGGGGAACTCGTTCCTTTCGCGGGCATGCTGCCCGCGCTGATCGGCGAGGCACGCCGGCGCCGGATCGCGCTGGGCGTGACCTTCGCGGCGATCGCGCTGGCCGCGCTGGGCATCGGCGCGCTGTGGCCGAAGAAATACGAAGCATCCACCACCATCCTGGCCCAGGAGGCGAGCATCATCACGCCGCTGATGGAGGGCGCGGCATCGGCCACCGCCAACGCGAACCGCGTGGGCATGGCGCGCGACGTGATCTTCAGTCGCCGCGTGATGGACCAGGTGCTGAGCACCGGCGGCTGGCTGGCGAGCACACCGACGCCCATCGAGCGCGACCGGCTGATCGAGGCGATCAAGTCGCGGACGAAGATCGTCAACGGCCGTGACAACCTGATCACGATCAGCTATTTCGATGCCGATCCGCGGCGTGCGTTCGAGGTGACCCGTGCGTTCGGCCAGCTGTTCATCAGCGAAAGCCTGGCGTCAAAGCAGCGCGAGAGCCGCGATGCCTACGAGTTCATCGACAGCCAGGTGGAGGCCTACCGGGCCAAGCTCACCGATGCGGAAAACAAGCTCAAGGCCTACCGTGACGCCAATGCGGACGCGCGCCCCGGCAGCGATGCCGACACCAACGCGCGCATCGGTTCGCTGCGCACGCAGATCGAGAACAACCGCATGGATGCGATGCAGAAGCAGTCGCAGGCGGCGGCACTGAATGCGCAGCTGAGCGGCGAGTCGGAAGTGAACGCGGTGCAGACCGTGGGCGGTATCTACGCGTCGCAACTGGCCGAGATGCAAGCGCGGCTGGATACGCTGCGATTGACCTACACCGACGCCTATCCCGACGTGGTGCGGCTTCGCCACCAGATCGACGATCTTCGCGCGCAGATGCAGGGCGCCGACGCACGGCGATTCGTGGGCGGCGGGACGGTGGACCGCATGGTCGCCATGAATCCGGTCAACCAGCAGATGCGCGTGCAACTGGCCACGATTCGTGGCGATGCCGCCGCCGCCTCGGCGCGGGTAGGCGCCAGCGAAAGCATGCTGCAGTCCGAACTGGAACGCAGCAGGCGCATCGCCAATTCCGAGAACGTGACCGCCGAGCTGACCCGCGACTACACGGTCAACCGCGATGTCTACCAGGACCTGCTGAAGCGGCGCGAGAACGCACGCGTGTCGATGAACCTGGACGCCGAGCAGCGGGGGCTGACCTTCCAGGTGCAGAACCCGGCGGTGATGCCGCTGGTGCCGTCGGGCCTGCGTTTCATGCATTTCGGGCTGGCCGGCCTTGCCTTGTCGCTGGCGGTGCCGTTCGGACTGCTGTTCGCCGTCGCCCGCTTCGATCCGCGTGTGCGTTCGGTGGCACAGCTGGAGCAGGCGCTCGGCTACCCGGTGCTTGCGACCATCCCGTTTTACGCCACGCCGCGCGACCGTCGTCGCGACCGGCTGCAGAACATGTTGCTGGGGGCGATCGTCCTCGGCGTGGGCGCGGTGTACCTGGGTTTGTTCTGGTGGAGGATGAAGGCTTGAAGACCATGCACTCGCGCGTTGGCGCATCCACCGAGCCGGGCGATTTCGTCGATCGTGACGAGGCACAGGACGACGCGCATGCCGCGTCGGGCCACTCCATCGCGCTGATGCGCGACGAGCGCGGCACACTGGCGCCCATCGACTGCGAACGCAAGCGCCTGATCCATCGCGAGGCGTCGGTGCGCTCGCAATCGGATGCGTTCCGGGGCATCCGTACCCGCCTGGTGGAGATGGCGGGCGACAGCAATTTCATCACCCTGGTGGTGGCGGTCAGCCCACGATCCGGCGGCAGTTTCGTCACCCGCAACCTGGCGGCCGCGTTCGCCTTCGACGAATCGAAGACCAGCCTGCTGGTGGACTGCAACCTTCGCTATCCCGACCAGCACAAGGCCTTGGGTATCGAGCCGCGCACGGGAGGACTGATCGACTTCCTCGAGCACCCAGCGCGTGGCATCGCCTCGATCATGTACCCGACCGGCGTGCCGCGGCTGCGCCTGATCCCCGCCGGCACGGCGCGGGAAAACAGCGGGGAGTACTTTTCCTCGTTCCGCATGCGCGCCGTGCTGGACTCGCTGCGCTGCCGCTATGCCGATCGCTACCTGTTCCTGGACGGCCCACCGGTCAAGGGCTCGCCGGACGCGCGGATACTGGCCGACCTGGCCGATTTCGTGGTCGTGGTGGCGGGCTACGGACGCGACACGCCCGCCGCGATCCACCAGGCCGTGGCCAATTTCGATCCGGCCAAGGTGGCCGGCGTCGTCTTCAACCAGTCACCGTGATCGCGATGCGGCTAAGGATAGGGCGCATGCTTACATCCACGACACTGGCCCGCGCGATCGCACTGGGTCTGGCGGCCGTGCCGGCGTGTTCACTGGCGGGCACGTTGGACTACACGTTGTATGCCGGCCTGGAGCACAGCAACAACATCGCCTTGTCGTCCGATCGCCCCCTCAGCGAGAACGTGCTCACGCCGGGCGCCACGTTCCAGTTCAACCAGCTGGGTTCCACCTTCCAGGCGAACGTGCTCGGTACGGTCGAATACCGGAAGTACCTCGAAGGCCACTTCGATCCGCAGACGCAGACGCAGATGGGCGCGCAGGCGAACTGGACCGTGCTCCCGCAACGGCTGGACTTCTCGGTCGAGGACTATGCGGGCGTGCAACCGGTGGACCAGTTGTCCGCCGATTCGCCGGACAACCGGCAGCAGACCAACGTGCTGGTGCTGGGTCCCACGCTGCGGATGCGTTTCGGCGATGCCGCGCGCGGGCAGCTGGAGCTGCGCTACATCAACAGCTATGCGTCGAAGGTCGACCAGTTCGATTCCTCGCGCGGTATGGCGGCGTTCCGCCTGTATCGCGACCTCGGCCCGACCGACCAGGTGTCCGGCAACGTCGAGTTCCAGCGCGTGGACTTCACCCACCAGCCGGACGGTGCCAACTACGACCGCAAGGAAGCCTTCGTGCGCTACACACGAAAGCTGCCGCATTTCGATGCGGATGTCCTGCTCGGCGGCACACGGCTGTCGTTCGACCAGGGCCGGAGTGTGTCGGCGCCGCTGGTGCGACTGCGGGTGGGCTGGCA
Source organism: Luteibacter sp. ME-Dv--P-043b (assembly GCF_030209605.1). Classification (NCBI taxonomy): domain Bacteria; kingdom Pseudomonadati; phylum Pseudomonadota; class Gammaproteobacteria; order Lysobacterales; family Rhodanobacteraceae; genus Luteibacter; species Luteibacter sp. ME-Dv--P-043b. The sequence continues at coordinate 201,914 of NZ_JARVRT010000003.1, forward strand.
GCCGACGCTGCGCAACGCGGTGTCCTTGGCCGGCACCTGGCAATACGCCGATGCCGCGCAGGACATCATCACCACGCCCGGCGTGTACGGTGCGGGGCTGCAGGCCGATCGCGCCGAGGCCATCGATCCGTTCGCCAATACCGGCGGGTTGGGGCGTGGCGCGACCGGTAACGGTATCGGCGTAGGCAGTGCCGTGATCGGCTCGCAGGTGTACCGCGAGCGCCGGGTGGAGGCGAACTGGAACTGGCGCGGCGATCGCCTGACCGTCACGGTGTCGCCGGCGATCGGCAAGCTGGCCTACCTGGACGACCCGACCTTCGACCAGACCGCGCGTGGCCTCAGCGTCGGCATGGGTTATCGCATGACGCCGACGCTCACCTTATCCGGCTTCGGTACGTACGAGCACGTGGATTACCGCACGCTCGACCGCAGCGACCACACGACCCGCCTCGGGCTGGACCTGGCCAAGGAGATCAACCGGCATTGGAGCTGGCACATCTCCGTGGCGCGCGAGCGGCGCAGCAGCGATGCGGCGGCACAGAGCTACCGCGAAGCGGAGTGCTTCGTCGGCGTGGTGTACCGGAGGTGAGCATGCGTGACGACCTGGACCTGCCCTTTTTCTTCGGCGCCGAACACGGCCTGTTCGGCATGTACCACGCGCCCGCCGTGCGGCCGCGCCAGGCGCTGCTGATGTGCCCGCCGCTGGGCCAGGACCTGATCCGCTGCCACCGGCTCTACCGGCAGCTGGCCCAGGCGCTGGCCGGGCAGGGCGTGGCCGTGCTGCGCTTCGATTACCACGGCACGGGCGATGCCGCCGGCGCCAGCGGCGAGGTGGACTGGGATCGTTGCGTCGCCGATACGGCGACGGCCGCCGACCAGGTGCGCGCACGAGCCGGCGTGGACCGCGTGGTCGCCTTCGGCGCGCGCCTGGGCGGCAGCATTGCGCTCGCCGCCGCGTCGCGGGCCCGCTTCGCCGAGGTGATCGCCTGGGACCCGGTGTTCGACGGTGCCGAGCACGTCGCGGTACTGGATGCGATGCAGGCCGCGTTGCGCGAGGACCCGAACCGGTTCACCCATCCGCGTGACGCGGCCGATGCCGCGGATCAGTGGCTGGGTTTCGATGTCGGCGCCGCCTTGCGGCGCCAGCTGGCCGCGCTGCATGTCGATGCGAGCGCCGTGCCCACGCTGGTCCTGGATTCGTTGCCGGAGGGCGAGCCGCGACGCTGGGACGGCCGCCTGGGCGAGCGCGGCCGGATTCGCGTGCTGGGCCAGCCGACGCCATGGAATGACCTGCACCGGCTGGAAACCGCGATTCTTTCGCCGCCTTTGATCCAGGCCGTGAGCAGTCGCTTCAGGGAGATCGCGTGATGCACGAGCAAGCCCATCGTTTCGGTCGTGCGCGGCACCTGGTCGGCATCGCCGGCGTGCCCGCGGGCGACGCCGGCGACATCGGTGTCATTGTGCTCAATGCCGGGCTGGTCCACCGCATCGGTCCGTTCCGCCTGCACGTGGAACTGACCCGCCAGCTCAATGCCGCCGGGTATCCCACGCTGCGCTTCGATATGTCCACGCTGGGCGACAGCGCGGCCACCGGCGGCGGGCAGACCCGCGTGCAACAGGTGCTGGCGGACCTGGACGACGCCATGGGCCTGCTAGCCAGCCAGGCCGGTTGCTCGCGCTTCGTGCTGGTCGGGCTGTGCTCGGGCGCGCAGAACGCCCATGTGGTGGCGGCGCAGGACCCGCGTGTCGCCGGGGCGGTGTTCCTGGACGGCTATGCCTATCGCACGCTGGGCTATCGCCTGCGGCATTACCTGCCGCGACTGGCGGACCCGGCGCGCTGGCTGCGTCGTTTGCGCCGCCGCGGCGGCGAGGCAAGGGCGGCGGCACGGGCCCCGGAACCGGTGTTCGCCGTGGCGCCGGCGCCACGCGCCGAGGTGATCGCCGATTTCACCGGCATGGTTGCGCGGGGCATGCGGCTGTACCTCGTCTACTCGGGCGGTATCAGCGACTGTTTCAACCACGCCTGCCAGTTCCGCGAGTGCTTCGGCAAGGTCATGCGCCATCCGGCCGTGGCGACGCGCTACCTCGCCGGGACCGACCACACCTATGTCCTCACCGGCGACCGCGCACGGCTGGTGCACGGCATCGACGACTGGCTGACCCATCATTTTCCACCGGCTGCGGCCGGGAGGCACCCGTGAATACCGTCCTGGTCACCGGCGGCGCCGGCTACATCGGCAGCCATACCGTGCAACAGCTGGTGGCGCGAGGCGATCGGGTGGTCGTCATCGACAATCTGTCCACCGGCTTCCGCGAGGCGGTGCGTGGTGCATCGATGGTGGAAGGCGACGTGGGCGACGGCGAGCTGGTCGGACGCGTGCTGCGTGCGCACCGCGTGGATGCGGTGCTGCATTTCGCCGCGCACACCGTGGTGCCGGAATCGGTCAGCGATCCGCTGAAGTACTACGGCAACAACACCTGCAACACGCGCAACCTGCTGGCCGCTTGCGCGGAGGCGCGCGTGGACAAGTTCATCTTCTCGTCCACGGCGGCTGTGTACGGCACCACGGCCGCCGGCATCGCGGACGAGGAAACACCGACGCGCCCGGCCAATCCGTACGGCCGGTCCAAGCTGATGTCCGAGACCATGCTGCGCGACTGGTGCGCCACCGGCGCCATGCGCCATGTGGTGCTGCGTTATTTCAACGTGGCCGGTTGCGATCCGCTGGGACGCATCGGCCACAGCACGCCCGCGGCGACGCTGCTGGTGAAGGTGGCGTGCGAGCACGCCGTGGGCAAGCGTGCCAGCCTCTCGATCTACGGCACGGATTACGACACGCCCGACGGTACCGGTGTGCGCGACTACATTCATGTCGACGACCTTGCCGCCGCGCACCTGCGCGCCCTCGACCATCTGCGTGACGGCGGTGCGTCGCTGACGCTCAATTGCGGCTACGGTCACGGCTACAGCGTACGCGAGGTGGTCGACGCGGTGGCCCGCGCGAGCGGCCGTCCGCTCAATGTGATCGAGCTGCCACGTCGCCCGGGCGATATCGGCAAGCTGATCGCCTGCAGCGACCGGCTGCGCGAGGTGCTCGACTGGACGCCATGCCACGACGACCTGGATTTCATCGTGCGCACGGCGCTGGATTGGGAATACCGCCTGATCGGCGCGCCCGCGCCCGTGGCTTCGGTGGCATGAGGATGCGCTTCACCGTGCACCGCGTGCCGTTCGTCGTCTGCCTGCTGATCGCCAGCGTTGTCGCCGGCTTGCCTGGCCCGGGACGTGCCGCTGCGCCATCGGGTGCGGTCACATCGCCCGTATCGCCACGCATGGCCGGGTCGCCGCGCCCTCCCGCCGCGCAGGCCATCGTCGTGCGTCCACAGGCGGGGAAGGGCGACGTGCTGGCTGTGTCGGCGGGCATTCCGTTCCCGCCGGGGCTGCTGCGCGATGCGACGCTGCTGCGCATCGTGGATGCGCAGGGCCACGAGATACCGTCGGCGATCGTGCCGCTGCTGCAGTGGCATACCGGTGCCGGCGGCGTGCGTGCGGTGCGTGCGCAGTTCCGTGCAGCAGCGGGCACGTACTACTTCGTCCTGGGTGCGCCCCATGCGGCGGCGATACCGGCGTGGCCGTATGCGCCGGGCCGGACCGGCTCTCCGTCTGCCGCCCTGGCGACGCTCACCCCGCAGTGGCTGGCCGCGTCGCTGATCGCCGGCCCGCAGTCGGTGGCCACTTCCGATGAGCCTTACGCGCGCTACGTCGATGCGCAGTTCCGCTGGGCGCGGACGTTGCCCACTGCGGACACCACGGCATGGTTGTTCGACCGCCCGTCCACGCTGTTCAAGGCCTATGTGCGCACCGGCCGCGCGGATTACCTCGACGCCGCCGAGGCCAGCTATCGCTGGTACATGGCCGGTATCAAGCGTGACGGCGTGCCGGCCAGTCCGTCCTGCGCGGGGGGCTGGATGCCGTCGGGCAAGCCGTGCGACGTCAAGTACGTCTACATCGAGCCGATCCTGCTGGCGATGGCGCTCAGCGGCGATGACACGATGCACGATGCGGCCACGGTGGCTGCCATGGCGGACCTGTGGGACAGCGGTGGATGGAACGGCGCACCCGGTCCGTATCGCCATGCGGACGATTACTTCACCGAACGACTGGCCGGCCTCGGCCTGATCCAGACAGTGGCCGCCTATGAACTGACTGGCGATGCGCGTTACCGCGAACGCATCGATGCGCGGATCGGCTGGCTGGAACAGCAGCAGCGGCATAATCCGGATGGCCTCGGCGACGACGGTTCGTGGCGCAACAGCTGGAACGTGCACGAGAACGACCGCGGCGGCGCCGACGACATGCGAGGTGCATCGCCCTGGATGAGCGAGAACATCGTGGACGGCCTGTGGCATGCGTGGCTGGTCACGAAAGACCCACGCATCCCGGCCATGATCACCGGCTTCGGCCGCTACCTCGAACGCTACGGCTGGATCGATCCCGCCTTGCTGGTGCCGCCGCACGACTGGCGCAACGGCTGTTCCGGCCCGCAGGGCCAGATCGCCTGGTACTGGTCGTCGTCGCAGGCCACCCCCGCCGCGCTGATGAAGATCCAGGAATCGGAAGGCTGGTACAGCGACGGGCACACGGTGGAACTGGGCCTGCCGGTGGCCGCGGCGCGCTATTTCGAGACGGATGCGCGCCAGGCCGCGGCGCTGACGAAGCGCTTTGCCGCCATCGCCTCGTCGTATGCGCCGTCGTGCGCGGCGATCGCCGACACGTTGCGCCGCTTCAACTGGAACAACCGCGGCGCCGGCGTGGCGCAGTGGATGATGGCGCAGCCGGCGGGCGCCGGCGTGGCACCACCTTCCCGTGCGACCCCGACGGCGGTGTCGCCGTGAACCGTCGCCTCGCCGTGCTGCGCAGCGTGGGTATCGTCACGGTGTCCACCTATATCGAATACGCGCTGGGCCTGCTGATGAGCGTGTGGATCGCACGCGCCCTGGGTCCGGTGGACTTCGGTCGCTATGCCTTCACCGTGTGGCTGTGCGGTTGGCTGATCGTGTGTTCCAACCACGCACTGACCACCTCGTCCACCAAGTTCATCGCCGAGGCCGACGGCATGGGCGATGCCGGCCTGGCGTCGCACCTTGCCGCCCGTTTCTCGCGTCTGCAAGGGTGGAGCTCGGCCGTGGTGATCGGCCTGTTCGTGGTGGTGGGCTGGCTGTGCCGACCGTCCGAATGGGACCATTCGCTGCTTCCGATCATGGCGCTGGTGGTGGTCGCGGTGGTCGCCAAGGCCAACTACGCGATGCAGGTCGCCATCGCCAAGGGACAGGAGCGTTTCGAGCCCGAGGCGGTGGCCACCGTGGTCGGCGGCGTGCTCGGCATGTTGCTGGTGCTGGCCGCCATGCTGATGCACGCGGGGCTAGTGGACTTCGTCGCGCTGTTCGCGGTCGCCTGCCTTGTGCTGAACCTGGTCAACCGGCAGGTCTATCGCCGCTGCTGCCGATCCTTCGCACCGGGCGCGGTACCGCGGGCGCTGTCGCAGCGGGTGGATCGCCACCTGAAGCTGACCGCCGCCCTGGTGCTGATGGGCTCCTTCCGTGTCGGCACCATCGAGATCTTCCTGCTCAACACCTTTTCCGGCTCGGTGGCGGTGGGGTATTTCGCGATCGCCGGCACGCTCACGCGCGGCGCGGTGCAGCTGTTCTCTGTCGGGCTGACCTCCACGTTGCTGCCGTACATGGCCAAGTCCTACGGCGAGCACGGCACGGCACGGGCCGCCCGCTTCCTTTCCGAGGCCACGCGGTTCTACTGGGCGGTGGGCATCGCCATCGCCGGGCTGGGCCTGGTCACGACGCCGGATATCGTCCGGTTGATGTACGGCAGCCGCTACGTGGAAGCCATCCCCGCGATCGAGGCGACCCTGGTGCTGGGTGGCCTGTTGCTGATCGGCAACGGCATCGCCGCGTTCCAGACCGTGGTGGACCGCCAGGACGATCGTGTCCGCATCGCCACAGTGGCGCTCGTGGCCAACGCCACGCTGGGCGTGACGCTGATACCGGCGTTCGGCCTGCCGGGCGCCGTGCTCACCTACGCCGGCACCCGCGTGGTGGAGATGGCGCTGGCCGTACATTACCTGCGCAAGGCCACCCGTGGCGGCTTGCCGCTGGCGGCGATGGCGCGCCTGTTCGTCGTGGGCGCGGTGGCCACGCTGGCGGCCTGGGCGACCACTGCGGCCATTCCGTCGCTGGCCGGTTTCCTCGGCGGCTGCGCGGTCTTCGGGGTGCTTTACCTGCCTGGCAGCGTGCTCGTGCGCTACTGGACGGCGGACGACGTGCAACTGATGACGGGCATCAGCCAACGCCTCGGCCGCCCGGGTCGCTGGCTGTCGCGCATGCTGGATCACCTGCCGTCCGCCGCGGTCAAGGCCGGCCCATGAGCCAGGTCTGTCGCGTGGTGGATTCGCTGGAAACCCTGCAGGACCATCGCGACGGTATGGCCCTGTTGGCGGCACGGCCCGGTGCGGCCAGCGGCATCGTGCAGCACCCGGACTGGATCGCGTACGAGGTGGCGAGCCGCAGCGACGGCACGCGACCGCACGTGATCCTCGTCTGCGATGCAGGGGGAGGCGTCGTCGGCTACGCCCCGCTGCTGGCGGTCGGGCACGTCGCGCGGATCGACCTGGGCGGGCGCCGCATGCCGGTGTATCGCGGGCCCGTGCTGCGCCTGCTCGGTGACGATGTCGTGGCGGACGACGCCGATCGCGAGCGGGTCGGCGACGCCATCGCCCACCATCTCGCAGGCGACGCCAGCGTGCGGGTGATCCGTATCCAGGAGGCCGGCCTGCCCAGCCGGTTCGCGGATCGCCTGGCCGCCGTCGGCCTGCGCATCGTCGCCGCGCACCTGCGTGACCAGGTGCACTGGTCGATCGACCCACAGCCGTCCTCGGAAACCTGGCTGGGCGGCATGGACAGGAAGAAGCGCGCCGATCTCACGCAGCGCGTGGGGCGGGCGTATCGCAAGCTGGGCGGCGATGCGGCGCTGCATACGTTCGATCGGGCGGAGGGCATGCGCGAGTACGCCCGGCTGATGAACGAGGTGTACGCGCGCACCTGGCACCACGCCGCATTGCCCATCGACTGGGAGGCACCGGCGCGCGTGGCCCTGTTCGAACGCCTGGCCGCCGCCGGGCAACTGGTCGGGCACGTGGTGCTGCGCGAGGGGCAACCTCTGGCCTATGTGCACGGCTATCGCCTGGGCGGCACCTACCTGGTCGACGACCTCGGCTACGACGAGGACGTAGCGAAGGTGGGCATCGGCTCCGTCGCGGTGTTCCAGGCCATTCGCGCCTTGCTCGACCGGTTTCCCGGCGAGCGCATCAGCTTCGGCTACGGCGACAACCAGTACAAGCGACTGCTTGCCACGCGCGCCGAGGCGTGCGGTTCGCTGTATGTCGTGAGATCGATGCCCGCGACCCTGGGTTTCGGCGCGTACAGGCCGCTGCGCTGGGCATACCGCCGTGTTTATCGGCTCAGGGCAGAGTGGCGTGTGCGTCGTGGTAAGTAGGCGTAACGGTGACGTGCTGCATGGTCGGTTTCGTGAAGGCGACCTGCGTGATGACCTCATCAAGACGCTCCGCAAGTTGCCGCTTGAGGTTTACGTATTGAGCGAAAGGATCACTCTAACTGAACTTTTTTAGGTTCTTCGCGCATGACCGGGGTCTGTACCGAAGCCGAAGCCGAAGCCCGTCGCTCGTATGGCGCGGCGACGAGGCGCCGGGTGGTCACACTCTGCGCTCGGGCAGCGGCCGCAAGCGGCCGAACTCGCTCAGAGCGTAACCACCCGACGCCTCTGCGACGACAGAGGCCATCTGGGTGGAGAGCAAAGCGTTGGCAACTCGGGCGGTAAGCCCCGGATACGCGTGTCGCGCGATGTTGCGAGCGTTGCTTTCCCGACCCGGCACCTCCTCCCCGTGCCCACCCATGACGGCGAGCCCTTTAGCTATCGCTGATCGTGGCGCTTAAGCGCGCCGACGCGCCTGACGCGCTTCCATCCACTCGTACAGCACCGGCAGCAGCACCAGCGTCAGCAGGGTGGAGGTGATCAGCCCGCCGGCCACCACGGTCGCCAGGGGACGCTGGGTTTCCGCGCCTACCCCTTGCGAGAGCAACATGGGGACCAGGCCGAGGATCGCCACCGTGGCCGTCATCAGCACCGGTCGCAGCCGCAGCAGGCTGCCCTGGATCACCGCTTCGCGCAGGTCGCCCGCCGCATCGCGTTGCCTGTCGAGGAAGCTGACCAGCACGATGCCGTTGAGCATGGCGACGCCGAACACCGCGATGAAGCCGACCACGGAGGGCACCGACAGGTATTGCCCGCTGACGAACAGTCCGACTACGCCGCCGATCACCGCGAACGGCACGTTGGCCAGGATCAGCGCCGCGTGCCTGAACGACTGGAACGCGGTGTAGAGCAGCACGAAGATCAGCAGGATCGTCAGCGGGACGATCAGCGCCAGTCGTTGCATGGCGCGCTGCTGGTTCTCGAACGCGCCACCCCATGCCGTGTAATAGCCGGTGGGTAGCGCCAGTTCGCGCGCCAGGCGTGTTTCGGCCTCCCGGACGAAACCGTCGATGTCACGCCCGCGTACGTCCAGGCCGATGACGGCGAAGCGTTGCAGCGCCTCGCGGCGAATGAACGAGTAGCCGTCCGCCTGCGTCACCGTGGCTACCTGCGCGAGCCGCACCAGCACGCCGGATGGCGTGCGCAGCGGAATGCGCCCGATCGCCTCGGGCGACGCCTTGCTGGCGTCGTCCAGCCGCACGGCGATGTCGAACCGGCGCACGCCATCCACCAGGCTGCCGACGGCCTGGCCACCGATGCCGTTGCGCACCACGGTGAGGATGTCGTCCGCGTTGAGCCCGTAGCGGGCCATCGCTGCCCGGTCCACCTCGATGCGCAACTGCGGCTTGCCCAGGTTGGCTTCCAGCGACAGGTCGGCGGCACCGGGCACCGTGGCCAGGATGTCGCGTGCCCGGGCGCCCAGACGATCGAGCGTGGCCAGGTCGTCGCCGTAGATCTTCAGGGCCAGCGTGGCGCGCACGCCGGAGATCAGTTCCTCGATGCGCATCTGGATCGGCTGCGTATAGCTGACCACGGCCGTGGGCAGCGCGTCTTCGAGTTCCTTCTGCATCGTGGCCTCGATGCTGGCCAATGTCTGGCCGGGGCGCCACTGCGCGGCGGGCTTCAGCGGCGTGTACACCTCCATGTAGTTCACGTCGGCCGTCTCGCCCTTTTCCGCGCGTCCGATCATGGCCAGCGTGGTTTCCACTTCCGGCACCGTGGCGCGGATGCGTTCCGCGACGCGACGCGACACGTCGATGGACTCGTTCAGCGAAGCCGAGGGAATCGAGGTGATCCGCCACATGATCGCGCCCTCGCGCAGCACCGGCATGAATTCCTTGCCCAGCAGGGGAAACAGTCCCATCGCGGCCACGAGCAGCAGCAACGAGGTTGCCAGTACGCCGCGGCGATGGGCCAGCGCGGCGCGCAGCACGCGCTCGTAGCGACGCTTCAGCCACGCCACCAGCCGCGTGTCCTTCTCGTGCCCGGGCTTGAGCAGCACCGCCGCCAGCACCGGCACCAGGGTGAGGGCGAGCAGCAACGACCCGGCCATGGCGAAGCCGATGTTGAACGCCATCGGCCGGAACATCTTGCCCTCCAGGCCTTGCAGGCCGAACAGCGGCAGGAAGACCACGATGATGATGAGGATCGCGAAGGCGATCGGCGCGGCCACTTCGCGCGCTGCCTCGCGCACGGCGCCGCCGCGGTCGACGACGCGGCCCTGCGCGGCGTGCTCGCCCATGATCCGGTGTGCGTTCTCCACCATGACCACCGCGCCGTCCACCATCATGCCGATGCCGATCGCCAGCCCCGCCAGCGACATCAGGTTGGCCGACAGGCCCCAGCGGTCCATGCCGATGAAGGCGATCAGCATGGCCAGCGGCAGGGTGGTCACCACGATGAGCGCGCTGCGCCACTCGCCCAGGAAGACGAACAGCACGACGGCCACCAGCAGCGCGCCCTCCAGCAAGGCGCGGGTGGCCGTGCCGACGGCGGCGTCGACGAGGTCGGTGCGCTCGTAGACCGGGCGCACCACGACACCCGGCGGCAAGGCACGGCGGATCGTCTCCAGTTTCGCCTTGACCGCTTCCACCACGCTGCGTGCGTTCTCGTCGATGCGTGCCAGGGCCTGGCCGAGGACGACTTCCCGGCCATCGCGCGTCACCGCCCCGGTGCGCGGCGCGCCGGCCTCGACCACGGTCGCCACGTCGCGCAGGTAGACCGGCGTGCCGTCGTCGCTGCGCAGCACGATGGCGCCCAGGTCGGCAGCGTCGCGCAGCAGGCCCACGCCGCGGACCAGGTATTGCTCGCGTCCCACGTCGATCGCGTTGCCGCCCACCTGGGCGTTGTTCGCCTCCACGGCCTGCAGCACGTCCTTCAGGCCGAGCCGGTAGGCGATCAGGCGCTGCGGGTCGACGCGCACCTGGAACTGGCGCTCCTGGCCGCCCCAGGAGATGACGTCGTCGACACCGGGCGCACTGCGCAGGATCAGGCGCACGGTCCAGTCCTGCCAGGCGCGCAGGTCCATGTCGGACACGGCGCCGTTTTCGCTTTCCACCGTGTACCAGAACACCTGGCCCAGTCCCGAGGTGTTCGGTCCCATCTCGGGCTTGCCGTAGCCGTCGGGCAGTCGCTCCGCGACCTGCTGCAGGCGCTCGTTGACCAGCTGGCGCGCGAAGTAGATATCGGTGTCGTCGCTGAAATACACCGCGATGTACGACAGCCCGAACAGGCTGACCGAGCGGATCGTCTCCACGCCGGGCAGGCCGGCGAGCGCCGATTCGACGGGTGTGGTGAGCAGGCGCTCGACATCTTCCGCGGCCAGCCCGGTGGCTTCGGTGTAGACGTTCACCTGCACGGGCGTTACGTCGGGAAAGGCATCGATCGGCAGGCGGCGCAGCGCGCCCACGCCCAGCGCGGCTATCGCCAGCACGCCAAGGATCACCAGCAGCTTGTAGCGCAGCGACAGGTCGACCAGTCGGGTCAGCATCATTCGTCTCCCAGCTGCGAGCGGAGCAGGCGTGCTTTCAGCACGAACGCGCCTTCCCTGGCGTAGCGGCTGCCGGCTGCCACGCCGCGCCGGATGGGCGTCCATCCGCCCCGCGTCTCGCCCACCTCGACCGGCGTGGGCTCGAACCTGCCGTTGCTGCCGCGCACGAAAACCGTCGCCTGGTTCTGCAGCAGCACCACCGCGTCGGCGGGCACGGCCAGTACCGTGTCCGAGGCGCCGGTGGCGATCCGCACGTCCACCGGATCGCCGGGATGGAGCAGGTCGTCGCGGTTGTCCACGCGAAGCCGGATACCGGCCGTTCGCGTGCCCTCGTCGGTGCGATGCGCGCGCTGCACGACACGGGCCGGCCATGTCCGGCCCTGCGCGGCGATACTGGCCTCGGCTCGCGGTGTGATCTGCGCCGCCACGGCGGGAGGCAGCTGCGCTTCGACCCAGACGGTGTCCTCGGTGACCACGGTGAACAGTGTCTTGCCGGGTTCGACGCGTTCGCCGACGAGGAAATCGTCGCTGGTGATCCGGCCCGCGCGGGTGGCGACCAGCTCGAAGCGGCCATCCGCTGCCGGCGAACCGCGCCGGAGCATGCCTGCGATCTGTGCGTCGCCCAGCCCGTAGGCGCGCAGTGCGGCGCGTGCCTGGTCGCGGGCCACCTGCGCCTCGGCATAACGGCGGCCGGAGACGGCCTGCGGCCCCAGCGCCGAGACGCGCGCCCAGTCCTGGCTGGCGACGATGAGGCGCCCCTGCGCCTCGGCTACCTCGATGCTGGAAAGCACCACCAAGGGGTTCCCGGGAGCCACCATGTCGCCGAGCCTGGCCTTGCGCTCGATCACCTGGGCGGTGACGCGTGGTGACACGAGCACGGTGGCATAGGCGTCGATCCGGACCTCGCCGGGGGCGACCACGGTCTCGGCCATGGCATGGGTGCCGAGCGTATCGACGACGATGCCCGCGTCGGCCATGGCCTTGTCGTCCAGTGCGAGGGGATGGTCGGTCGCGCCGGCCTGCATCGTGGCCAGTGCAAGGCCGATGACGAGTGCGATGCGGCGCGCGGAAATACGGTGGGTCATGGGTTGGCATCCTGTGCGGGGCCGTCGATCCAGTCGCCGAGGCGGCCGGTGGCCACGAGGTAGTCGAACCACGCCTGCCAGGTCTGGGTTTCCAGGGCGAGCGTGGCGAGTGCGGTATCGAGGTGCTGGTTCAACTGCACCAGGTAGTCGGAGGTATCCAGCTCCCCCGCCTGCCAGAGGCGCTCAAGCAGCAGCGTGCGTGGGCCGGTGGGTTCGGCGCGCAGGCGGCGCAGGGTGTCGGCGGTCTGGCGCAGCGTGCGGTAGGTGTCGGCGGCCTGCCGCAATGCGGAGGCCGTCTGCCATCCCACGGCCTGTCGTTGCGCCAGGGCCGCATCCGCCTCGGCCTGCGCGGCGGCGATCTCGGCCCGTCCACTGTTGCGCACGGGCAGGGCGATGGCCACGCTGAGTCCGATCACCGGATCGCTGCGGGTGCCGCTGCGCACGCGGCCGCCGGTGAGGCTGACCACGGGATCCGGTACGCGGGCGCGTCGCGCCACGTCCACGGCGGCGTCGCGGCGACGTTGCTCGGCATAGGCCTGCGCCAGTTCGGGGCGTTGCTCCGCCTCCCGCGGCACGATCCCATCGGGTGGTGGAGGCAACCCCTCGGGCAGGGCGGGCAGCCCGGTTTCCATGCCGTCGCCCAGCGCCGCCAGTGTCGCCATGGCCGCGGCCTGCTGGCCTTCCAGCGAGGCCTGCGCGATGCGTGCCTCGGCCAGGGCGAGGGCGGCCAGGTCGCGCTCGGGTGCACTGAGGTCGCCGACCCGCAGTCGTCGCTCGGCAAGGTCGTCGAAGCGCTGCATCGCGGCCACGCGTTCGCGACCCAGCATGTCCTGTCGATGCAGCAGCCCGACGGATGCCCAGGCTTTCAGCCACTGCACCGCTATGTCGCGGCGGCGCAGGGCGTAGGCGGCGTCGCTGGCCATCAGCGCGGCGTGGCTTTCCTCGACCCGTGCCCGCCGTTTGCCGCCGATATCCAGCGCGAGGCTGGCCGAGGCGGTACGGCGATCGACATCGGCGTTTTCGCCCTCGAGGGAGAGCGTGGGGTTGTAGACGGGCTGGTCGGCCGCGCGGACACGGGCCGCGGCGGCACGCCGTTCGGCCTCCGCGGCCTGTACGTCCGGGCTGCGGGCCCACAGGGCGTGCACGCGATCGCGCAGGGCGGGTGGCGCCGGGGGCGGCAGGTCAGGGAGCGACGCGGCCTGTGCCCGGGCGGCGAGGCACAGGCAGGCGCACGCAGCGGCGTGGAACACCGTACGCAGGTGGGACATGGGTGGATCTCCGGAAGAACGTGCACGGATCGACGTGGCCGCTGAGGCGGCCGGCGTCGCGCGGTCGGTTCGTCAGGCGATCGGTGGGCGGAGCGGGGAGCGCGTGTATGCCGAGACCAGCACGGCATCCGGCTTCACGGCGACGTGCGAGTGGGGCACGCCGGCGAGGACCGCGGGCAGCGCGGCAGGCATGGCGACGTTGTGCGCGCAGCTGCAATGGCAGCCGGCACCCTCGTCGAGCACGCAGGTGTCACCGGGGCCGGCCTCGGCCGTCGCAACGGCGATGTTGCCGTCGGCGAGGGAGGCCACGCGGGGGGCGTCGAGCAGGCAGAACGTGGCCATGGTGAGCTTGAACAGCAGCACCGCGAGCGCCAGCACCCACAGGCCGCGCTGGCGGCGGATGCGGGAGAACAGGCGGGGCGGGTGGGGGTGCATGGGTGGGGATGCTAGAGGATGGGGGGCGGTTGGACAATCGCCCACATCGTGGGCTCCTACAAGGGAGGGGGCGTTTGGGTTTGGGGTGGGGGGAGTTCGAAGTCGCGGTGGGCATGGGGGTTGCCGGTGCGGCCGGCTTCGGCGGCCTTGGCGATGTTGTACATCTCGCGGGCGGTGACGTAGTGCAGGACGTAGTTCACGCCGTCGTTGTAGACGCGCTCGAGGTAGTCGTGCATGGCGTCGGCGGGGGCACCCAGCAGGGTGTCCATGTCGCGTTCCTGGGTGCCGTGGGTGTGCACCTTGACGAACACCCATTCGGGGCGGCCTTCGACGTGGATGCCGGTATCCACCCACTGGTCGATGCGTGACGGCGTCGGGGGGCAACCCTTGCGCACGTCCGAATTCTCGATGCGGGGGACGATGCCGAAGCGGCGATCCTTCCAGTTCAGGCCCAGCGGTCCCTGGATGATCAGCAGGTCGCCACTGGGCGTGCCGCCCACGCGCATCGGTACGCCGGTGTCGTGCGACTTGCAGCGGTGGGGGTCGTCGGTGGCGTAGTAGATGGCGTTGGACATGCGCGTCTGCGTATCGCTGGGCGCGGAGGGCAGGGTGAAGTCGGCGTAGCAGCCCAGCTGGCGCAGCAGCACCAGTTCGTTGTTGATGCCGCACCAGCGGCCGTCCGCACGCGAGTTGTCCAGGCACCAGTTGCCGTGGATGAAGGCGAAGCGCAGCTGGCCGGTGACCGGATCGCGGGGCAGCGCGCCGTGGCGTTCGTGCAGGAGCCGGTTGAAGCGATCCATGGTGGCGAGGAAGTTGGCTTCGGTGTCGTTGTCGTGGTGCAGGTGGATCTCGATTTCGCCATGGCCGTCGGCACATAGCGACTGCAGCTTGTCCAGGTGTTCCTCCACGTATTCCTCCTCCGGATAGAAGAAGGTGTGCTGCGGCATGCGGCCGTCCGCGTCGCGGTGGCGTCCGGCCAGCGCGCGGTAGTCGGTGCACCAGCGATCGACCCGGCGGCGCTGCGTGGCCATGTCCACACGGCCCCAGTTGGGCTCGAAGTGATCGACGAAGCAGAACATCACGTGCACCGGGCCGTCGACCTTCGGCGGCTTGCGCCGGGTGAGGTAACCCCACAGCCAGTACTGCATGTTGCGCGCGCGGATGCCCAGCGTGAGGCCCGCGGCGGCCAGTAGCACGAGGACGAGAAGGCATGCCAGGACGATCATGCGGCGGCTCCCGCCGGCACCAGCGTAAGCAGCTGTTCGGCGTTGTTGCGCCATTGCCGTTCACTGGCGATGTAGGCGCGGGCGGCGCTGCCCACGCGTTGCCGCTCCGCCGCGAGTCGGGCCAGCGTGAGCACGCGCTCGACGCAGGCGGCGGCGTCGCCGCGCGGAAACAGCCAGCCCGTGCGGCCGTCGGCGATCACCTCGGCCACCGGCGCGTAGTCCGGTGCGACCACGGCCACGCCCATGCCCATGAATTCGAACAGCTTCATCGGCGATCCGTAGGCATTGGAATTGGGCAGCACGGCGTAGTCCATGCAGGCGATCCAGCCAGCCACCTCGTCATGCGGTACGCGCCCGGGCAATAGCACGCGATCGCTCAGTCCGCGCGCGGCGATCAGCTCGCGCACCGCCGGCAGGGTCTTGCCGTCGCCGACGAACACCAGCGCGAGTTCGGGGACGTCGGCCAGGCGGCCGGCGATGGCCTCCACGAAACCGTCCACGCCATGCCAGTGCGCGAACGCGCCGATGTGACCGCAGACGACGCGACCGGTGAGCCCGCGTTCCGCGCGCAGCGCGGCCACGTCGAACCGCGACGGGTCGAAGCGCGGCAGGTCCACGGCGTTGGGCGATACCACCGAGGGGGCGATGTCACCGTATGCGCGGCGCGCGGTATCGAGGAAATACGTGGAAATGAACACCAGTCCGCTCGCATGGCGCAGGCACCAGCCTTCGATGCGACGCGCTAGGCGCGTCATGACGAGCGGCCGCACGCGATCGACCAGCGCGGAGTCGTTGATTTCCAGCACCAGCGGTATGCCTCGACGACGCGCGAGCCAGACGGTGGCGAACAGGAACAGCGAATACCGCTCGTAGACCAGCGCCGGACGCGCGACGCGCCAGGCCCGGGTCATGCGGAACAGGGTGACGACGTTATAGAGCAGTTCGAACACCTCGAAGACGATGCCCGGCAGCCGCGTGACCATCGAGGCGACGCGTCCCCGGCCGGCCGCCGTGGCCGCGTGTTCCTCGCGTTCCGGGTCGGCGCCGGGGAACGACATCACCGCGACGTCGTGGCCCAGCTCGCGAAGCGCCTGCACGATGCCGCGGATGTGCACGCCCTCGACATGACGCCCGCGCGTACGGTGGTGATAGAGGATCTTCATGGCGCGTCACCCTCCAGCGCGGCGAAACGGAATCCGCCGTCGATCCATTCCGGCAGCATCACGTCCAGCGCCTGGCGAGCCTTGTCGGCGTCGTCGTGCATGAGCACGATGTCGCCGGGGGCGGGCGGCGTGTCGCGCAAGCGTGCCACCAGTGCATCGACGGGGGCATCCTGGTAGTCGAGGCTGTCGTACGACCAGTACACGAGGTTGCGCTTGCGGCGCGCGAAGTGCAGCAGCAGCCCGGCACCCACGTAGCCGCTGGGGGGACGCATGCGGTGATGGGGGCGTTGGTCGAACCGACGTAGCAGGGCATCGGTGCGGTACACCTCGTCCAGTTGCCTGCCGAGGCTCATGCGCCGGAACGACCAGTGGCTGTACGAGTGGTTGCCGATCATGTGGCCTTCGTCGACGATCCGCCGGACGATCGCCGGGTGCCGTTCGATCTTCTCGCCGACCAGGAAGAAGCTGGCCTTGACGCCGTGCCGGGCCAGCGTATCGAGCAGGGCGGGCGTGTGCGCGGGCTCCGGGCCATCGTCGAAACTGAGGTAGCGCAACGAAGCGCCGCGGTGGCGGGTGGACACGAGGGCATCCGGCAGCAGGCCGAGCAGCTCGTGTTTTTTCGGTTTCCAGGTCATAGGGTCGGGGGCAGCCGGTCGGCACGTTCGGTGGAGGGGGCGGCATGGCGGGCGACCGCGTTCAGCAGCATGCGGTCGAGCCGGTCGATGTTGTCGTCCCAGCGGAAGCGCGCGGCGTGGGCAGCGATCGCCGCGGTGTCGAACGGCCGCGCCAGCGTATCGCACAGTGCGACGGCCAGTGTGTCCGGTCGGTGCGGTGCGACGAGGCTGCCCGCATGTGCCGGCAGCACCTCGGGAATGCCGCCGACGCGTGTCGCCACCACCGGGGTGCCGCAGGCCATGGCTTCCAGCACGACGTTGGGCACGCCTTCGTTGTGGCTGGGCAGGCAGAGCAGGTCGGCCGCGCGGAACCAGTCGGCGGTGGCCGCATGGTCCACGGCGCCGATCATGCGCAGGGCGGAAGCGAAGCCGAGCGACGCGGCGCGACGCGGCAGGGCATGGCGTTCCGCGCCGTCGCCGACGAACACCAGGCAGGCGTCGTCGTGGACGCGGGCGACCTGGGCAAACGCGTCGAGCAGGTCGAGGCACCCCTTGGCCGCCTTCAGGTTGCCCACGAACAGGACGATCCTTCCTTGCGTGGGCAGGCCCAGGCGTTGGCGTGCCTGGTCGCGGTCGCCGGGATGGAACACGGCGGTGTCCACGCCGTTGTAGAGGGTTTCCACGGCGTCGGCGCGCGCGCCCAGCGCGACGGCACGCGTCGCCAGCGCGCCGCTGACCGCGACCACCGCGTCCGCGTCGCGCAGCGCCGGACGGATCTGCATGCGGCGCAGCAGCGATGCCGCCTGCACGTTGAGGTCGCTGCCATGCACCTTGACCACGTAGGGAATGCCGAGCAGCCGCGCCACCCATCCGCCGGCCACCGCATCCGGGAACGCCCAGCTGGCCAGCAGCACGTCGTAGCGTGCGGCCCGCAACGCGCGGCCGCGTTGCCACATCACGCAGGCGAAGAAGCACAGCGCGTTGAGGAAGCGACCGATGCCGGGCGGGTGGTAGAAGGTGAAGCAGTCTTCGCCGAGCCCGCTCACGCCGGTGGCGACACGAGGGCCACGGCCCTCGCGGAAATCCACGGCGGTCAGCACGTCAACGGTGTGCCGCTGGCCCAGGCGCTGGAACTGCTGGCGGTTGAAGGTGCCACGCCGCGGGTCCCAGGGCGTGGGAAAAAGGTTGGTCAGGACGAGGATCTTCACGCGGCGGCCGCGCCGCCGAAGTACAGCTGTCCATAGCGAGACGCCATGGCGCCGAGCGAGCCGTGGGCTTCCACCCAGGTGCGCGCGGCGCGCCCGAGCCGGGCGGCACGTTGCGACTCATGGAGCAGGCGCAGCATCGCCTCGGCCAGCGCGGGCGGATCGCAGGCCGGTACGAGGCAGCCCGTGCTCCCGTCTCGCACGATCTCCGCGTTGCCGCCGACATTCGTCGCCACGATGGGCAGGCCGGTCGCACAGGCTTCCAGCAAGGCCATGGAATAACCTTCGGTGACCGACGACAGGGCGAACAGGTCCAGCCCCTGCAGCAGTTCACGCACGTCGTCGCGGTCGCCCAGGAAGTGCACGCAGCCGGCCACGCCCTCGTCGAAGGCGCAGGCGCGCAGGGTATCGCGCAACGCCCCGTCGCCGATCAGCACCAGCGCGGTGTCCGGTCGCTTGTGGTGCACGATGCGGAAGGCACGGATCAGGCCGGCCTGGTCCTTGGTCCAGTTGAGCCGGCCCACGTTGCCGATGATGCGGGTGCCGGCGGGAACATTGAGCCGTCGCGTCAGCCGCTCGTGCATGGTGTCGGAGGCGACGTCGAAGCCTTCCAGCCGGATGCCGTTGGGCACCACGCAGGTCTTCTTCGCGGGTGACACGCCACGGCGCAAGGCATCCTGACGCGCAGCCTCGCACACGGCGACCACGGCGTCGGTGGCGCCCAGCGCGCGGCGGAACAGCCACTCGCGGCGGCCGCCCTTGCGGTTGGCGCCGCCCATGCCGTGCCGCGTGTTCACCACCTGGCGGATGCCCAGGCCGGTGCTGGCCAGCACGGCCTGGTAGTGGGCCACGGCGTTATGGGTGTGCATGACCTCGGTGGCGTGCGCGGTAAGCTGCCGGCGGACGCGGCGCAACGCGCGCAGGTCCGGTCCCGGCCGCTTGTCGCACGCGTGCACCGGCACGCCGATGGCGGCCAGTTCGCCGGCCAGCGAGCCCGCCTCGAACAGGCAGATGACCTGCACCCGGTGGCCCAGCCGATGCTGTTCCCTGACCAGGTCGATCACCATGCGCTCGAGGCCGCCACGGTTGAGGTTTTCCACGACATGGCTGATGTTCACGAGGCCAGCTCCGAAATGGTGACGCGCCGCTTGCCGCTGCGCGTGAGGGGAATGTCGTCGACGAAGTGGCATTGCAGCTGCGCGCTGTCGCCCAGCACCTTGCGCACTTCCCGGCGGATGTAGTCGAGCGAGGCCTCGTCGAAGCCCGGGCCGCGCACGATGGCCAGGTCGAGCCGGTCCAGCCGCCGCTGCACCAGCTGGAACCGCGTCACGCCCGGCACGTCCTTCATCATGTGCGGGAAGAATTCGCCGGGCAGCACGTGGCCCGCCGGCGTGCGGATGGCATCCAGCGTGCGCCCGTCCACGGAGGCCAGCAGGGGCAGGCCGCGACCGCACGCGCAGCGATGCGTGGCGTGGGTGGCCATGTCCCCGGTGACGTAGCGGATGAAGGGCATGCCGCGGTTGAACAGGTCGGTGATCGTCACCTCGCCGCTGCCCTGGTGCACGGGCCGACCGTCCACCAGTGTCTCGACGAGCAGGTGATCGGCATTGACGTGAAGCCCGTCGCGGTGTTCGCACTCGGCGGCGATCAGCATGAATTCGCGGCAGCCGTAGGTGTTGTAGGTGGGCGCGCCGAACGCGCGCTCGATCAGGTCACGCTGGAACGGGTGCAGCGCCTCGGCCGCACCGATAACGGACACCGGACGCGCCACGCGGCGACCCGTGGCCAGCAGCCATTCGGCCAGCCGTACCAGCGGGCCCACGTAGCCGACGATCACCTCGGGGCGGTACGCGTCGATCGCGTCGGCATAGCCGGCCAGGTTGTGTTCGCTCATGTGGAAGCTGTCGAGCAGGCGACGCGCGAACACCGCGTTGTAGAGGCGATCCTTCACGCGATGTGCGGTCGAGGTCTGTCCGACCGCGCCGCCCCACAGGAACAGCGTGCGCCGGCCCATGCGTGAGCCGGCCCATCCGTAGCCGCGCCACATCACCGCCACGCGGCGGTCGTTGCTCTCGCGCGTGAAGCCGAAACGCAGCGGCTCGCCCGTGGACCCGCCGGTGGTCTTGTAACCCAGCCCGGCCTTCAGCGAGGCGGCCTTGAGGTCGTCGGCGTTGGCACGGATGTCCGCCTTGGTCAGCACGGGCAGGCGGGCGAAGTCGTCCAGGCTGCGGATGTCGCCGGGTTGCATGCCCAGTTCGGCCCAGCGTCGGCGGTAGTAGGGCACCTCGCGCCAGCACCAGTCGATCAGCGCGCGCAGGCGTTCCAGGCGCAAGGCCTCGATCCGCTCGGGCGCGAGCCATTGCTCGCGTTCGTAGGCACGCATGTAGCGCGGCGTATCGCGGCGGCGCAAGCCACCCTCGTACGCGGGCCACACCACGTGGCGCAGCAGGGCTTCGTAGGCGGTGCTCATACGGTCCTCAGCAGCACGGCGACCAGGACGAAGAAGCCGGCGATGGTGCCCATGGCGGCGGGCACCCAGCGCCAGCCGCCGTCGGACAGCCGGAACAGCGGCAGCCCCGGCCAGCGCGCACGGGCGCCGACGTAGTAGCCGGCGACCATGGCGGCGATCAGGTACATCACGATCATGTAGCTGCGGCTGAGGAAGAACGCGGCGGCGAATAGCCCGCACAGCGACAGCAGCAGGGTCAGCGCCATCTGCCGCTCCGTGGCCCAGGCCGCTGTCGTCGCCGCATCGTCGCCGGTGGGGCGTACATGGCGCACGATCGTCAGCATCATCCAGAAGCCGTAGCCGACGAAGGCCAGCCACAGCACGAAGCCGACGAAGCCGGTCTCGGCGATCACCAGCACGAACGAGTTGTGTGCGGTCAGTTCGTTGTATTCGGTGAAGTTGCCGGCCCCCACGCCGAGGATCGGATGATCGCGGAACATCTCCAGCCCGGCATACCAGGCGTCCACACGCCCGGCCGCGGATTCCTCGCCGGCGTCCAGTTCGTCCATGCGCGAGGACAGCAGTTTCATCACGGTGAGGCCCAGCACGCCGAGCACGCCGGCGACCGCCATGCCGCGCCGATACCACACATAGCCGCCGGCCACGATCAGCACGGCCAGCATGGCGCCACGCGAGTTGGTCAGCAGGATGCCGTAGAGCAGCAGGGCCGCCGCGGCCAGCCAGGCCAGGCGCAGGATGCCGCCGCCGCGCCGACCGAGGAACACGGCCATGGGCAGGGTGGCCGCGAACAGCAGGCCCAGGTCGTTGGGGTCGTTGAAGATGCCCACGTACTGGATGCGCCCGCCCTCGCCGATGGGGGTGCCGGTCCAGCCCACGCCAGTGCCGGCCTGTTCCACGCCGTGCAGCGCCAGCACCACCGCGCAGACGACGAAGACGGCCATGGCCGTGCGGACACGCCGCTGCGTGCGGCAGGCGGCGCCGAGCACGAAGAACGCGATGACGGCGGGGCCGAAGCGTGCCAGTTCGTCCAGTGCGCCGCCGGTCCAGCCGTTGGCCACTTCCGAGACCATGAGGACCAGCAGGAAGACCGGCAGGATGATGAACTGCGGCGCCTGGATGGTCTTCTCGCGTGAGGCCAGCCAGCAGGTGAAGGCCAGCAGCAGGACCACCGGCAGGATCGGCACGGCGTCCAGGCCGGGCACATAGTCCTGCGGGCGGATGATCGTCAGTACGACATACAGCAGGATCAGCGCGAACATGGCTGCGCCTGTGGCGGATGGGCTTCGTGGCGGGTCGTTGGGTAACTCATCAGTCGCGGCAGGGCCAGCATCGCGGCGAACCAGCCGGGGCCCATGTTCGCTTCCACCGGCAGGCGGTTCAGCGCATAGCGGTTGACGCCGGGCTCGGGATTGGTGCCGCAGACATAGCTGCAGGCCAGCCGGAAACCCGCGTTGCGCGTGGCTGCGATCACGGCGTCGCTGTAGGCGCGGTCGCCGCCCACGGGATACGACATCAGGATGGACGGCGTGCCCAGTTCGCGATCCAGGGTGGTCTTCGATTCGCGGATCTCGCGTTCCATCACGTCCTGCGGCAGCCGGGCCAGCATGCGGTGGTGCACGCCGTGCGAACCGAACTCGAAACCGGCGCCGCTCATCTCGCGGGCCTGGTCCCAGGTCATGGGCCGGCACGCGGCCGGACGCGCGTCGACCGAAGGCAGGTTCCACTCGTGTTCGAGGCGTTCGGTCATGGCCGTCTGCGCCAGCGCGTCCAGCCATTTCATGCGCAGCAGCACGTTGCCGGCAATGCGTCGACGCGAGTCGCGGTCCGGCGGCAGCGCGATGTCGATGCCCAGTTCGGGCAGCTCCAGCCGCGGCGCAGCGGTGACCAGGATCATGTGCACCAGCCAGTCGTAGCCATAGGGACGCCCGCTGTCGAGATGCCCGGTGGAGACGAAGAACGTGGCGGGTACGCCCACCTCGTCCAGGATAGGCGCGGCGACATGGTAGTTGTCGTCGTAACCGTCGTCGAAGGTCACCGCGACGGTGTCCGGCGGCAGCACCTCGCCCGCATCCAGCGCCTCGACGATGTCGGTCAGCCGCATCGGCCGGAAGTGCCGCGCGATCCAGCGCATCTGTTCGCGGAATTCTTCCGGCGGCGTACTGATCAGTTCCATGTCGAACGCGTACGTAGCCGGGTCCGGCAGTGGCATCACGCGGTGATAGGCCAGGATGCGCAGGTCGCGTTGCCACCAGGCGCGCACACGTTGCAGCGGCGTCAGCAGGCCACTGGAATAGCACAGTTCTCCCAGCCGGCCACGCATGCCGGGGGCGCCACGTACGGGCATATCGGTCACCATAAGTGCAGCCTTCGGTTGCGGGCGAAGGCCAACAGGGCCTGCGCCGCGAAGAGGTTGAGGTAGAAGAACGCCAGCGCGATGCGCAGCGGCAGCCAGCGGCCCAGCGGTGGCAGGCAGCGGGTCAGCACCAGCAGCACGCCGCCGCCGAGCAGGCTGCCGAACGCCACCGCGTACATGGGGTGGCGTGTCGCCAGCGCGCCGGTGCTCACGGCAAGCGCCACGATCAGCCACGGCGCCATCAGGCGCAGCAGCTTGTGGCTGACGAAGCGGAACCACAGCGGGTTGGACCAGGGCAGCAGCAGCCAGGGCGCCAGCTGCACCAGCTGGAAATTACCGGCCAGGGTGCGGATCTTGCGCCGGCGCTCGTCGGCGGGCTCCTGCGAGGGCCGGTCCCAGGCCATGGCCTTCGGCTCGAAGACCACGCGCATGCCCTGCGCGGCCACCCGCATCGGCAACAGCACGTCGTCGAGCACGGTGCCGGGCGGCAACGGCGAGAACAGGCTGCGGCGCATGGCATGCAGCGCGCCGCTGACGCCCACGGTGGAGCCGGACAGCGCTTCCGCGTGACGGATCGCCTTCTCGTAGCGCCAGTAGGCATCCACGCCCTGGGCGAAGCCCGTGCGGACGTGCTCCATGTGCAGTTCGCCGCCCACGGCGCCCACGGTGGGATCGGCCAGGTTGGCGACCAGTTCCCGCAGTGCCACGGGCGACAGCCGCTGGCGCACGTCCGTGAACAGCAGCACGTCGCCACGCGTGATCGCCACGGCGTCGTTGAGGCAGGCCGCCTTGCCCCGACGGTTGGGGAAATCCAGCACGGCCAGGCGGGTGTGGGTCGAGCGGCGGGCCAGGGCGGCCGTGGCATCGTGGCAACCGTCGCAGGCGACGACGATGTCTACCAGGGCGGCGGGGTAGTCCAGTCGTTGCAGGTTGGCCAGCTTCGCCTCGATGAAGGCGGCGCCGTCATGCACGGCGAGCACGATGCTCACCGTGGGCAAGATGGCCTCGCGTGCCACCGGGCGTGGCCGCAGGCGTGCCTGCAGCCAGACCAGCAGCGGATAGCCGGCGAACGTATGCACCAGCAAGCCCACCGATACCCAGCAGACGACCCAGGCGAGATGGCTCATGGCCGACCCATGAGGCGGCTGAACAGGCCACGGCGCTGGGTGGCGGCCACGCGTGGCGCGGCGGCCATCTCGGCGGCCAAAGTGCCCAGCGTGCCGTTGGCCACGTCCAGCAGGTTGATCTGCACGCCGCTGAGCGTGTGCACGCGATGCGCCATGTCCACCGCGAGCAGCGAGTGCCCGCCGACGTCGAAGAAATTGTCGCTGGTGCGGATGCGGCGCGTACCCAGCAGCTCCTGCCAGATGCCGGCGAGCAGGCGCTCGGTCTCCGTGTGGGGCGTGGTGTCGTCGTCGGGAGCGGCCATGGCGGCCTCGTCGTGCACGGCCAGTGCCGCGAGATCGGGTTCACCGGTGGCCAGGGTGGGTAGGGTGTCCAGCACGTGGACATGGTCGGGCATCGCCCAGGCCGGCAACGAGGCGGCCAGCGCGGTACGCACCGCGTCGGCATCCGGACGCCGTCCCGGGGCCGCCACCACGTGCAGTTCGACCCGGGCGATACCACCCGGCTCGTGACGCGGCACGGCGATGGCCCGGACCACGCCCGGCTCGCGCAGCGCGATCGCTTCCAGCGCGCAGGGCTGCACGTCCATGCCGTGGCAGCGCAGGCGGCGGTCGTCGCGGTCCAGGACCTGCAGGCGGCCCCCGCTCAGCCAGCGTCCGCGGTATCCCGTGCGCACGAGGCCCGCTTCCGCGCTGCGTCGCGCCGCACGGGCGCGTTGACCGAACGGCATGGCCAGCAACCGGCCGCCCACGGCGAGGTCGCCTGCGGCGCCAATCGGTGCCGGCTCGCCATGGACGTCGAGAATCCAGGCCTCGCCGTGGGCGAGGGTGAGGCCCTGGTGCAGCGTGTCCGCCGCGGCGTCCAGCGCGCCGCAGGTGATGACGGGCGCCACGGTCGGGTCGCCGAACAGCATCCACACACCGGCCGAGGCCTTCGCCACGCGCGTGGTCAACTCCGCCGTGGACGAGCCGCCGACGATCACCGCGCGCAGTCCGGCATCGCCTTGCCAGCCGCCGGCGAGCAGCGCATGCCAGGTTTCCGGCGTGGCGATGCACAGGTCCATGGCGTCCAGACGACCCGCAGCGGCCTCGCTCGTACCCATCTCGACCCAGGTGGCCCCGCTGGCCAGCGCCATCAGCGGGCCCAGTACCGAGAGCGGATCGCCCGGCAACGCATCGCCGCCCAGGCGCATGCCGGCGTGCACGCCCAGGGCATCCCCGAGCGACTGCACGAGATGCCCCAGCGTGCGCTGCGACAGCGCCGCACCGACGGCCTTGCCCTCTGCATCGTGCGTCTGGAAGGCGACGTCGGCCATGTCCGGCGAGGCGCCGCCGTGCGCGGTGGGGGCGTCGACCTCGGCCAGCCACGGGGTGTCGGTATCCAGCCAGACCGCGCATGCTTTGGGCCAGTCGAGCAGGGCCTGCAGGCCCGCGTCGCCGACCATCACCGTGGCGTGTGCATCGGCCAGGCCATCGCGCAGGAAGGCGGCGGGATCGTCGCGGTCGAGCAGCAACGCCGTGGCCCCGGTCATGCCAATGGCGAGCAGGGCGGCGATGCGGTCGATACCGCGCTCGACGCACAGACCGACGACGCCACCGTCGCCGGCACCACGCTCGCGCAGCCGTGTGGCCATGCGCCCGGCACGCTCCTGCAGCGCCGCGTGGCCGATGCGCCGCGTACCGTGCTCGATCGCCACGTCGTGCGGCATCGCGGTGGCCGTGGCCTGGATCATGCCGTGGAGGTCGCGCGGCGGCTCGACCGCCGTGTCGCTCACCTGCCAGGCGCGCATGCATTCGCGCTCGGCCGGCGTGGCGGCGGTCAACTCGCCGAGTGTGAGGCCGGGGTCGTCGATCACCCGACGCAGCATGGCGAGGTAGCGCTCCCGCATGCGGCACGCGGTGTCGGCCTCCAGCAGGTCCGCGTTGTAGGTCACGCCGCCGACGAGTCCCGCCTGGCTTTCCAGGAACCACAGGCCGAGGTCTTCGGTGGCCCCGCTCTGGAACAGGAGGATCTGCTCGTGCGCCAGGCCACCCCAGTCCGCCGCGCGCTGGCGCCCGTCCTGGAACGAGAACAGCGCCTGGTACAGCACGGCGCCGTTGCCGTGCACTGCCGTCAGCTCGCGCTGCAGGTATTCCAGCGGCACGTCCGGATGCCCGAACGCATCAATCGCCGTACGCCGTACTTCACGCACGAAGGCTAGGAAGGGCAGCGCCGGATCGATCGTAACGTGCAGGGGCAGCAGGTTGTTGAAATACCCCATGACCGCTTCGAGCTCGCTGTGGTTGCGTCCGCGTACGGGCGTGCCCACCACCAGTTCGTTCCGTCCGGTGGAACCGGCGAGCATGGTGAAGTACAGGGCGAGCAGGGCCATGTTGAGCGTGGCATCGGCCTGCCGTGCCACGTCGTACATGGCATCGGTCTGCTCGCGCGAGACGCGTATCCACTCGGTGCGGCCCAGTCCGGACATGCCGGGACGCCGCGGCTGGTCGGTGGGCAGCGCGTGCACGTCGCCGCGTCGCGCCAGCCGTTCACGCCACGCGGCCAGTTGCGTGGCGAAGGCCGGCGATTGCAGCCATCGCGCATGCCACGTGGCGAAGTCGCCGTAGGTCACGGGCAGTGCCGCCAGCGACGACGGGGCCCCCTCGGCAAAACAGCGGTACAGCGTGGCGAGTTCGTTGGCGAAGATATCGAACGACCAACCGTCCCAGACGATGTGGTGCGGCATGAAGAACAGCACGTGCTCGTTCTCGGCCAGCCGGAACAGCCGTGCGCTGAACAGGGGCGCCGTGCCCAGGTCGAACGGGGTATCGGTCAGCGCCTGCAGGCGCGCCATCAGCACGGTATCGCGCGCGTCGTGCGGCACGTCGCGCAGGTCTTCGGCGGGAAACAGGGGGTAGTCCAGCCGTGGCATGACCACCTGGGCCACGTCGTCGCCGAGCGTGCGAAACGCGGTGCGCATGCTCGGCTGCCGCTGCACCAGTGCCTGGAACGCCATGGCGAAGGCGTCTTCGTCCAGCGGGCCGCGCAGGCGATGGGCCGACGGTGCGTTGTAGGTGACGCGTCCGGGATGCATGCGTTCGAGTGCCCACAGGCGGTGCTGCATCAACGACAGCGGTGCATGGGTCTGGTCGTCGCGGTGGGCGATCGGCTCGGCCACCGGCGCGGTGCCGGCGTCGATCCGTGCACGCAGGGTCGCGGCCAGGCGTTCCACGCTCGGCGCATCGAACAACGTGCGGAACGACAGCGCCACGCCGAATTCGCGGTTCAACGTGGCGGTGAGCTGGGCCGCAAGCAGCGAGTGTCCGCCCAGCGCGAAGAAGTCGTCGCGCACGTCGAGCCCGGGCAGGGCCAGCACGGCTTCCATGGCCGCGGCCACGCGCCGCTCGTCGTCGTTGCGCGGCCCGACGCGCGTTCCGGGGGCGGCGCACGAACGGGCGATCGGCGGCGGCAGCGCACCGCGGTCGATCTTGCCGTTGGGCAGCAGGGGAATGGCGGGGAGGGCGAGGACATGCTGCGGCAGCATGTAATCCGGCAGTCGCGAGCGCAGTCGCGAGCGTAGCGATTCCTCGTCGGGCATCCCACCGTCGCGACCGACGACGTAGGCCACCAGCCGCACGTCGCCGGGGCGATCCTCGCGCGCCATGACCACGGCACGCGCCACCTCCGGCAGGTCGGTCAACGCGCTTTCGATCTCGCCGGGCTCGATGCGGTAACCACGCACCTTCACCTGGAAATCGAGGCGGCCCAGGTGCTCGATCAGGCCGGCGGACGTCCAGCGGCCACGATCGCCGGTACGGTACATCCGCGAGTCCGGCGCTTCCGACCACGGATCGGTGACGAAGGCCGCGGCGGTCAGGTCAGGCCGGCGCAGGTAGCCGAGTGTGACGCCCGCCCCACCGATGTGGATCTCGCCGGGCACGCCCAGCGGGCAGTGGTTGCCGTGCTCGTCCAAGATATGCACGGTGGTGTTGGCGATCGGGCGGCCGATGTAGATGCCGTCACGCGGGGTGTTCACCCGCCAGTACGTGGAATACACGGTGGTCTCGGTGGGGCCGTAGCCGTTCCATACCTCGCCGCAGCGCTCCAACAGCGCCTCGGCCAGGTCCAGTGGCAGGGGCTCGCCGCCCGACACCGCGCGGAAGGCCGGCCGGCCACGCCATCCTGCATCGACCAGCAGGCGCCAGCCCGCCGGCGTGGCCTGCATCATCGTGGCGTCGGCCTCCTCGATCAGGCGGCGCAACTGGCCGCCGTCGCGCACGTCGTCGCGGCCGGCGATCACCACCTCGGCACCGCTGGTCAGCGGCAGCATCAGCTCCATGAAGGCGATATCGAACGAGAGCGTGGTGACGGCAACCAGGCGGTCGTCCGGTGCGATACCCGGCACGCGTTGCATGCTGGTGAGGAAATTGGCCGCTGCACGGTGCGGTACGCGTACGCCCTTGGGACGCCCGGTGGAACCGGAGGTGAAGATCACGTAAGCCACCGAATCCGGCGTGGCCGCGCGGCGATCGCGCTCCGGGCGCTCGAACGAGGCGTGCACTACCTCGTCGTCGCCCAGGGCAAGCACGCGGCTCGCGTCGATGGCGAAGGCTGGCGGAGCGGCATCGTCGACCACCAGTGCCGCCAGCTGGGCGTCGTCGGCCATGAACGCCAGGCGCTCGGCAGGGAACGCGGGGTCCAGCGGCACGTAGCCGGCACCCGACTTGAGCACGCCCAGCACCGAGGCCAGCATGTCGAAGCCGCGGCCGAGCGACAGTCCGACCAGCGCGCCGTGACCGATGCCGCGGGCGCGCAGGGCGTTGGCGATGCGGTTGGAGCGCGATTCCAGCGCGGCGTAGGTGAGCGTGCGGTCCGCATGGCGCACGGCGATCCGCTCGGGCGTACGGTCGCATTGCTGTTCGAAGAACTCATGCGCCAGGCGCAGTTCCGGAAACGGCGTGGGGGCAGGCTGCAGGCCGGCCAGTTCGCGGTACACGGCGTCGGAGATCACGGGCAGCGCGACGGCCGTCGTGTCCGGCGCGAGCGCGGCATGGCGCAACAGGGTGACGTACGCATCCAGCCAGCCCTGGATGGTGGCGCCGTCGAAAAGGTCGGCGTTGTACTGGCATTCCAGGCGCAGGCCGCCGTCCACCGGTACGGCGTTGACGAACAGCTCGAAGTTCTCGTACTCGCGCGGCACGGCGGCGAGGTCGTAACGCAGGCCCGGGAAGCGGGCGGTGCTTTCATCCAGCGGCGCGTCCAGGTTGAACAGCACCGCGACCAGCGGCAGCCGTGCCGGATCGCGGGCCAGCGACAGTCGGGCGAGCAGACTGCCCAGCGTATGGCGCTGGTGGTCGAACGCATCCATCAGGTCGTCGCGCACGCCACCCAGCACCTCGGCGAAAGGTGCCTCCGCGCCGATGCGGGAGCGCAGCGGCAGCACGTTCACGGCATGACCGACCAACGTATCGAGGCCGTCGGCAGCCTGGCCCGCCGACGGGATGCCGATCACCACGTCGTCCTGCCCGGCGAGCCGACGCAGCAGCACGGCGAAGCCGGCCACCAGCGTCGCGTGGAAGCTGGCGCGGTGCGTCGCGCCGAGGCGGCGGATCGCATCCACATCGGCGCGGTCCAGCAGGCGGTCCTCTCGACGCGAGGCGAACGTGCGGTAGCGCGGTCGCGGGTGGTCCACCGGAAGGTCCAGCACGGGCGGCGGCGTGGCGAAGCGTTCCAGCCAGTAGCGCGCATCATCTTCAGCGGCGGGAGCGCTCAGGTAGGCGGCTTCGGCATGGGCGAAAGCCGAGAAGGCGTCGGGTGCCTCCGGCCGGTCGTCCGGCTCGGGGGCCTGACCGGCATGCCGCGCGTAGAGCGCGGCCAGGTCGCGCACGATCACGCCGAACGACCAGCCATCGCAGACCAGGTGATGGGCGCACAGGACCAGCAGGTGGCAGTCGGAGGCCAGGTCGACGATATCCGCGCGGAAGAGGGGGCCGTTTTCCAGGTCGAACGGCGTCGACACCCGTTGCGAGAACAGCGTCTGGATGCGCGCATCGCTTTCGAACGGTTGCAGCAGCGAGAGGTCGTGCTTCACCAGCGGCAGCGTGGCCTGCACAGCGACGAACATGCTCGCGCCGTCGTCGCCGAACGTGGCGCGCAAGGCCTCGTGGCGTTCGACCAGGTCGTGGAGCGCGGCCTCCAGGGCGGGGATGTCGAGCACCCCCTTGAAGGTCAGCGACATCGCCTCGTTGTAGGCCAGCGAGGCTTCCGGCTCCAGCTGGCAGGCCAGCCAGATCTCGCGCTGCGCCGGCGTGGTCGGCAGCACGCAGGCCAGCGGGTCGCCGGCGAACGGGTCGTAATCGACCGCGGTGGCGGCCTGCTCGTACGGCATCATGCGATCACCTTCAGAAACTTGCCCGGTGTGTCGGGGTTGGGGACGAACCACGCGGGACTGCCGTCGGGATCGCGACCCAGACGGGCTCCCGCCACCGGCGGCCGGGCCGCGTCCATGGCCGTGGCGTCGCGGCGGCGTGGCAGGAACCCGGCTTCCTGCATCTCCAGGACCGATTCACGGAATGCCGTGGCGATGGCAGCGAAGTCCGCCTCGTCGTGCGCGGTGGTAAAGAAACACGGGAAGTTGTCGAGGATGTGGATGCCGCGACTGCGCATCATCGCGAACAGCAGGTCCTGCAGCGGGTGGTCCTCGGTAAAGACGGTTTTCCACACCGACGCGAAGTGCACCACGTGCATGGGTGCGCCCACATCGGCGCAGAACGCCGTGAGTCCGTCGGCGAAGGCGCCGACCTTCGCGTTGAGCGTGGCCTGCAACGCCGGGCCCTGGTCGGCCAGGTGACCGAGCACGGCATGCGCGGCGGCCAGCGCCAGGGGATGTCGTACGAACGTGCCGGCGAAATAGGTGACGCCCACGGTCGGCACGGAATCGTCGCCATAGCGCCAGTCGCCGCCGTCCAGTGCATCCATGAAACGGCGTGCACCGGCAATGACACCGATCGGGAAGCCGCCACCGACCACCTTGCCGTAGGAGGCCATGTCGGCATCGACGCCGAGGACGGCCTGCGCACCGCGTGGATGCGCCCGGAATCCGGTCACCACCTCGTCGAAGATCAGCAGCGCGCCCGCGTCGCGGGTGATCGCGCGCAGCTCGCGCAGGAATGCCACGGGCTGGAAATCGGGACGCCGGCTCTGTACCGGTTCGACCATCACGGCGGCGATGTCCGCCGCGCGCTCGCGAATGATGCGCAGCGATTCGGGTGTGCCGTACTCCAGCACCAGGACATGCTCGGCGGTATTGCGAAGGATGCCGGGCGCCGCGGGCACGGAGGTCAGCTTCTTGGTGCCGCGGACCAGCACCTCGTCGAAGATGCCGTGGTAGGAGCCGGTGAAGATCACCAGCGTGTCGCGGCCAGTCACGGTACGTGCCACGCGCACGCAACCCATCACTGCTTCGGAGCCGGTGTTGCACAGCGCCGCGCGATCGAAGCCGGTCAGCTCGCAGACCTGCCGGGCTACCACGCCGGCCAGCGGGTGCTGCGGCCCGATCTCGTAGCCCTCGTCGAGCTGCCGGCGCACGGCGTCCAGCACGAAATCGGGCTGCCAGCCGAACAGGTTCATGCCGAAGCCGTTCAGCGCGTCCACGTACCGGTTGCCGTCGAGGTCCCAGACGTGAGCGCCCTTGGACCGTGCGATGACGATCTGGTAAACGATATCTTTCAGCAGCGGGCGGAACCCGTTGACCACGCGCGGATCGGCCAGGTGCGGGCGGTGTTCTTCCGTATACGCCCGCGACGCCGCCGTGCGCGCGACGTAGCGCTGCATGAAGGCATCCAGCCGTGCGCGCTGCCGCGCACTCAGTTCCGTGGCGCCGTGATGGATGCGCGCGATGGCGCCGAATGCCTTCTTCACGTCGTACGAGGTGTGCGCCAGCGCGGCCTCTTCGTCGTTGGCCGCGGCCTGCGTCCCCTGCGTCCCCTGCGTCGACGGCGCCCTTGCCGCCGTCGCACCGGTACCTGCGCCCGCAACACCCGCACCCGCAGCACCAGCACCGATATCACTACCGGCGGTAGAAGACACGGCAGTTACCGTCGCCGCCGCCTCCACGCCCGCCAGCAAAGCCAGCTGCTCGCGCATCAACTGCATCTGCTGCGCGATCACCGCCTGCACCCCACCCGGCGACACCGCCACCGACACGGTTGCCGCCACCGATACCGGTGCACCCGCCGATACCAGGGCCGTCGTAGGAGCCCACGATGTGGGCGACGCCCCCATCGCAACGCCCGATCCCGCGCCGACCTCCACGCCGGCAACCTCCGCCGGCAACAACCGATCCAGGTGACCGGCCAGCCGCTCGAACGACGAACACCCGTCCATCAGCTCGCGAAACGTCACCTTCAGCGCATAAGCCCTCTGCAACTGCAGCGCCACCTGCGTCAGGGACAACGAATCCAGTCCCAGTTCGACGAAATGCGCCGCCGGATCGACCCCCGCCATATCTGCGCCGGAGACATCCTCGAACAGGGCGACGAGTTCGCCGACGAGACGCGCGTGACGCGGAGAAACGGAGGCGGACAGCGACATGGGGTGTTCCACGGGCAGAGGCAGGGGGGACATCGGTTCGGAAGGCGTGGCCACCGTGGCCACCAGGCTGGCGATCAACGCGGCAGGCGGCGCGTCCACCCAGTGGCGTTGGCGCTCGAAGGGGTAGGTCGGCAGGCGCAGGCGGCGGCGCTGTGCACGGTGGTCCAGCGCTGCCAGGTCCACGGGGACGCCCGCGCTCCAGAGCGTACCGGCCGCATCGAGCAGGGCTTTCCGCTCGCCGGCCGGGGTATCGGTCAGGCTGGCGACCAGGGTCCGGCCACGGGCCTGGGTATGCTGGTGCCCGAGCGTGGTCAGGACCGTGCGCGGCCCCACTTCCAGGAAGGCCGTGCCGGTGTCGTTCAGCGCGTAGAGCAGGGCTGACGAGAAGCGCACCGTGTGGCGCAGGTGGCGTACCCAGTAATCGGGAGACGTGGCTTCCCCTGCCGTCAACGCGGCGCCGGTGAGCGTGGAGACGATGGGCATCGTCGGCGGCGACAGGCGGATGCCGGCGACCTCGGCGCGAAAGCCCTCCAGCACCGGCTCCATCATCGCCGAGTGGAACGCATGCGACGTGGCGAGGTACCGACAGGCCACGCCTTCGGCAGTGAGTTCGCGGCGCAAGGCTTCCACGGCGTCGCTGGTACCGGCCACGACGCTGGCATTCGGCGCGTTTTCCACGGCCAGCGACACTTCGTCCGGCAGCCGCGCCCGCAATTCATCGGCGCCCAGGCGTACCGACAGCATCGCGCCGCCGGGTAGCGACTGCATCATCCGGCCGCGGCGTGCGACCAGGCGCGCGGCATCCGCCATCGACATGACGCCCGCGATCGCCGCCGCCGCAAATTCGCCGACGCTGTGCCCGATCATCGCAGTGGGCATCACGCCCAGGCCCATCCAAAGACGTGCCAGGGCATATTCGAGGGCGAACGTGGCGGGCTGGAGATACGCGGTCGCCCGCAGGTCGTCGGTGTCCGTCGCGAACATCCGCTCGCGCAGGTCGAAACCCAACTCGCCCTGCAGGACGGCGGACACCTCGTCGAGCGCCGCGCGGAATACCGGCTCGCTCGCGTGCAACGCCTGGCCCATGCCCGGATACTGGGCCCCCTGGCCGGGAAACAGGAACACCACCCCGCATGCGTCGCCGTCGCGTTCGCGAAGGCCGGCGGCGGCGATATCGCGCAGGTTCGCTTCGGTGTCCTGGGGTGACGACGCGACCACGTGCGTGCGTTGGGCGAAGGCCTTGCGGCCCGTGGTCAGCGTCCAGGCCACGTCGGCCAGGTTGGCGTCGGGGTGCGCGGCGAGGTGATCGGCCAACCGTTCCGCGGCGGCAGCCAGGGCGGTGGGCGTGCGAGCCGACAGCGCCAGCAACTGCGGGCCCGATGCGGCATCCGACGGTGTCCGCGCGGGCGCCTCCTCGAGGATCACGTGTGCATTGGTGCCACCCACGCCGAACGCGCTGACGCCGGCCAGCAGGCGGCCCGTGCTCGGCCACGCGCGGAGTGTACGGTTCACGACGAAGGGCGTCGCGTCCAGGTCGAGTCGTGCGTGGGCCGCCTTGAAGTGCAGCGTCGCGGGCAGGCGGCGTTCACTCAGGGACAGTGCGGTCTTGATGACGCCAGCGGCGCCGGCGGCAATCACCAGGTGACCGACGTTGCTCTTCAACGAACCGATGGCGCAGAAACCCGTGTCGTCCGTGGTCGCGCGGAAGGCGCGTGTCAGGCCTTCGATCTCGATCGGATCACCCAGCGGCGTGGCCGTGCCGTGCGCCTCGACGTAGGACACCTCGCGTGCCGATACCCCGGCATCGCGTAGGGCCATGGCGATGACCGCGGCTTGCCCGCCGGCGTTGGGTGCCGTAAAGCTGGCCTTGGCTGCCCCGTCGTTGTTGACGGCACCGCCGCGCAACGTGGCGTAGATGGGGTCGCCGTCGCGCAATGCGTCGGACAGTCGCTTGAGCAGCACCACGGCCGCGCCGTCACTGAACACCGTGCCGCGGGCCTCGGCATCGAACGGGCGCGTGTGGCCGTCCGGCGACAGCATCGAACCTTCCTGCGCCAGGTAGCCGCTGTGCGGCGGGCAGGTGATGGACGCACCGCCCGCCAGTGCCATGTCGCAGCGACCGGCGCGCAAGGCGTCCAGTGCCTGCACGATCGCCACCAGCGATGTGGAGCAGGCGGTGTTCACGCCGATGGCCGGCCCGGTGAGGTTGAGCTTGTGCGCGACGCGGGAGGCCAGGTAATCCTTCTCGTTCCCGAGCATGACCTGGAAGGCGCCGAGCTTGTCGATCAGGCCGGCGCGGCCGCTGATGTGCTTCTGGTAATAGGTGGCGTTGTGCATGCCGCCGAACACGCCGACCGGGACGTCCTGCGCATCGGGGACATACCCCGCGCGTTCCATGCACTCCCAGCACAGTTCCAGGAACAGGCGCTGTTGCGGATCGGTCAGTTCGGCCTCGCGCGGCGACATGCCGAAGAAGCCGGCGTCGAACAGGTCGCTGCCGTCCACGATGCCGCGTGCGGCGACGTAAGCGGGATCGTTGCGCTCGGCGGGGCCGATGGCCGGGTCGAGTTCATCCGGCGCGAAGAAGCGGATCGACTCGCGTCCGGCACACAGATTCTCCCAGAAGGCTTCCACGTCGGACGCGCCGGGGAAGCGGCCGGCCATCGCGACGATGGCGACAGGCTCGCGGGTCACCGCTCTCGCTTCGGCCAGGCGACCGGTGAGCGCATCGCGTGTGGCTTTCCCCTCGATAAGGTCCGCGACGGCCGCTGGCGTAGGCAGTGCGAAGAAGCGGACCAGACTCGGGCGCGTCGATACCGCCTCGTGGATGCGCGTGACAAGACGCGCGGCCAGGAGAGAGCTACCGCCCAGGTCGAAGAAGTTGTCGTCGCGACCGACCCGATCGAGGCCAAGCGTCTCCGCAAAAAACTGGCACAGGCGAGTCTCGACCTCGCCGCGCGGCGCGACCCAGGCGGACGCCAGCTCGGGCCGTGAACGGCCCGGTGCGGGAAGCGCATGCCGGTCGAGCTTGCCGTTATCCGTCAACGGAAGGGCGTCCAGACGCTTCCAGGTCGCCGGCAGCATATACTCCGGCAGGGTCAGCGCGAGCGCGTCGCGTAGCGTGCGCGCCGTCACCGTGCTGTCCTGCGTCACGTAGTAGGCGACCAGTCGCGTATCGCCTGGCGTGTCCTCGCGAGCGGCCACCACCGCGGCGACGACACCCGGCAGCGCGCGTAGCGCGACATCGATTTCGCCGGGTTCGATCCGGTACCCGCGAATCTTCACCTGGCCGTCGCGGCGACCGACAAACGCGAGATTGCCGTCGGGGAGCTCACGTACTAGGTCCCCGGTGCGATACAGCGTGCCACGGTCGGACGGCAGGAAGCGCTCGGCCGTCAGTTCGGAACGTCCGAGATAGCCGCGCGCCACGCCGGGGCCGCCGATATACAGCTCACCCACGACGCCGGGTGTCACCGCCACGCCATGCCCGTCCACGACGCGCAGCACGGTGGCGCCGACCGGCCGGCCGATCGGTATCGCCGTGCCGTCGTCGGGCAGATCGCGAGGGATCGCATAGGTGGTGGCGAAGGTCGTGCATTCGGTCGGGCCGTACCCGTTGACCAGCCGTGTGTCCGGCAGCGCCGCATACGCCTTGCGCACGTGCGGGACCGACAGGGCTTCGCCGCCGACAAGGATCGTACGCAGGCCGGCCAGGCAGGTCGCATCCTCGTCGACGATGGTGTTGAACAGCGCGGCGGTAAGCCAGGCGACCTCGGCGCCGTGGGCCGCCACGGTGCGCGCGATGCCGGAGCCGGTTGGCACGAGTTCGTCGTGAACGATGCAGGTGCCACCGTTGAGCAGCGGTGCGAAAATCTCAAAAGTGGATGCATCGAAGCCGAGCGGCGCGGCATGCAACACCTTCGGCGCACCGAAGTCGATGTAGTCGCTCTTCCTGACCAGGCTCAGGATCGAGCGATGGCGTATCTCAACCCCTTTGGGTTTGCCAGTCGAGCCGGATGTGTACATCGCATAAGCGATGTCCTCGGCGGCACACACGGCATCGCTGCCGGTGGCGCGATGGCCGCCAACGCCGCCTGGCGCGGCGTCTCCGTCTCCACTCAACCCGGCGCAGGTGAGGACCGGCCGGTCCACGCAG
Source organism: Luteibacter sp. ME-Dv--P-043b (assembly GCF_030209605.1). Lineage (NCBI taxonomy): Bacteria > Pseudomonadati > Pseudomonadota > Gammaproteobacteria > Lysobacterales > Rhodanobacteraceae > Luteibacter > Luteibacter sp. ME-Dv--P-043b. The sequence goes on from NZ_JARVRT010000003.1 coordinate 238,699, forward strand.
GTGGTGTCCTCGGCGGATGTCACCACCACCGCCGCGACATCCGCATCCGCGAGCGCGAAAGCGATGCGCTCTTCGGGCCAGCGCCTGTCCAGCGGCAGGTAGGCCGCACCGGCCTTCAGGATACCGAGCAGCACGACGACGGCCGATACCGAGCGATCCATCAAGACGGCGACATAAGCGCCATGCGGCACGCCGGCCGCGATCAGCCCCGCCGCGATGCGACCGCTGCGTTCGTCCAGTTCCGCATACGTCAACGACAGCGCCGTGGAGGCCAGGGCCAGGCGATCCGGGAACGTGGCCGCCATCTGGGTGAAGCAGCCGTGCACGGTGATGCTCGCGAAGCGGCTGTCGGCACGTGCGTCCATCACCGCCATGCCTCTTCGGCATGGCGGTGACGAAACGGTATAGACCGGATGGCCGAGGGACGCATGGGCGCCCGGTGCCGCGCCACCCGTGCGCCGCTCTGAACTGCCAGGCAGGTCGTTCTTCCTTGCGACCCACCCGACGTGCCATCGGCTTTCATACGCGTCCCCCGTGCTACGCCTCGGGCGGTAAGCCGTTGCGCGTCGTTGACGTATTTATAGACGTGGCACGGAGACTGGCATATACAACTGGCGCGCTAGCCAGCGTGGGCAAATGGCCGATGGCGACCGATTCGACCGATCATGCAAGACATCGTTTCGTCGTCAGGCGATCCGCCGGATGCGGATAACGAATGATGGGCTGACTGTTTGCGTACACCGATATGATCGCAGGGTTGGGGCGCCGTCACCTGGACGGTATAGCTGCCCGAATAGTTTGCCGAATCGCTGGCCGTGATGTTGGTCGTACCGGCGGACAGCGCGGTAACGAGGCCGTTGGCGGTGCCGACGGTTGCGACGCGGGCGTTGCCGGACGTATAGCGGTAAGGCGGCACACCGCCTGTCGCCTGCCGCTGGCGGCTGCCGCCGACCAGCAGGCTCATGGGGGCGGGATCGAGGTAAAACACAGGTACAAGGCGCAAGGTCAGCTCGAGTAATCGGAACGCGACGCTGTCGGCTTTTTCGGTCGCCCATCGAACGCCACATGGAGCCTTACTCTGATCGTGGTTCCGCCGCGCAGACTTTCCAGCCAGCTCCGCGGCAGGGCCTTGCTCAACCCGTTGCGCACCTCGGACGCAGTGACAGCGGCGGCGGTCGACACGGAAAGCGTGGTCGGCCTGCCGTCGGACAGTGTGCCGTCCACCGCTAGCCACACTGTTTGTCGGACAGCGATGAGTGGCCAGGGCAGGCAGGTGATCGTGGTATTGCCAGGGAACGAGCTGAGGTCAAGCTGGTTGCCGCGTAACCATGATGTCCAGGAATGCTCGTTGGAAAAAGATCATGAGCCGAATCGGATATCGTCGATTTTCAAGAGTCGACACATAGTCGAAGCGGATAAAGCGAGCTGGAAAATTTGGTTCAATTTTTACCGCGGCGCCACCGTATAAGCCGTCGATGGCCGTCAAAACCAGGGACCTGTTGTACGAAGGGTCCATCTCGATGGCGCAATAATTACGGTTCGTTGAATGCGAATCTAACGTGCACAACGGTCGACTCATCGCGCCGCTGAAGCTTCCCAGCCGCTCTGTATCGAAATCTTACAGGTCGCCGCCATTACGAAGCGTATAGTTCGATATACGGAAATTGATTTTTTTGGAGGTGTCGGTCGACCCGTTGAAGGTGACAGCGAGTCTTACCTCGACAGCGCTACCGCGGCGCAGGCTTTCCAGCCAGTTCCGTGACAGGCTCAGGCGCAACCCCTTACGAACCTGCGTCGCCGTGACGGCGGATGCTTTCAAGAGCGTGTGCGTTGTCGCGGCCCCGTTGTAACGCGTGCCGTCGACGTCGAGCCACATCTTCTGTCCGACGGCGATGAGCGACCAGGGCGCGCAGGTGATCGTGGTGTCGCCAGCGAACGAGCCAAGGTCAAGCTCGCGGCCCTCGGCATCGGTAATTGCCGCGCGTGGCAACCGTGAGTCAAGATTGTCGGGTTTCAACACATTGAGGTTCAATGCGGTCGATACGTTGCCGTTGGCCCGCGCACTGGAGATGACAGTATCAAGAGCCGCGTAGTCCTGTTGGTCATTCATGATGGTCATGACGATTCCTCGGAGTGATGTCTAAAGGACGCGTGACTCGCGTGTCCTTCGCGAAGTGGTGCATTCGGGCCGCATCGAACGCGTCGACGCGGCCGTCGACGGGCGGCTATTGCTGCGCTCTGGTAAATGAGCGACTGAACGCGGTCGGCGATGTGCTGCGCGCGCCATTCCGGACCACCGTGTACGTCACGCTTACTTGGTCGCCAAAGTTGAAGGGCAGCACGCTCGACGGCACGGTAAACGTCATGCCGCCCGGACGTCCGCTTTGCTCCGCAGTCACATACGACCCGCGCGGATCGGATCCGTTGGTGTTGTCCGCCCAGGCGACGGTGACGGTGTCGGTGTCCTTGATGCTGGAGTTCGCCGGCACGAGCACGCGGATGCCATTGAGCGCATCGAATGGATCGAGCCGCGATCCTTCGGCCTGCTGCACGGTCGGTGCGCGCAAACCGCGCAACGCACGTTGTACGGCAAGCGTAAGGATTTCCGATGGCCGGGGAATGCCATTGGCCGCCGTTATCGAATACTGGAACATGGCCCGACCGCCATCGACAGGCTGAAGCGTCGTCACCGGGCACTGGAAGACGATGGGGTCCTTGAGATCATCCGCGGTCAGCGCACGGCTGTCGCTCCAGGTGGGCCGGGTATCGCCGAGCACGCCTTCCACAGACACGGTAACCGTGTCGCCGACATGGAAGTCGTTCGAGTCGAACGGAACGTCAACCTCGATGGCGCCGCCGATATAGAAGGGATCGAGCACGCCATCGCTAGACTCGGGCACGCGCGGCGCGGGCAGGCTGGCGACGGACCCTATCACGAAGTTGTAAGCGCTGGATGTGGCGCTGTAACCGGGCGCAGTGACGGTGTAGGTCGCCGACACCTGGCTGTTGGCGTTGGGCTGGATGAAGCCTGCTGAGGTGAGATTGAAACTCGGCGGCTGGGCGGGGTTGCCGATGGGGATCGTCTGCTTGAACGGGACCCGCCCCTGGATGTTGGCTTCGACCGAGGTACCCCTGGTCAGACGCGGGATGACGAGGTGGGCGAGCAGCGTGTTCAGAGGAAGGACACCGTTGATCGCTTCGGGCACGGACGGTGGGGACAAGTCGGGCGCCGCCGCGCTGTTGACGACATCGAGCGTGACGGCGTCCGATTCGCTGATGGCGAAGACGGCGTTGTCCGTACCGAACGTCTCGACCTGATAGGAGATGCGGACCTGACCACCGACCAGTTGGATGATGTCTTCATAGGGCAGCACGCCATGGGTATCGTTGACGCCATCTGCGTACCCGCTGGCCGCGCCCTGCATGTTGCCGCTCCAGCGGAAGGTGACCAGGCTGCCGGCGGGTATACGCTCGGGCTGCGATGGCGCGGCAATGAGGGCGCCGTCAGGGTGGGCGGCTGCATCCAGCACCTTGCCTGGTGTGCCTTCCACCCGCGGCAGGTCCAGACCGACGGCCTTGCCTTCCACGCGGATGCTGCGCCGACGCGACACCACCCGCGCACCCGACTTGCGTTCGAGCGTGTAGGATACGCTGACCCGACCCTCGCCCAGGACTTCCGCCTGCTCATACGGCACCTGGAAGGTGAGGGTGCCATTGTCATGGGTTACCGACTGCCAGGCCGTATCATAAAGGGGTACGGGTTGCTCACCGGCCGCGACGCCGACCCACCGTACGAAGATGTGTTCGCCCGCCCTGCCGCCATGCGCCTCGGCAAGTACGGTCACGGGACTCCGGTCCAGATCCGCCAGCCGCAGCACCAGCCCGGCGTCGTCGACGGTGCCGTCGACCCAGGGTGACGTGGGCGCATCCGGGTCGTCGATCGGCACATCGACCACCCGGTACGGTGCCCACAGCGAGTTGTTGCTGACCAGGTCGAGGATGCGATAGGTGATCTGCGCGTCGCCGCCACCGGCCGAACGAATGGTTTCCTCGTCGATCGGAATGTCGAACTCGCTCTTGCCCACATCGTCGCTTGTGAGTGGAGGCAAGTCCACGAACTTGCCATGCCACGACGCGCGGATGCGGTCGCCCTCGGCCACGTTCTCGTAGCTCGGTACGACGACCTGTACGTCGCTGATGTCGTCAATGAGCGGCGAAGGGTGGACGAGAGCGACGGCGAGGTTCTCGTTGATCGTTTCCGTGTCCGGCTGCGTGTCGATGCCTCCCGGTCGTTTCATCTTCACGCGCACGGTCAACGGTGGCGACACTTGTGGGTTGCCCAGGGCGGAGACGACGCGGACAAAAACGTCGTGAACACCGTCGCCCAGCGCGCGGATTCTTTCGGGAGACACCGGCACCGGGATCGATTTGTTGGCATCCGTGGCGGACATGTCACGTTCACCGACGAGAACCTGGTCGGCGCCCCAGAGAATCTGCGCCTGATCCCCGTCCTTGAAAAGGTCCCAGGGGCCGACGATGACGGTGACCGGGGCGACCGCGCCTTCGCCCACATCGCGGACACCGAGGCCGCCGTTGTTTTCGACTTCGTGAATAAGCGGTGCGGGCAGGCCGGCAAAAACACCATTGAGGATGGGCATGACGATCTCCTTAAGGATGGAACAGGACTTCAGAGCGTGCGTACGTCGACGTAAACCACGTCCTGCTTGGCGAATCCGGTGCCGACGGCGTTGCTGATCGTGTAGTCGAAGGTCGCCCTGCCGAACACGATCGGCAGGAGGAATCCGGCGTCGACGGTGATGTCCACATAGGCGCGATTCACGCTCGGCGGGCTGCTGGGTGGCGGCTTGGGCCAGGTGTTGTCGGGCCGGGACGACATGTCGGAAGCCGTGATTTCGTGCTCGCCGGACGTATCGGTGCCAGGTATCGGCTCACCCGATTCACCCAGCCCCTGGAAGCGCCAGCGGATGACGTCGCCCGCGCCGACGCTCGGCTGGTCCAGCCGTATGCGCACGGGCGTGCCGTCGATCACGTCGCTGAGGGTGATGGAATACACGCGTGATCCGACCCACTCCACGAACGTGGCATCGAGCAAGAGCTCGCCTTCGCCCGGCACCTGGCGGTAGTCCTCGACGCTGACGGATCGATCGGGTGACATCGCCACATTGCAAAACGGGACGGTCGCAAGCGCGCGCGAGGCGGTATAGCGGACTGGCCAGGTACCGGGACTGTGCGCACGCAGGACCTCGCTGGGTATGCGCAGCACGACATCACGCCGGGGGTCGCCCACGACGATATCCGCACCGATGCGATCGTCCGCCCAGAACAACTGGATGCGGTCGCCGGCAGCAAACGCCTGTATGCCGCGCGCCCCCGGTATTTCCCACACGATGGTCGCCGTGGCGTCCTGCGTCACGTCCTCCGCACGGATCACGTTGGCCGGATCGCCGCTTGCTCCACGCACGTCGGGCAGCGGCATGTTCTCGTGCACGGGCGTCAGCGGATCGGGATCCGCGCCGCCCGGCCCGAACAGGTTGATGGCGGGGCGTGCGGGCTCCGTAGGGGTACCGATCACGGTGACGCCGCGCTCCACACGGTAGTCGACGCGTGCCGGCACATTGCGGTCGGTGTCACCGCTCGCCGCCAACCAGTCGGTGTACACATCGTCGTAAGGCGAGGTGAGCAGCATCAGCGGATCCCTGCCTTCCTGGGTCGGCAGGACGGGGATAGGCACTGACACATGCGCGTTCCAGAGCAATACGATGAAGTCGCCCGCCCTGATCGCCGCATTGCCCGGGATGACGACCGTCACGCCACCGTCGACGCGGGCATCGTCGCTGGTGACGAGGCCATCCGCAGCGGCCGGGACCGTGGGCGGCAGGAGGTCACCGATATGCTCGGACAGCCGCACGTCCAGATCGACGCTGGCCGGCTGTTGTGACACATTGCCCGCGCGGTCGGCGACCAGATAGCTGAACGCGTGACGTCCGCCATCGATCGTTTCCAGCAAGGCGGCCGGAAACCGCACTTCGATATCCGTGCCGACGTCGGCTTCGCGCAACTCGTAGATGTCGGAAAGCAGCAGCGGATCGTCGTCGATACGCCCCTGGATCCAGTCGCCCGCCGCGGAGGTGGCATAGCCTTTGACGATGGCGGGCAGGTAGCGGTTGCCCGTGCCGTCATCCACCAGGGTGTCGGGCGTCACACCGTAGGCGATCACGCGGGGGTCGAACGAAAGCGCTGCGAGCGAATCGCGGCCGGGCCGTACGATATCGGTAATGAACGTCTGGTCGGTAGGGCCATACTCTTTGCTGCCGCTGCCCGAACCGTAGTACACCTCGTAGTTGATGCGAACGACGCGACGGTCTTCGACGGAGCTCAGGGGCCGGTCAGCCGCGGCCAGCACGAGGTTCAGCGTCTCGCCTGGCTGATGCCGATCGAGCGCCGTGATGTCACCGATGCGCCGCCCGTCGATCGTCAGCTGCAGGGTATCCCCGGGTTCGGCGTCGTAGGAAAGCGGGAACGGAAGGCTGAGAACGATGGCCTCGTCCCGGACCGATGCTTTCAGCAAATGGTCGGGAGCGAGATAGGAGGGCAGGCGGGCAAGTGCTGCTTCGGGGAAGACCAGCCGTGGGCTGAAGGCATCAGGAGCGGATCGCGGTTCGGTGTCGTCATGCATAGCGCCTCCGTGCGCCTGGGACCGTCGCATGACGACGGTCCCAGCATGCGTGTTGCAGCTTCAGCCGGGCAGATCGCCGCGGGGATCAAGATCGACGAGGAGCACGTCGGACGTGACCGGACGGTCCGGTGCCTGGGCCGATGTCACCGTGTAGGTCAGATGAGCGTGCAGAGCCTGCGTTGGATAGTCGAAGCGCATCAGTTCGACTTCCGTGAGGTGCACGACCAGCTGCATCGGCGGCGAGATCGGACCCGTGAACGACTTGGTCACGTCACGGTTGTCCGCCGACGGCCTGTCCGCAGGGTGACCGCTGGAGTAAAACGAGCGGAAGACCCGCATAGTGACCGTGACCGTGTCGTCTGCACGCTGATTGACGTACGCGGGGATCACGAAGTCGCTGCCGTCCTTCGCCTCGACCTTGCCGATCAACAAGCGGTCCGGCTGTGCCGGCGCCGTGCCCACCGCCTCCGGCATCGTTCCCGCGGGGAGCGAGCCGCCACCGGGGAGTTCGTCCGCGCCGTGCACCGTGACGACCGTGATCGGCGAGCGCGAGGTATTGCTGCCGCCGCCGGCCAGTGTTCGCTCCACGCGATAGTAGAGGTCGATCGCGCCGGAACCGACGGCGATGATGAGGACTACGGGAAGTGAGATCGTGAGGTCTTCGGCTGGCTCCGCCTCGATGGTCAGCGACGGTACGTCGTATGTCCCGTAGACCGGCGTGACGATATCGCCGATCAGGAATACCGGCGTCTCCCCATCGGCTTGCAGCCAGGGGATCGTGATCGTCGCGTTCTTCTCGGCATCTTCCGGCGGGATTTCGTTGTCGGAGCCGCCGGCGCTGGTGAGTGTCGGCGCCTCGAGGCTCTCGTTCTCGGGGGTCTCGGGGTCGGGGTCCACGCCACCGGCCTGATAGAGATTGACCTCGACGACGGCGGGCGTCTGCGCGCTGCCGGCAACCAGGTTCCCACGCAAGACATCGTAGCCGACGTCGACGGTGGCTGCGGCGTCCTGGCCGGCGCTCTTCGCACCCCACTCGGCGAGCAGGGCGGCATAGGGCACGCCGATCGTCACGACCGGATCATTGCCGGTCGACGAGACGCGGACCGGGCCGATCTCCTGGCTACCCCAGTGCAGCAATACGGTGTCGCCGACGAGGATGCCCGTGTTGGCAGGAATCTCCACGGTCACGCCGCCCGCGGCACGGGCGTCCTCTTCGTCGATGATCTGCTCGCCCAGCGGGTCGTCGTCATAGGCAGGTACCCGTGGTGCCTCCAGGTCCGAGATGGCGCCTTCGAGCAGTACCTCGAGTATCACCGGCCGCGACGGTAGAGAGTTGTTGCCAGCACGGTCGCTGACGCTGTACGAGAACGCCATGCTGCCGTCGGCCTGTTCTTCGATGAAACTGCGCATGAAGCGCAGTTCGATGTCAGTTCCACCGACGTTGATCGGATCGAGGACTTCCGAGCGGCTGTCGACCAAGCCGACGACGATGTCGCCCGGGGCGAGGTCCCTGTAACTGGGAACGCGGGCAGCCAGATACTCGTTGCCGTCCGCGTCGCGGGACAAGGCGGCCGGGGTGACACCGTTCTTCACCACTTCATCTGAAAACACCAGCTGGCCGAGGAACGGGAGGCCGGGAGCGGTGTAGTCGGTGATGTAGGTCTGCCCATCAGGACCCGGTTCGACACCGCCGCTTCCGGAGACGAAGGCAATCTGGTAGTTGATGCGGACGACGCCTTCCGGCACCGTCGCGCGGTCCTTCGCCGAAATCGAGATCCGCATGATCTCGTCGTCGAGAAACGCCTCGACGTCGAGCGGCGTACCTACAAGCGTGCCGTTCAAACTCACCTGGACGGTGTCACCGGCGTCGGCGTTCAGTGGCAGCGGTGCTGTCACGACGATCACCTCGTTTTTCGTGCTCGCACGGAGCAGGTTGTCCGGTCTGCCATCAGGCGGCAGCGGTGCGAGCGCCGCTGGATCGATGATGAGGGGCTCGGTATATACCTGCGTACCGATGCCCGATAGCCCGATGCCGGAATACACCGCCTTCGCCGGTAGCCGCTCGCGGCGCACCGCGGGATAACGCTTGTTGCTCGATCCGTCCATGGTCGACTCCTTTGGGGTAAAGCTCCGAGCCGGAACGTCCGGACGGAATAGACGCAGGTTAAGGTCGGGGGCGGCACGACGACCATAGACACAAGGTTGTAGGCGCGCCCACGGCATGACTGACTTTTTCAGTGCGGTCCGCCACATAGCGTCCAGGTATCCGAAATTGCATCGCGATCGCCAGCGGAAAGCCGCCGTCAAGGGAAATGAACCACTTCGTCTCATGCCATAACAGAGGCATGCATTTTAGGAGTACGCCCCATGGCGAAGCGTGTCTGCACCCGCTGCAATAGGCGGCTGAGATTCGCGGACACCATAAGGGTGCTCGCGACCCGTCGACTCACTGGAATAACGGAGAAAGTCATGAGCTCCCTGCATCATCGTGTCCGAAGGGCACCGCTATGGATGGCCATGACGGCTTGCTACCTGCCTATGGCAGGGGTCGCTGTTGCTGGCGAACTGGGCGCCGGACAATCGAAGACCGTCGTGCCGGGTGAAGCAGCCGAAGCGTGGATATTGCGCAACGGTGCGTCGCTGGGCCTGTCACCGCTGTCGGCGGCGCTGTCGATCGCCGCGAACGCATCGTCGGTGCGGATCGACGCGGGCAACGTGAGCGCAAGTGCGTCCGACGCGATTGCGCTGACCGGCCAGAGCTCCGCGACGCTCACCCGCGCCAGGGTAGAGAGTGTCACCGGCAGAGCCCTGTTCGTCGGCATCGCTCCCTCCAACGGCGCGCCTGCGATGCCCAGTAACGTCGATATCAGCAATAGCGTGCTGAGCGGATCCACCTACGGCGTGTTCGTGGCACAAAACTACCTGCCCGGGATTGGCACGGTGACGCTGCGCGACTCCGAGGTCCGCGGGACCGGTGCGAGCGGTGTCGGGCTGGCGGTTTTCCTCGGCAGTGCGTCGGTCCAGGGCGGTTCGTTGACCGGACAGCTGCACGGTGTACGAATTCGTCAGGACGATCGTGGCGACGGTGTCATCCTGCCGAGTACCCGCCTGCTCGAACTCGATGGCGCCAGGGTCGAGGGAGTGACTGGCAGCGGCATCTCGATCGACACCCTTCGCAACCAGTCGACCGACGCCGTGGTCCACATCGGTGGCGGCAGCGAGATCGTCGGTGGCGGCGGCACGGCCATCGACCTGGGCGTGCGCAGCACGGCCGATATCGACGTGTTCGGCGGCAGCCTCGTGCGGGGCGATGTTCGCGTGGCCGACGGCTCGTCGCTCTCGCTCGCCCTGAGCGAAGGCTCGGCCATGGCAGGGGCGACGAGCGGGGACATCACGATGGCCCTCACATCGACCGCGACCTGGAATGTCTCGAACGATTCGTCGCTGAGCTCGCTTGACCTGTCCGGCGGCAACGTCGCTTTCACGTCGCGTGCCGGCACCGCGCATAGCCGGGTGGACGTCGCTGGCGACCTCACTGGCAGCGGTGGCGTTCTTGGCCTCAACGTGACCATGAATGCCGGCGGCCCGCTCGTCGGCCAGGAGACCGATCGCCTGCTTGTGGAGGGCTCGGTGACCACCACCGGTCCGACCGAGATCGTCGTCACGCCACGCGGCGCCGGCGCCGACACCGATGCCAATGCCAACGGTCTGGTCGACGCCGGCGAGGGCATGTCGCTGGTCCAGGTCGCCGGCACGTCACGTGCCGATGCCTTCGCCCTGCGCGGCGGCTACGTCGCGGCCGGTCCCTATCAGTACACCTTGCATGCCTTTGGGCCGGGGCAGACCGATCCCGCACAGAATCTGCTCGCCAATGGCACCCTCAACTGGGACTACCGTTTAGGTAGCCGGATCGTATGCGAGGGCGGTTGTGGCCCGGTGGACCCGCCGGTGGACCCGCCCGTCGATCCGGGGAATCCGCCGGTCGAGCCGCCCGTCGATCCCGGGAAGCCGCCGATCGACCCGCCAGTCGACCCCGGCAAGCCGCCGGTGGAGCCCCCGGTCAATCCGGGCGAACCAGAAAATCCGGGCAACCCGGGCAATCCCGGTGACGGTGGCGAGCCGGTTCGCCCCGAGCCGCCGGGCACACGCATCGCCGTGGTGCCCCAGGTGCCGTCGTACCTCTCCGCGCCGGCGGCGCTGCTCAGCTATGGCGACATGATGAGCGACGGGCTCCACCAGCGGCTCGGCGATATCCGTCAGGGCTCGTCCACCGGTCCGCTGGGCGGCGAGGTGTTCGCGCGCTATCTAGGCGGCCAGCTGCGCTACAGCTCCAACCTGTCGTTCGAACGCTATGGCTACGACTTCGACCAGCAGGTCAATGCGCTGCAACTCGGCGGCAGCCTCATCGCCCTCGACAGCGACAACGGCACGCTGCGCGCTGGCTGGGCGGCGGATCGCGGCACCACCCGTGTCACGCCGAAGGCCGCCGACGGCAACAGCACCGCGAAATACAACGCGAACGGTGTCTCAGCGTGGATCACCTGGCAACACGGCGACGGCTTCTGGGTGGACGGCGTGCTCGGCTCGACACGCTATCGTGGCGACGTCGGCACCGACATGCGCGGTGCGGACGTCGGTCGCATCCGCGCGAATGGCTGGACGATGTCGGTGGAAGCGGGCCTGCCGATCGCCCTCGGCGGTGACTGGACGGTGGAGCCCCGCTTCCAGCTCAAGCACCAGCAACTGGCCTTCCGCGACTTCACCGATGCGGATGGGCTGGACATCAGTCTGGGCACCGCGAAACAGACCACCGCGGTGCTGGGTGGTCGTATCAGCCGCACCGCCCAGCCGAAGTTCATGCCGTATGCCAGCGTGGATGTTTCGCACAGCAGCAACGGTGATCCGATGGCGACGGTGACCAGCGAGGCATGGAATGCGCGCGATCGTTTCGGCTCCGGCAAGGTCGGCAACGCCTACAGGGTGGCTGCGGGCGTCGTTAGCCAGCTCAGCGACCGTGTCCAGTTATACGGCGAAGGCAACTATCAGCACTTCGTCGGCAGCTACGGCATGCGCGGCTGGGCCGGCAACCTGGGTATCCGGGTGAACTTCTAGGCGGGCGACCAAAAAAAAACGGGATGTCGCGGCAACGACATCCCGTGGAGGCAACGGCCTCACCTCGTCGATACCCCCGGGCCGCGGAGCGAACCGCGTGGCTTCCGCCACGTCCTTCGTGACATCCTGCGCTGTGCATCCGGTCTTTGTGCGACATCCGTGTCGCCAGCGCCGACGTGCTCCTTGCACGGTCCTTGTCACGTACGTTTCGTTGCGGCTCGGCGGTATCGAGGGTTCAGGCTATCTGCCTGTCGCGCATAAGAAAATAATCCCTTGGTTGTAGGTGCGGGCGTCCATTTCCGGACGCCATTGAACGCGACTTGCCGATGCGGCGGACACCACGCCAGGATGATGCTGGCGACATAGCGCGTTGCCTTCGCGCTGCCGTTTTTGACTGTCCGGTTCCGGACGGTGGTGGGCGCTATTGCACCGCGATCAACCACAAGGCCGCGCCCTGCACCGGTGCCACGGTCCAGTGGACGCGGTAGGTACCGGCCGCGCTGACCTGTCGCCACGCGACCGCACCCTGCACGCCGCTTTCGTCGGGCAACTGCACGAACGCGTCGATCAGGGTGAAGCCGTCGCCCGGGCTGACACGCATGCGCTTGACGCCGCCGTCGCCCCACCAGAACGCCAGCAGCGTGGCCGGACCATCCACGGTCACCGTGCCGCTGGCCACCTGCAGTGCGTCGCCGGCGTAGGTGCGCGCAACGGATGCCACGCGCGACGCGTGGCGTACCTCGACGAAGGGCAGGGAGAGTTCGCCTTTTGCCTCGCCGTGTTTGTCGATCGACAGGCTATGTGCCGGGCCGCCCTTGCCTTCGGTGGCGACATAGGCACGCACGGCGAAGCGATCGCCGTAGTTCGCGTAGGTCTGCGGCTGCCCCAACGGCAACCATCGATTGCCGTAGGTATCGTGCAGCGGACCGTCGTTGCTGGCGTATCCCGCGTTGAACACGAGGAAGAGGCTGCCATCCGGCTGCGTATCCACGGGGGGCGTGGTCGCGGGCGTTACACCCAGCCCTTCGCCCTGGGCGAGGAACACGTGCGCACCGAGGGATGGACCCGGACGATCGTCGGCGTGCAGGCGACCGCCGCTTGCCACCAGCAGCGCGGCCATCCAGAGCGTGGAACGATAGGACGATGTCATGGCTGCTCCCAAAAGTCGTACTTGTCACACGGGCGCGGCTGCGCCACGCTGCATGCCGCGGACCGCCTGCCTGACACACGTCGCGCGCGACGCCTGAAGGGGAATGGCACGTGGCGGATGAAACCGACTTCGTCGACCTGTATGCGCGGTTGCGGTTGCAGCCCGGTTGCACGTTGGCCGAATTCAAGCAGGCCTACCGGCGACATGTCGCCCAATGGCATCCGGACCGCCGGCGCGAAGGCCATGCGGACGCCCTCGCCACGCGACGCATGCAGCGGCTCACCCGCCAGTACGCCGCCGCCATGGCGTTCCACCGGCGCCATGGACGCCTGCCGGGCGCGCCGCTGCCGGAACGTGGCGCGGTCGCCGTGCCCGAGCCGCTCGCCATCGTCGCCGACGGCGTACCCGAAGCCACGGTGACGGTCGCCGCGGAGTCCTTGCCGACGCGCACGCTGGGCGCACGCTGGTGGTTGTCGATCGGCCTGGTCGGTGTGGCGGTGATGACGTGGTCGCTCATGCCGGCCGCCGACGTGTCCGTCCGCGACAACGAAACGGCCGGGCCCTATGCCCCGGAGCTGCGTACGGCGGTGCTCCCGCCTGTGCGTGTACCCGACCTGGACCTGGGCATGGACGAGGACCAGGTGCTGGCCATCGAGGGCGAGCCGGACCGGCGCGTCGACGACCGCTGGGAGTACGGGCCGTCGTGGGTGAGCTTCGATCGCCACCGGCTGAGCGACTGGTACAGCTCGCCGTTGCGCGGCCTGCATGCAGCGTCGCCTCGTCCCCAGCGGTGACGCGTCGGGGTGCTCAGCGGGCGCCACGGCCGAACAGCACCACTTCCACGGTTTCGATCAGGATCACCATGTCCAGGAAGAGGTTGTGGTTCTTCACGTAGAACAGGTCGTATTTCAGTTTCTCGGCGGCATCTTCTTCCGAGGCGCCATAGGGATAGCTCAGCTGCGCCCATCCGGCCAGCCCGGGCTTGATGCTGTGGCGCAGGCTGTAGTAGCGGATCTTGGTTTCCAGGTCCGAGACGAACTGCGGTCGCTCCGGTCGGGGGCCGACGATGCTCATGTCGCCGCGCACCACGTTCCACAGCTGCGGCAGTTCGTCGAAGCGCAGCTTGCGGCAGATGCGCCCGACCCGCGTGATCCGGTCGTCGTTGCTCAGGGCCCAGCGTGCCACGCCGTCGATCTCGGCGTCCGTGAGCATGCTGCGGAACTTGTACAGCCAGAACGGGCGGCCGTTCTCACCCACGCGTTCCTGCCGGTAGAACACCGGTTGCCCGCGTCCCGACTCCAGGCGGATGGCCAGGGCCACGCCCAGCATGACCGGCCAGAACAACGCGGCGATGGTCAGCGACGCGCCGATGTCGAAGGCCCGCTTGACGAACAGCGCCAGGGGCGAGGCATTGAACCCCGCGGAAAACACCAGCCACGACGGGTCCAGCATGGTCAGTTGCACGCGGCCCGCCTCGCGCTCGACGAACGTGGTGAGGTCGGTGATCTTCACGCCCAGCTGGCGACAGGCGAGCAGGTCGTCCATCGGCAAGCCGCCGCGGCGGTCGTCCACGCCAACGACGATTTCATCCAGCGCCAGGCGTCGTGCACAGGCCGCCAGGGTTTCGCTGGGGTCCAGCAGCAGCTCGGCCGGCACCAGCACGGTCTCGTTCGCGCCGCGCACGTAGCCCAACAGGGAGAAGCCACGACGATCCGAACGCCGGCGCATACGGGTGTGGATCTGGGCGGCACGCTGTCCGGCGCCGAGCACGATCACCCGTCGCTTCAGGGCTTCCAGTTCCACCAGCCGCATGAAGAGCGCACGGAAGGCCGCGGTGGCGAGCAAACCGATCAGCAGGGCCATGCCCAGCACGCCGCGTCCCACGTACGCCTGCGGAATGACGTAATAGCCCACCACCAGCGCCAGGCCGCCGAAAACGAACGCGATGGCGTGGCGCGCCATCTGGCCGCGCCAGCTCATGCGCAACGTGGAACGGTATTCGCCCAGGGCGGCCATGCCCAGGAAGATGACCAGCGCGAACATCGCCGCGCGCATGGTCAGCGTCTGCGTCGATGCGGCCAGGTCATCGGGCGACGGTGCGAAACGGATGTAGGTGGCGACGTTGAGCGACGCGGCGAGCAACAGCAATTCGCAGCAGGCCATCAGGGTCAGCCAGCGCACGATCGGCTGGCGAAGCAAACGCATCATGGTAGTCCCCTTGCATGTCGTCATCGACCTGCCGATGAGCGAAGGCTAGGCATGCCGCGACACGGTGTCGATTGCACTTCCGGTCATCGCGCGGCTAGGCCGTATGGTCGTCCGTATCAGCCCAGGCCGCCGGATTCGCAGGCCTGCAACAGGACGCGCAGGCGGTCGGCCAGGCGCAGGCTGAGCGCGATCAGTGTGAAGGTGGGGAACGCCCAGCCGCCCGTGGGAAACACCGAACTGCCCGCCACATGCAGGTTGCCGACACCGAACACCTTGCAGGCCGGATCGACGACGCCCTGTGCCGGGTCGTTCGCCATGCGCGTCGTGCCCATGTGGTGCGCCGTACCGTGCACCTCCACGGGCAGGTCGGCATCGACGGCCCAGCGTGCCGGTTCGAAGTGGCCTTCGCAGGCCTCGGCCAGGCGATCGCCGGTCAGTCGCGTCAGGGTGCGGTAGGTGTGCCTGTCCAGGTCGGTCAGGCGCCAGTCCACCCGCACACGCCGCAGGCCCAGTATGTCGCGGCTGGCGTCGAGGGTGATCCGGCTGTCGCGATTGGGGGCCTGTTCGAAGAAGCCGACCAGGGCGACCCGTTCGCTGCGCACGACGGGATGGTCGCGGGCCTTCTGCGCGAGCGCCCTCAGCACGTCGCCGAAGTGCAGGCCGAGCCGCAGCGCATGAAGTGCAGCATGCGGTGGCGCGGCGGACGCCGCACTTCGGGGGCCGTTCTGCAGCGCGGCGTTCAGGCGTGCCTCCAGCAAGGCACCCTCATTGTGCACGGGCTTCCTGAGCGAAGCGCGCAGGTCGCGCAGGGCCCGGATGCCCGCAGGCACCTCGCCCTCCATCGCGAACGGATGGACACGTCCGTTCAGTGTGCGATGGCGGCCCTGGGCGGTGGTCGACAGGCCGATCTCCGCCGACAAGGGCGCGCGCTTGTTGCGGATGTTGCGCTCGTAGGGGCGGGACAGGCGGTCGACATGCGGCGAGCGGACGACCCCGAGCGTGCCGCTGGGGTGATCCATGAAATAGCGGCCGACCAGGTCGTTCGCGTTGCCTAGCCCCCCCGGGGCCACGCTGTCGGAGAGCAGCAGGATGCGCGCGTTCTCGATGCCGCCCGCGGCAAGCACGTAGTGCCGTGCGCGGACGCGGCCGCGACGTCCGTCGAGGGAGCCGATGCGCGCCTCCGTGACATGGCTGGCGGTGTCGTTGGCGCGTAGTTCCAGCAGGTTGGCATGCAGCAGCACGGTGACGTTGTCGGCGTGGGCCAGGGTGTCGCGATAGGCCTCGCCGAACAGTACCGGACTGCGCGCGAAGACGTAGTTGGTCATCACCTCCGGATCGAGGTCCAGCGGCTTGCGCGGCGGCGGCCCGTCGAACGTGCCGTCGGTGAAGCCGCGGGCGGGGTCGATCCGGCAGAAATCACGGGCCTTTTCGTACCATGGCGCCAGTTCTGCATGGCGCAACGGCCATCCGCTGTCGGGCACCCAGTCGCGTGGCGTCATGTCGCTGTCGCCCAGCGGAATGCAGCCGCCACCCCACAGCGTGCAGCTGCCACCGAACACGCGCATGCGCGAGCCGGCCGTATCGAAGGGCACGTCGCCCGATGCGCTGCCCTCGTAAAGGGCCTGGCTGCTTTCCTCGCCACGCGTGCCGCCGCCCTCGACGAGACAGACGGTGACCGACGAGCCGACGAACGATCGCGCCATGGCGATGCCCGCGGCACCGGCACCGATGATGCACAGGTCCGCGTGCAGGTCGTTGGGTGCCGACCGATCGAGGTAATCGAGGATCACGGCGCATCTCCAGGGTAAGGCATGGCGGGGGGAGGAGCGTAGCGGCGCGCGTCAGGCGTGGTAGTAACCGCGGTACCAGTCGACGAACTGCCGCACGCCGGCGCGCACGTCCACGCCGGGGGCATAGCCGGTGGCCTGGACCAGGGCCGAGATGTCGGCCTCCGTGTCCGGCACGTCGCCGGCTTGCAGGGGAAGCATTTCCATGTGGGCCTTGCGGTCGAGACAGTCCTCGAGCACACGGATGTACTGCAGCAGCGCCACGGGGGTCTCGTTGCCGATGTTGTAGATCCGGTAGGGCGCCACGCCGCTGCTGCCCGTCTCGGGGTGATCGCCGGACCATTGCGGATCACGCAGGGGCGGGCGGTCCAACGTGCGCAGCACGCCTTCCACGATGTCGTCGACGTAGGTGAAGCTGCGCGTGTGCTGCCCGTGGTTGAACACCCGGATCGGCTCGCCGGCCAGGATCGCGCGCGTGAACAGGAACAGCGCCATGTCCGGGCGGCCCCAGGGGCCGTACACGGTGAAGAAGCGCAGGCCGGTGCAGGGCAGGTCGTAGAGGTGCGCGTAACTGTGCGCCATCTGCTCGTTGGCTTTCTTCGACGCGGCGTACAGCGTCAGCGGATGCTCGGTGGGCTGCCGTTCCGAGAACGGCATATGGGTATCCGCGCCGTAGACGGAACTGGTGGAGGCGAAGACCAAATGATCCACGCCGTGGTGGCGGCAGCCTTCCAGCACATGGAGGAAACCGGTGACGTTGCTGGACACGTAGACATGCGGGTGCGTGGCCGCGTGGCGAACACCGGCCTGCGCGGCCAGGTGCACCACGCGCTGCGGCCGGTACGTGGCGAACACCGCCTCCATCGCCGTCCGGTCGGAGAGGTCCGCGTGCACGTGCGTATAGCGCGGATGGTCGCCGAAGCGGGCCAGTCGCGCCTTCTTCAGCTCCACGTCGTAATAGTCGGACAGGTTGTCCAGGCCGATCACCTCGTCGCCGCGGGCCAGCAGCCGCATGGCCACGTGCGAGCCGATGAAGCCCGCCGTGCCGGTCACCAGAACCTTCACAGGCGGCCGTCCACCGCAGCGCGCGGAAGCACGTACTTCACGTCGTAGACCACGCAGGCGGCCTTGCCGAAGGCGCGGATGCCTTCCACGCCCCACGCGACGAACTCCCGGTGGGCCACGGCTACCACGACGGCATCGTAACTGCCGTGTGCGGGCGCCTCCACCGGCACGATGTCGTACTCGTGGCGCGCCTCGTCGGCACGCACCCAGGGATCGTGCACGTCCACGTCCACGCCGTAGCCTTGCAGGCCGGCGACGATATCGACCACGCGGGTGTTGCGCAGGTCCGGGCAATTCTCCTTGAACGCCAGCCCGAGGATCAGCACCCGCGCGTGCACGGGGTTGATGCCCTTGCGCACCATCAGGCGGATGACTTCGCCGGCGATGTACGGGCCCATGCCGTCGTTGGTGCGGCGCCCGGCCAGGATCACGTCCGGGTGGTGGCCGACCTGCTGCGCCTTGTGGGTGAGGTAGTAGGGATCGACGCTGATGCAGTGGCCACCGACCAGGCCCGGGCGGAACGGCAGGAAATTCCACTTCGTTCCGGCCGCTTCGAGCACTTCCAGCGTATCGATGCCCAGTCGGTTGAACAGGATGGCAAGGTCGTTGACCAGGGCGATGTTGAGGTCGCGCTGCGTGTTCTCGATGACCTTGGCCGCCTCGGCCACCTTCAGCGAGCTGGCCCGGTGCGTGCCGGCGGCGATCACCGACCGATAGAGCGCATCCACCGTATCGGCGGTAGCCGGGGTCGACCCGGAAGTGACCTTGAGAATATCGGTCACCCGGTGGGTCTTGTCGCCGGGATTGATCCGCTCCGGGCTGTAGCCGACGAAGAAATCCTCGTTGAACACCAGGCCGGACACTGTTGCGAGGATGGGAACGCACACTTCTTCGGTGCACCCGGGGTAGACGGTGGACTCATAGACCACGATGTCGCCGCGCTTGAGCACCTTGCCCAGGCATTCGCTGGCCATGCGCAGCGGATGCAGGTCGGGCCGGCGTGCCTCGTCGATCGGCGTGGGTACGGTCACGATGTAGATGGTGCAGTCGGCCAGGTCGCCGGGGGTGTCTGAAAACCGCAGCCGTGTCGCGGTGGCCAGTTCGTCGGCATCCACTTCCCGCGTGCTGTCGCGGCCTGCGCGAAGTTCATCGATGCGGCGGGAGTGGATGTCGAATCCGAGGGTGGCGTAGCGCTTGCCGAATTCCACGGCGAGCGGCAGGCCGACGTAGCCCAGGCCCACCACGCCGATGCGGGCGCTTTGCAGAAGGTCGCAAGGCAACGCCGTGGCTTCGGCGGCAGGTCGTGTATCGTGCGGCGGCTCGCTCGCGGCGATATCGGCCCGTGTTCGGCTTGCGGTATCCATGTAAGCGTCCATCCCCATGCGTGGCCCGGAAAACCCCATGACGGGGGCGACGAAAGGGTAGCAACGCACCCCCGGCTTGCCTGTATGGCTTACGTGGGTGGACAAATGGCCGATGCCGTCAGGCTGAACGGATCGCTAGCGCGGTAGCGATTGTTGTGTGAAGCAAGCGTTTACAAGGCACGGTCACCGCGATATCTTGCCCTTGGTCCCATCGATAGCCGGTGGGCATATGACTACAGCACCCATCTGGTCCACTCATGTCCGCGCGAAGCTATCTGGGCTCAGTGCGCGTGGCCTTGCTGGACGACCATGCGCTCGTCCTCAAAGGGCTGGCCGCGCAACTGGAGACGTCCCCCTCCATCGCCATCCTCGGCAGCTTTTCGAGCAGCCGGCCTTTCCGTGCGTTGCTGGCGGAGCAGCCGGTCGACGTCGTGCTGATCGATTACTCACTCGCTTTCGACGACATCGACGGCGTCGCCCTGATCCGCCTGCTGCGCGCCGGTTACCCAAGGCTGAAGATCCTGGTGGTCTCCGCGCATGACGAAGGCCTGGTGGTACACAGCCTGTTGCAGGCCGGTGCGGATGGTTTCGTCGCCAAGAGCCAGGACCCGGGCGTGCTGGTGCAGGCGATCGACGCGGTGATGACCAACCGCGTGTACCTGCCGCCGCGGCGGGCGGGCGGTTCTGCCGAGACCAGCCTGGTCAAGCTGTCGCCGCGCGAGTGGGAGGTGGTGCGCTGCCTGCTGGACGGCATGAAGGTATCGCAGATCGCCGAGAAGTTCGGCCGCAGCATGAAGACCATCAGCGCACAGAAATCGGCGGCGTTCCGCAAGCTCGACATCAAATCCGACAATGCGCTGTACAAGATGGAGGATTACATCCGCGCATTGGGTACCGATCCTCCATGATGCGACGGATCGCATGGACCCTCGCTGGCTGCCTGTGTGCGGCGCTGGCGATCGCACAGGACGTGCCCGACGCTGAAGCGCAGCGTCGCTGGGTCGGTGCGCATCCCGTGCTGCGCATCGCGCTAGACCCCCAGCTACGCGCCGACGTCGGTGCCGGCAACGCGAATCCGCTGGTCAATGGATACCTTGCGCTGTCGGCGCGCCAGGCGGGGATGCGCTTCGAAACGGTGCGAACGGCCTCGTGGGCCGAGTCGGTCGCCGCTTTCAAGGCGCATCGGGTCGACGTGCTGCCTTCCACCTCCGATCGCCTGCTCACCGCCGACCTGGGCACATCCGCGCTGCTTTCCTCGCCGTTCTATGTCGGTCGCACGCTGATCGTCACGCGGACGGTGGGGCCGGCCACGATGGACCTTTGGCACCTGCAGGGCCGCACGGTGGCCTTCAAGGGCGGTGGCCAGTACGAGGCCTGGCTGCAGCGCGAGCACCCCTCGATCACGCGGCTGCCCCTGGCGGACATCCACCAGATCCTGGCGGCGGTGGAGAGCGGCATCGCGGATGCGGCCATCGGTATCGACGTGGCCTACTACCCCATCGTTCGCCGCGACTACGCGCAGAGCCTGCGCGTGGCGGGCACGGTGCCGGAGATGGCGGTGTCGGTGCGCGTGGCCGTGCAGCGCGACGAGCCGGTGCTGCTGACGATCCTGGAACAGAGCATGCGCGGCCTGTCCACGGCCGACAACGAGGCGGTGATCGAGCGCTGGCTGGAGACCGCCTACCTGCGCGCGCCGACGTGGTCGCAGGTGCTGACCACCTATCGCGTCGAAATCGGCCTGGGCGCTGCCCTGGTCGCGGCGTTGGTGTTCGCGCTGTGGCAGCTGCGCCGCGCCCAGCTGGCATCGCGGCGCGGCGAGCAGCAGAAGACGATGCTGCTGGCGGTGATGAGCCACGAAGTACGCAATGCGGTCAACGCGGTGACGTCGTCGATCGACCTGATGGCGCGACAGCCGCAGGACGGGCCCCAGCGCGACCTGCTGGCCATTGCGCAGGTCAGCAGCCGCAACCTGCAGAACCTGCTCAAGAGTGCGCTCGATTACACCCGCTCCGAGGTCGAAGGCTTCACCCCCGATCCAGTGCCCTGCGACGTGCAGGCCGTGGCGCGCGAGGCCATCGCCTCGCAGCGGCTGGCCATCGAGGCCAAGGGCCTGGAGGTTCGACTGGACTTGCCGATGGGGCCGTTGCCCTGGCTGCTGGTCGACGAGGTGCGCGTGCGGCAGCTGCTGGAAAACCTGTTCGCCAACGCGGTGAAATTCACCGAACGCGGGCATGTCGGCATCGCGCTGTGGCAGGGCGCCGGTGACGATGCCGATGGTGTCCGCCGCCTGGTCATCGAGGTGTTCGACACCGGCATCGGCGTGTCGTCGAGTCGCCAGCGGCAGTTGTTCGTGCCGTTCGCCCAGGCACGCGGACGCCTTGACGTACGCCTGGGCGGCACCGGGCTGGGCCTGGCGATATGCCGCGACATCGCCACCCATCTCGGTGGTCGCCTGGAGTTCAACAGCGAAGCCGGCGTGGGCACCGCCGTGCGCGTCGAGTTGCCGACCAGCCTCGTGCCGACCACGACACCCGTGCCGGCCACCGGCGCCGGCGACGAGCGCTCGCCCGAACGGGCTGGCGGCATCGTGCTGCTGGTGGAGGACCATCCGGCCAACCGGCAGATCATCGCGGCGCAGTTGAAGTTCCTCGGCTACGCCACGGAGGCCGTGGATCACGGGCAGGCCGCCATCGATACGTTCGTGCCGGGTCGTTTCATCGGGGTACTGCTCGATTGTGAGCTGCCCGACATGCAGGGCTACGATATCGCCGCCGAACTGCGCGCCCGTGAGATCGAGGCGGGTGTGGCACCGACGCGCTTCGTCGCCATCTCGGCCAACCAGGGCGTGGAACACGTACGGCGCTGTGCCCAAAGCGGCATCGACACGGTGCTGGGCAAGCCGCTGTCGCTGGATGCGCTGAAGACGGCCCTGGCGACACCCGTGCGAACGCCGGCGGAGCAGGGCGACGATGCCCCGGCCACCGCCGACGCGCTGCATGCGACCTTCCGCGACGAAACCCGCCACGACCTCGATGTCATTCGTCGAGCCCTGGCCGATGGCGAACTGTCCCTTGCGCGACATCACGTCCATCGCGTGCGTGGCGCGGCGCTGGTGTGCGGTGTCGATGCGATCGAGGCGTTGGCCGGCGACCTGGAGGACACGCTCGATGCCGGAGGCGGCCTCGACGAGGCGCAACCGTTGATCGAGGCGATCGGCCGGCACCTGCGCTGACGTGACCCGCCCGTGTCGCGTTCTTGCAGGGGTCGACCTAGCCGGGTGACGCGGCCGACCCGGCCAGGAGCCCACCGTCGATGTTCACTTCCGTTCCGGTGACATAGGTGGCTTCATCCGAGGCGAGCATCGCGACGATGGCAGCGACTTCATCGGGCATGCCGAACCGTTTCAGCGGCGTGTCCGCGACCAACGCCTGCATCCGGGCGTCCCGGTCGGGACCGTGCCCCAACATGGGTTCCCAGATCGGCGTAAGGATGGCCGCCGGGTGCACGGAGTTGCAGCGAATTTGCCAGCCCTGTTGGGCACAATAAAGCGCGACCGTCTTGCTGTGGTTGCGGATCGCGGCTTTCGACGAGGCGTAAGCCGCCGCACCGGCGATGCCGACCAGGCCCGAACGCGAGGATATGTTGATGATCGAACCCGTTCCCGCGCCCTTCATGGCACCGATGGCGTAACGGCAACCGAGGAAGGTGCCGTCGAGGTTCACCCGGTGAACCTCCCTCCAGTCTGCAAGGCTGGCGTGCTCCGGGTCGTGCGGCACCATGCCCACTTCGAATCCCGTGACGCCGGCATTGTTGACCACCACATCGGCGACGGGAACGAGCCCGGCCAGGCGCGACCAGTCGGTTTCCTCGCGTACGTCGAGGGGTTCGAAGCGACAGCCGATCTCGGCCGCCGCGGCGGCTCCGGTCGCGTTGTCGATATCGGTGAGGATGACGATGGCGCCCTCGTCATGGAAACGTGCGGCGATGGCGCGGCCGATGCCACGTGCCGCGCCGGTGACGACGCATGTCTTGTTGTTCAGTCGATGCATGATGTCCTCGAAAACAAAGTCCAGTCGACGGATCGCTCCGTTGGCGCGATTGTTTTTCCGCTTCAGCGGTGACGCTGGATCATGGCTTCGACTCCTGGTTACACGACGATGCTAAGCCATCGCCATAACGGCCGCAATTCGCGGATTGGTCCACTTCGAGTCCACTCCAGCTCGGATCGCGCAGGCAAGCGAGAGGATCACTACGCCCTTTAAACGCCGCCTGGCGTACCAATGTCTGCTTTCGCGTTCCTCGTCCTCATCCAAGGAGTCATACGATGGCAACCGTTCAAGCAAGCGCAAGCGGTACGTTCAGGATCGGCGGCGACCTCGAGGTCAACCGCCTCGGTTTCGGTGCCATGCGCATCACCGGCAAGGGCATCTGGGGTGAGCCTGCCGACGCGGCCAAGGCCAAAGCCACGCTGGCCCGGTTGCCGGAACGGGGCGTCAACCTGATCGACACGGCCGACAGCTACGGGCCGTACGTCAGTGAAGACCTGATCCGTGAGGTGCTGCACCCGTACAAGGGGCTGGTGATCGCGACCAAGGGTGGGCTGACGCGCCATGGTCCCGACGTGTGGGCCCCGGTGGGGCGGCCGGAATACCTGCGCCAGTGCGTACTGATGAGCCTGCGCCGCCTGGGCGTGGAGCGCATCGACCTCTGGCAGCTGCACCGCATCGATGCCAAGGTGCCTCGCGATGAGCAGTTCGGCGTGATCCGCGACATGCAGAACGAAGGCCTCATCCGCCACGTCGGCCTGTCGGAGGTCAATGTCGAGGAGATCGAAGCCGCCGCGCCGTTCTTCAAGGTGGCCACCGTGCAGAACCTCTACAACCTCGGCAACCGGAAGAGCGAAGCCGTGCTTGACTATGCGGAGAAGCACGGTATCGGTTTCATCCCCTGGTATCCGCTGGCGGCCGGCGAACTGGCGAAGGAGCGCTCGGTGCTGTCGAAAATCGCCCAGAAGCTCGGCGCCACCACCGGCCAGGTCGCCATCGCCTGGCTGCTCAAGCGCTCACCGGTCATGCTGCCGATCCCTGGCACCGGCGACCCCGGGCACCTGGAGGAAAACGTCAAGGGCGCGGCCCTCAACCTGTCCCAGGACGACTTCGAAGCCCTGGAACACGCCGTAAAAACCCCTTAAACACCCGGTGAACCCTTTAAACCCCCGGTGTCCGCCCCGGTACTCCGGTAGGAGCCCACGATGTGGGCGAACCCTCACGGTCCGCCCAACGAACGAAGCCATGCAACACGTCCACGCCGGCGTTTCCGCGCTTTGAACGAAGCGGCTCTGAAGCGTTTTAAAAGCGCTTCAAAGCCCGCCCGATCAAGTCCAAAAACGCTCGCCCGTGCGGAACGCGCCGCCTCACCCGCCGTGGTTGCGTCGAGGGTTCGCCCACATCGTGGGCTCCTACGATGTTGTCGCGCTATCGCACCACGTTGCAGTCGCACGATGTGGCGGCGTTGTCGCACGACGTGCCAGCGTTGCCGCGCGCATCAGTGCAGCTTTACCGGTGGCAGTGTGGTGTTGCGCAGCCAGTCGGCCAGCCATAGGGCCGTGGCGCGCGGCCAGCCGTGCAGGGTCGCGCGGTGCATCTGCTGCAAGGATACATAGGCCATCTTCGCCAGCCAGCCGCGCATGGGAATGACCGAGGTGCGGCCCGAAGGCAGTTCACCCGTCGCCTGGCGGACACCCAGCGACACCAGCGTGCCCTTGGCGTGATACACGAACGGCGGGGGCACGTCGCCGCGTGCGACGGCCGCCAGCGCTTTCGCAAGATAGTTTGCCTGCTGGTGCGCAGCCTGTGCCGTGGGCGGAACGCTGCGCTGGTCGGTCGTCGTGGCGTAGGCGCAGTCGCCCATGGCATAGATACCCTCGACGCCTTTCGCCGCCAGCCGCTCGTCGACGACGATGCGCTTGTCGCGCGACAGTTCGAAGTGGCCCAGGCGCTCGACCATGTCCTGCCCGGTGACGCCCGCGGCCCAGACGCGGATATCGCAAGGCACCACGCTGCCGTCCGACAGGTGAAACCCATCGGCTTCGACGGCACTCACGCCCACGCCCAGTCGTAGCGTGACATGCATGTCTTCCAGCACGCGCTGTGCCGACGCGGAGGTGTGCGGATCGACGGCCGGCAGTACCCGATCCGCCATGTCCATCAACGTGACATCCAGTTTCGAGGCGGAATCCAGGCCACCGTAACGATGCATGTCGTTGAACGCGTGGTGCAGTTCCGCTGCCAGTTCCACGCCGGTGGCGCCCGCGCCGACGATGCCGACCCGGATCCGTTTGTCCGGGTCGCCGGCGCTGCGCAGGGCGAGCGCGAGGATCTTCCGGCGCAGTGCGATCGCCTGCGCGGGACTGTCCAGCATGTCGCAGTGATCGAGCACCCCCGGGGTGCCGAAGTCGTTCACGCGGCTGCCGAAGGCCAGTACCAGCGTGTCGTAGCCCAGCGAGCGCGGCGGCAGGATCAACTCGTCCGTGTTGGGCAGGTGCACCGCATCCAGGTCGATCGTGCGGCTTGCGGCATCCAGACCGCGCAGCGCACCGGGCTCGAAGCGGTAGCCGTGGGCCTGGCCATGGGCGAGGAACGGCACGGCTTCCTCGCCATCGCCGAGCAGGCCGGCGGCCAGTTCATGCAGGCGGGGCTTCCAGAAATGGCTGGCGTCGCGATCGACCAGGGCGACATCGAACCTGCGTTGTCTGCCGAGCCGCGTGGCCAGTTCGATACCGGCGGCGCCGCCGCCGACGATGACGACGCGGTGCGCGCCGGTCCGTGAGGTTGGGGTCATGGGAATGTCTCCGTAACAGGCTGCCCGCAGCTTACCGAGCGGATCGTTCTCGGCTTGCGAAGACACGCCCCGTCCTGTAAATAAAACCGATGACCGCCTCCATCCTCCTTCGACGACGACCTGCCGGCTGATTGCCGCCGAGCCCGCGGCGCGCCTGCGCCGCCCGTCATAGTCGTTGGAGAACCCCGATGTGCCTGTCCCCCGCGGCGTCCGTCGACGCCCTGCTTTCCGTTGCCTTCGTTTCGCTGGACCTGCCTGCCACGCAGGCCCGGGCCGTACCGGCGAGCCGCCCCGATCTCGGTGATTTCCAGTGCAACGGCGCGTTCTCGGCCGCCGCGGCGACGGGCCGTTCGCCCCGGGATACGGCCGAAGCCCTGGCCGCCTGCCTGCGCGCGCATGCCATGTTCGACCGGGTGAGTGTCACCGGCGCCGGCTTCATCAACCTGCGTCTTGCCGACGCTTTCATCGCGGAACGCCTCGCCGCGATGGCCTCCGACCCGCGGCTGGGCGTGGCCGACGAGGGCAGGGGCCGTGAGGTGATCCTCGATTTCGGCGGTCCCAACGTGGCCAAGCCGCTCCACGTCGGCCACCTGCGTTCGCTGGTGCTGGGCGAAAGCCTGCGCCGGATACATGCGGCACTGGGCTGGCGCACCCACGCGGATGCGCACCTGGGCGACTGGGGTCTGCAGATGGGCATGCTGAGTGCCGCGATCCGGCGGCTCGATCCGGGATTGCCCTTCTTCCGTACCGGAGCGACGTCTCCCTTCCCAGCGCAGGCGCCGGTGACGCTGGACGCCCTGGAGCGGCTTTACCCGGACGCCGCGGCCGCGTGCCGCAGCGATCCTGCGCGCATGGCCGAAGCCAGGTCCGACACCGCCGCGCTGCAGGCCGGCGACGCGGGCCTGATGGCCCTGTGGCGGTCGTTACGCGCGCTCAGCCTCGCCGCGCAGGTCGAGGACTTCGCCATGCTGGGCGTCCACTTCGACGCGCTGGACGGCGAGAGCGACGTGCGCGACGCCGTGGCGCCGCTGGTGCAGCGGCTGCTCGATGCGGGTGTGGCACACCATAGCGAGGGTGCGGTGGTCGTGGATGTGGCACGCGCCGACGATACCGTCGTGGTGCCGCCGTTGCTGCTGGCCAAGCGCGACGGTGCCGCGCTGTATGCCACTACCGACCTGGCCACGCTGGAGGCACGGGCATCGCGCCCCGACCTTGCGCGCGTGGTCTACGTCGTCGACCAGCGGCAGGCGTTGCATTTCGAGCAGGTGTTTCGCGCCGCGCGCAAGGCGGGTATCGGCGACCACCTCGAGCTGGTGCATGTCGGCTTCGGCACGGTCAACGGCATGGACGGCAAGCCGTTCCGCACACGCGATGGTGGCGTGGCCCGGCTGGCCGACCTGCTCGAAGCGGCGATGGTGCGCGCCGGCGAGCGCCTGGATGCCGCGGGCTACGGCATGCAAGGGGACGACGCGCAGCACGCGACGCTGGCACGGCAGGTCGGTATCGCCGCCGTGCGCTTCGCCGACCTGTCCGGCGATCGCCTCTCTGGCTATGTCTTCGATACGCAGCGGATGGTCGCATTCGAGGGGCGTACCGGCCCCTACCTGCAATACGCCTGCGTGCGCATGCGCGCGCTGCTTGCGCGCGCCTCCGATGCCGCGGCCGGACCCGCCACTCCGGTGCTGGCGTTGGAGCGCGACCTGGCGCTGGCTTGCCTGTCGTTCGGCGATGCCGTGGCGGAAGCCTGCCTGACCTGCCAACCCGGTGTGTTGGCGGCCTTCGCCCATGCCCTGGCGCAGCGGTTCAGCCGGTTCTACGCGGAGTGCCCGGTGCTGGCTGAGCCGGATGGGGCCACACGCGCCTCACGCCTTGCCTTGTGCGTGCTGACCGAGCGCGTGCTGGCACGCAGCCTCCACCTGCTAGGCATCGAGGTGCCTGCGCGAATGTAGTTCGGCCGGTGTGGCGGGGCGGATCGCCGCAGGCGGCGCGCACATCGCGTCCGCGCGCACGCGGGCTGCTACCGTCCCGGCACGTCATGGCCGAGGAAGGACCTGCCGACATGCCCGATCCGTTCCCACTCGCGTCGCGCCACGGATGCGCCACCTGCGGACTGCACGACGTGTGCCTGCCCGCGGGCGTCCGCGGCGAGGCGCTGGCGCGCGTGGACCGCCTGACGCGCGACCGCCGCACCGTGTCGCGCGGCGAGACCCTGTTCCGCCAGGGTCAATCGTTCCATGCGCTGTATGTGCTGCGATCCGGCGCCACGCGCAGCACGATCGCCGACGCCGACGGCGCGCAGCAGGTGATCGGGTTCGGCCTGCCGGGCGATATCCTGGGCGTGGACGGCTTGCTCGACGATACGCACCGCACCGAGGCTGTGGCGCTGGAGCGCAGCACGGTCTGCGAGGTGCCGTTCGCCAGGATGGAGGCTGTCTTTACCGAGGTTCCGTCGTTGCACCGGCGCATGCTGCGTGTGCTGGGCAGCGAGGTGGCGGCCGACCAGGCGCACCTGGTTGCCATGGGCCGGCCGTCGGCCGTGGAGCGCGTGGCCCTGTTTCTGGACGGCTTGCTCGAGCGTCAACACCGTATCTCACGACAGTCCGATTGCCTGCGCTTGCCCATGTCGCGTGCCGATATCGCCAGTTACCTCGGTCTGGCGGTGGAAACGGTCAGTCGCACGTTGGGGCGCATGGAAGAGGCCGGCTGGCTGATCGCCAGCGGACGCACGCTGCGCATCCTGGACCGGGCCATGCTTGCCTCGGGCAGGCCGGTGTCGCTATCGGACCAAAAATTGATCGGGGTCAGTAACCGGCCGGCGCGGTGCGCCTAACCTGCCCGGGACGGCCGATCGAGGCCGAAGCCCGTGATCCAAGGAGTTTCCCATGCGTCACCCTATCTCTATCGCGCTCGCCGGCCTGGTCTGCCTGGCACCTATGGCTGGCGCCACCGCGCAATCGGTCGACAACCCGTGGATCGTGCACGTCGGTGCGCACCGCGTCGATCCCACTTCCGACAACGGCCACCTGGCCGGCATGAAGGCGAGCGTCGGCAGCAGCACGCGGCCCACCTTCAGCGTCGAATACCTGTTCACGCCGGCGTGGAGCGTGGAGCTGCTGGCGGCGCTGCCGTTCGAGCACGACGTCCGCCTGTCCGGCCAGCGCGCGGTCAGCGTGAAGCAGCTGCCGCCCGTGCTCGGCGTCAACTACCGCTTCCTCGTCGGGCAGCCGGTCTCTCCGTTCGTCGGCGTCGGCGTGAACTACACGCGTTTCTACGACGCCAGCGGCCACAACGCGTTGCAGGGCGCCAACGTGGACCTGGCCAGCAGTTGGGGCATCGCATGGCATGGCGGCATCGACATCGCACTGGACCCGCGCTGGACGTTCACCGTGGATGCCCGCTACATGGACATCGACAGCCGCGTGAAGGTCGGCGGTGCACGGGTGGGCACGGCGCACATCGATCCGTGGGTGTACGGCGTGAGCGCCGGTTACCGCTTCTGAGGGGAGCCGCTGTGCCTATGACACGTCATGCCATGGATGGCGTGGCATCCTCCGGAACGTCCTCGGTCCCGGCCGTCGGTTCGTCGTTACCGGTCAACCGACGCATCAGCGATACCGTATCCACCAGCAGCACGGTCCCGTGCTCGGCGGATTCGACCACCTGGTGCATGTCCTTCCTCAGTTCGGCGTCCATGTGCGTCGCGACAAGGGAAGGCACGGTGATCTTCTCGGCCGGATCGATGCTTACGATGCTTTCTACCGAATCGACCTCCAGGCCATACGTGTGCCCCTCGTGCCGCACGACCAGGATCTTTCGCTGCTCCGCATCCTGCATCGGCCCCATGCCGTAATGGCTGCGCAGGTCGATCACGGCAATCAGCGCCTTGCCGACGTTGAGCACGCCGCTCACGTGGGCTGGCGTACCCGGTGGCCTGACCAAGGCATCATGCGATTCGATGACCTCGCTGACTTCATCGATCCGGACCGCCATGAGCCGGTCCAGCCGGAACGTCAGCCAGGTCTCGCGGACCCGCTGGCGACGTATTTCGGTACGACGTGTCTGGTCGTCGGCCACCAGGTACAGGTCGTGATGACCCTTGGCAAGGTGCGCCAGGTGCGTGTCGGCGAACAGGGCGGCGGTGTCGATCATGGTCAGGTCGTCGGCATCCGCCTCCGCGGCATCGCGTCGGTTGATACAGCTGGCGAACAGGCCCGTCTGCCCACGGATGGCCGGCATCGGCAAGAGTTGCCGATCCGTGTAGCTGACGATGCTGTCGATGTCGTCGACCAATAGACCGAGGTAGAGCGCATCGTTGCGCAGCACGACCACACGACGCGTATCCTCGAAGTCGGATGCCTGGGGTGGGGCGGCGACGCAGCTGTCCAGGCCCAGAAAGGCGGCAAGATCGACCACCGGCACGGGGCGCCCGCGCAGGTCGAGCCATCCGAGGCACGTGGCATCGGACAGCACCGAGTGCTCCAGCGACGGCAGCCGGACGATCTCGTGAATGGTCTCCATGGGCAGCGCCATGTGACGACTGTCCACATGGAAGGAAATCGCCTTGCGAATCCTGTTTGCGGCGCGCTGCTGCCGTGCCTGCCGGGCAAGATGGGTGCTGACCGTCCGAGGTATGCCAGGGAGGTGAACGAGTGCCTCCGACGACAGCATCTGGACGATGCGATCGTCCAGGTGGAACGCGCCCTCGATCAGGCCGGGTGCATCGCTGTCGCGTTGGAAAGGCACGATCTGCGTGCCCGCCATGCGCAGCATGTCGCCGGTACGATCGAAGCCGATGCCAAGCAACGCCCCGTTCGACTCGATGACCGCGACCCGGCTTTCGCCTTGCTCGATGCTCACCGGAAGGCCCAGGTACCGGCCCAGGTGCAGCACCGGGATCATCATGCCTCTGAGCATGAACAGGCCGGCGACGTAGTCTGGTGCCGTCGGTACCCGGGTGATGGCCTGGGGAAAGCCCACCACTTCCTGCAAGGTGTCGATGGGCAGCGCCAGTTCGAATTCACCCAGGTGGAACGTCCCGAACAGCTGCATGTCGTGACGGGTGCCGGGTGCGACATCAGGCAACGGATTGTCCATGGGAAGGGCCTTTAGATGATGCGGTCGAAAGTACGTACGACGTAGTCTTGCGTATCGCAGTGGATGCTGAGCTGGCGGCCGGCGTTGCCACCGATCTCCGTGTGGATGATGCGGATGCCCGCTTCGTTCAGCAGCTTCTGCGCCATCCGGGTATTGAGTTCGCCGATGCTTCCGTGCGTGGCAGGCGGCATGTGTTTCATCATGAACGCCCCTCCGGCGATAACGGCGACCAGCTGCGGGTAGTCCTGCGGTGTCGCTTCCAGCAATCCCAGCAGGGAAGGGATGGCATCGGTCACGTATTTCGCGGAGGGGCCTTCCGAGGCCGTCGCGGATTCCGGCAGCAGGCAATGGGCAAGCGCCGATATTCGCCGCTGCCGCCACAGGATGCCGATCCCCACACACGAGCCCAACGTACTACGCAGAACTTTCGCGCCACGGTCGGCCCGGACTTCGCACATGCCGACGTAGACGTCCTGGGCGGTCATTCCGGTGGTTTCGCATTTCGATAGATGAGCGGCTGCTGGTAGGCGAATCCCGTTGCGATCCGATGAAGCGACTCCGACTCGCCGATCACCAGCACCGCGTCGGACGTCATCGAATGCCGCACGTTTTCCACGACGGCTTCCTGTCCCGCCTCGTCGAAATAGATCAGCACGTTGCGCAGCAGCACCAGGTCGAAGCGGGTGGGCTCGGGCCAGTGCCGATAAAGATTATGCTGGCGGAAGGTGATGTGGTTCCTCAATGACGGCACCGCGCGTAACGTATCCGCATGGTGTTCGAAGTACTTCTTCGCCATCTCGGGCCGGTTCTTGTTCAGCCCTTCCGCGTTCCGGCCGGCGTAGGTTCCAGCCACGCCGACATCGAGCACGCCCTGGCCGATATCGGTACCCAGGATGCGGTACTGGAAATCCCGATGCGTTCGCTGGAACTCTTCGGCCAGCATGGCCAGCGAGTAGGCCTCCTCGCCGGTCGACGCCGCGGCCGACCAGATGTTCATCGTCCTGCCGGCATGCGCGGTGTACCAGTTCGGGAAGAAATCGTCGGCGAGATACTGCCAGATACGCGGCGTGCGGAAGAACGAGGTCTCGTTGGTCGTGACCAGGTCGATGAAGCGCGCCACTTCCTGCGTCGAACTGTCCAGCACGGTGAGGTAGTCGTCATAGCCGGGCAGGTCAAGCTCCCGCAGGCGCCGACGAAGGCGCCCGTGCAGCAGCGTCCACTTGCGCTCGGCCATGACGATACCCGTATGCCGGCGTACCTGGGCAAACAGGGCTTCACGGGTGGCGGGACCGACGATGGCTTCGGTATCGAACATGGCGCGTCAGGTGGCGAAGTTATTGACAGTGGCACTCAACTCGCCCGCGCCTTCCTTCAGTCCACTGCAGGCCCGGGCAATGTCGTCACACGTGGCAGCCGTCTTTTCGGTTTCCTCGGCGATATGTTGCACGGCCGTGGCGACTTCCCGAGCAGCCACGGCCTGTTCCTCGGCGCCGCAGGAGATTTCCGACATGGCCTGCGTCGTGTTCACCACGCCGAACAGGATCTTGTCGAACGCGGCCGAGGCTTCTTTCGATATCTGGCTGCCCTGCGAGACACGCTTGGTGGACTCGGCGATCAGCTTGGAAATCTCCTTGGCGGCCTGCGAGGAACGTTCGGCGAGCTTGCGCACCTCGTCGGCGACCACGGAGAAGCCCAGGCCATGCTCGCCCGCGCGTGCCGCTTCGATGGCCGCGTTGAAGGCCAGCAAGTTGGTCTGGCTGGCGATTTCGCCGATCACCTTGCTGATGTCGCCGATGTCTTCCGACGACTTGTTGATCAGATCCATCGACTCGATGGATTTTTCCAGTGCCTTGGCGCCGCGCTCGGCTTCCTGCTGCGTGTCCTTGGCCAGCCGGTCGGCGCTCTGCGCGTTGCTGGCAATGGAACTGATGGACGCGGTCAGCTCTTCGATGGTGGCGTTCATTTCCTCCACCGTCGCCCCCAGCAGCTGGGCGCCGGCGGCCATGTCGTTGGACTGCTGGGCGATCTGGGTCGACGCGGACGAGAAGTCCTCGGCACGCCGCTTGACCAGCTCTTCCAGCTCACCCTGGAACGTGACGTCGGCGGCGAACTTCACGATCTTCTGCAGCTTGCCGTTGCCGTCGTAGATGGGGTTGTAGCTGGCCTGCAACCAGACCCGACGGCCGCCCTTGGCCAGCCGGCGGTAACGACCGGAGTCGAATTCACCACGGCGCAACCGTTCCCAGAACGCCGCGTATTCCGGGCTCGACGTATAGGCGTCGTCACACAGCTTGCGATGGTGCTGGCCGATGAGCTCGTCTGCCGTGTAACCGACCACAGCCAGAAAATTGGCGTTGGCGGCGATCACGTGACCGCCGAGGTCGAACTCGATCACGGCCTGGGACTTGTCCAGCGCGGTCATCTTGCCGTCCAGTTCCGCGGACCTGTCCACCAGCGTGGTGATCTCGGTGGCGAACTTGACGACCTTGTATGGCTTGCCTTCGGCAGTGAAGACGGGGTTGTAGGAGGCACTGAGCCAGACCTCACGGCCGTCTGCGCCGATACGCTTGAACTCGCCGACCTCGGGCTTCCCGGCGGAAAGGCGCTGCCAGAACGTCGCGTAATCGTCGCTGGCGGCGAAAGCGGGCTCACAGAACAGACGATGGTGTTTCCCGACCACGGCATCGGAGGTGTAACCGAGCACGTCCAGGAAATTCTGGTTGGCGGTCAGAACCGTGCCGTGCAGGTCGAACTCGATGATGGCCTGGACACGATGCAGCGCGTCGTTCATCGCCTTCAGGTCGTTCAGTTCCAGCGTCTCGCTCGCGTTCGTGCCCATGACGTCTCTCAATCTGTGTGAGTAGACGTTTTATCGCCTCAAAATCGGCAAACTTGAGCTTATTTTCGCGTGACTGGCCTTCACATGGATCAAATGCAGGGTCATAGGTGAAAGCAAATCCATGTGAAGGCGCTGATGGGTTCGGCTTGGGGGCAGGCCCGGCGACAAGAACCGGATGGCACGCGGCGACCTCGGTGGGCAGGATGGCACCGTGCCCACCACCGGAAAAAGTCCCATGGTCTTTCGCATCCGCGGTCTCGATCCCGCGCCCTTTGTTCCCTATTACGGTCTCGACGACGCTTCACTGGCCGCACAAGGCGCGCTGCGCGTCATCGCCACCGACGACACGGGCTACCCCGAGCGCGTCGAACTACGCGCGGCGCACCGGGGTGAGACCCTGCTGCTGCTCAACTACGAGCACCAGCCGATCGCCGGTCCGTATCGCGCCAGCCACGCGATCTTCGTGCGCGAAGGCGCCACGCAGGCCTATGACGCCGTGGATGAGGTGCCGGAGGTGATGCGTGTGCGGCAGCTTTCGTTGCGCGGCTTCGATGCGCGCGGACACATCGCCCAGGCCCTGCTCGTGGCCGGCACGCAGGTGACGGAGGCGGTGCGGCAGCTGTTCGCCAACGATGCCGTTCGCTATATCCACGCGCACTACGCGGCGTACGGTTGCTACGCTGCACGCCTCGACCGCATCGCCTCCGCGGAGGCCTAGAGCTTGTAGTTGATCCCGAACATCACCGTGCGCCCGTAGGTATCGAACTCCAGCGGCCGGGCCACCTTCACGCCGCTGGGCAGGCTGAGGATCTGCTGGGTCTTCATCGGCGAATCGGTAAGGTTGTTGACCTGCAGGAGGATCGACAGCCCGTTCCACGTCCCGTGGTCGAAGGCGTAGCCGAGCTGCAAGTCGGTCTGCTTGTCGGCCAGCACCTGGGTGTAGCCCAGCTGGTCGAACAGGGCCACGGCCTCGCCGGTGAACGACGAACGGTAACGCTCGGCGACACGCACCGACCAGCCGTACTTTTCGTAGTAGAGCGCCAGGTTGGCGACCTTCCTCGACAGGCCGGGCAGGGTGGAGGGACTGCCGGGGATACTGGACACCGCGCTCACCGGCAGCGTGCTGTTGGTCAGCGAGAAGTTGGCCTGCACGCCGAAACCGTCGAGGGCCCGCGAGACCAGCCCGCCTTCCAGTGAGCCGGATAGCTCCAGGCCCTGCATCTTGCCGCCGGTGCCGTTCTCCGGCCGGGTGAACGAGCCCCGTGTGCTGGTCGGCACCAGGGTGGGGGTGTCGTTCGTGTAGCCCGAGAAGTCGTAGTCCAGGGTGGTCTGATTGTAGATGTAGTTCAGCAGGTTCTTGTTGAATACCGCGACGGCCACGTAGCTGGCCGTGCCGAAGTATTTTTCCCACGACAGGTCCGCGCCCACCGCGATATACGGCTTCAGCTTCGGGTTGCCGCCGCTGCCCGACCACAGCACCTGGCCTGCGGCCGGGCCTTCGGTCACCTGTGCGACACCCGCGGAGGTCGCCACCTTCTCGTCGTCGATGCGTCCGCGCGCCATGGTCTTGGCCAGGCCGAAGCGCAGGAACTGCTTGTCGGACACTTCGGCGGCGAGGTTCAGGCTGGGCAGCACCTTGCTGTACTTCGTGCCGTCGGAGATACGACCGACCAGGGTGTTACCGTTGGTCTGCAAGGCGTCGGACGACTGGTCGGTCTTCACCGCCTGTACGCCGACGTTGCCGCGCAACGGCACGTCACCCACGTTGGTGTCGATATTGAACTTGACGTAGGCGACGGGAACCTTTTCTTCCACCGTGTAGTTGCGGCTGAAGTCGCCCTGGCCATTGCGCTGGGTCTTGTAGAACTGGCTGTTGAGCGCGCGCACCACGTCGTAGTTGACCACGCCGGGAAAACCGCCGTAGCTGAGGTCCGTGATGCCACTGAGCACCGAGGGATCGATGGGCGCGGCAAAGCCGGGCAGGTAGTCCGCCTCCGTCGAGCCGTTGCCGTTGAGCCAGGCGAAATAGACATCCGCCTGCTTGGTCTTGGTGCGGTCGGAGTAGTTCACGCCGATGTTGACGTCGCTGAAGATCCAGCCCACGGGATGGCTGACTTCCAGGCGGAAGGCCTTGATCGTGTCCTTCTGCTTGTCGAACTCCTCGCGACCGTTGTAACCGTATTTGTTGGGGTCGGTGAAGAACATGGCAGACGGGTCGGCGAAGTTCACGCCGGGTCGGAAGTCCGGGAAATGCTCGTGCACCGGCGTGGCGAAGTCCGTCGACGAGGTGGCCTGGTCGGGCAGGCCGGCGAACAGGTAGGCGTCGTGAAGGTTCTTCTTCGCCGTGGAATACGACAGGTCGGCCGTGAGTGCCCAGCCGTTGCCGAAGTCGTACTGGTTGTTCCACCCGGCGGAGAACAGCTTGTCGTGCTCGCGGGTGTAGTCGTTCTGCAGCACCGACTTCAGGCCGTCGATGTGGCCCGTGGTGACGATGGGGTAGGGCAGTGCCGGTACGACGCCGACGTTGGAATAGGAAATGCCGTCGCCGGCCTCGTACGGGCTGCTCGACCACTGCGCGCCGTTGAGGAAGGTTTTCTGGTTGAACGTGGAGTAGTACAGATCCAGGGTGGAGTGGTAGTGGTCGTCCGGTGCCCACTCCAGCACGGTCATCAAGCCGTTGCGCAGCTGCTTTTCGGATTTGGCACGCAATTGCCCACCTTCCTGCGACAGCACGCCGTCCGGCAACCCGGGCGTGCGCCGCACACCCTGGGATTCGATGCCCTGCGGCCCGTTGTCGACGCTCCACCACCAGGCCTGGTACTGCTTTTCCTGCACCGGCGAATCCAGCTGCGCCACGCCGACCGCCAGGCCCAGGGTGTGGTCGAAGAACTGGTCGATGTACGAGAAGCTGGCCCGGTGGCCGGCATCGCCCACGCCCGAACCATGGTTGAGGCTGCCGTTGGAATTGGCCTCGCCACGCAGGTTCGCGGCAAAGGTGCGCTTGGGCAGGTCCAGCGGCTTGATGGTGTGCAGGTCCACCGTGCCGGAAAGGCCCTGGCCGATCAGGCTGGCGTCGGGTGTCTTGTAGACGGCCGCGCCGCTGATCAGTTCGGACGGGTACTGGTCGAAATCGACGCCGCGGTTCTCGCCGATCGTGGCCTGTTCACGGCCGTTGAGCGTGGTGCCGGCGAAGTCCGGCGACAGGCCGCGAATGGAGATCTGGTTGGCGCGTCCGTCCACACGCTGCGTGGCCAGGCCGGAAAGGCGGGCCAGGCTCTCCGCGATACTGCTGTCGGGCAGCTTGCCGATGTCCTCGGCCGAGATGGCCTCGATGATGTTGTTCGAATTGAGCTTGGCCTTCAGCGCACTCTGGATGCTGCCCTGGATACCGGTGACCACCACGGCGTCGAGATTGCTCGCCGCATCCGGATTGGCGGGACGCTTGTCCTTGTCCTTGTCCGCATCGGTGCGCTTCGGTGGCACGGCGTTTGCCGATTTCGCGTCTGTGCCGGCGGCGGCCGGCGTGGCCTCCTGCGCAGTTGCAAGATCGGCACCGAGCAAGGCGAACGCGGCGGCGCACGCCATCACGAGCGGGCGGTGGGTGAGCGGCAAGACACGGCCCTGCGTCTGTCGACGATTCATCGAAGTCCCTGCATATGCGATTGAGTGGACGATGCTCCCCATACCGCATCGCGGCGCGAGAATGCGCGACCCTCGGCGACGTGTCATCGTGCATCGCAGCACGGGCCAGGTCGACCGCCGCGTGGCCCCGATCGCCCGTGGTGCGTCGCAACATGCCGTGGCATATGCATTTTTGGCCGTTGACGCCGTTTTTACAGTGCGCTATATCTGCATCACGCGCATCGCATGCAACCCATGCCATCGCGTACTTTCCCGGCATCCTTGGGGTATGCCGGCACGCAGCTCGCGATGAATGACGGACAGACCGCTACGATGCGTCGCCCCGATTCCAACGATGAAAACGCCAGCTGCGCCTTCGCGCCCCGTCCGTTCGTGTACGTCAGGGCCGATGGCCATCCGATCCTCGCGCGGGCCAAACTCAGCGCGCTGCGTTCCCGCGGCAAGTGCGTCGCCGGCTATTCGCCGCCTCGCCTCTCCCTCTGATCCAACAAAACTGATCTAAAAAATACCGCTGATCGGCACGTTCACCCGTCCGTCGTGATGCCGTCGCACGTCCGCTGATGCAGGCGTGGGCGTCGTGTCACGTACCGTCCGCGCGACGAACCCGCTGGTCAGTCTGTACGCGCAGGGCGCGGCGTCACGCCGTGCCTGTTTCCAAGGCACTTTCAGGGTGGGGGTGGGTCGTGGGTATCGATAAGGTTTACAGCAAGAAGTATCTGGCGCTGGCCGTGTGTGCCGTGTTGTCCAGCAGCGTGTTCGCACAGGATGCCGCACCGGCTGCCAAGCCGCCTGCGAAACCGGCCGCCACGGATGCGCAGGGCGCCCCGGCCAAGCCGGACAAAGCCGTGCAGATGAAGGCACTGAGCGTGGTGGCCAACCGCTACGACGCCACCGACATGCGGATGGACGCCATCAACACGGTGGACGTGTTGTCCGCCGCCGATCTGCAGCGCACCGCGGTGCATAACGTCGCCGAGGCGCTGGGCCTGATGTCGGGCGTCAACGTAACCACCACGGGCTCCGGCTATTTCGGTGGCATCGACGGCGCGGCCCGCGGCGAAGGCATGTTCACCTCGGTGCGCGGCCTGCCGTCGGAATACAACGTCAACCTGGTCAACGGCAGCAACGTCGCCCAGGGCATGCCGTACAGCCGTAGCGTCCAGCTGAGCCTGCTGCCGCCCACGGGCCTGCAGACCATCGTGCTCAACAAGACCTCCACGGCGGACATGGATGGTGACGCCATCGGCGGCACCATCGACTTCCGCACGCCCAGCGCCTTCGACTACAAGAAGGATTTCAGCGGCAGCGTCACTGCCAGCGGTCGTGTGGAAAGCCGTGCGCGCGATTACGGCGGCAGCGGCCTGGGCAGCGGCCTGGCCGGTGAACTGCAGGGCAAGTTCGGTGAGCGCAAGCAGTTCGGCATCTACGTCAGCGGCTACTACGACTACCGCAACATCGCCAACAGCGAGATCGGCGCGGCGGAAAGCGCGTCCAACGACGGCTCGTGGGCGTTCCTGCATGCCACGGCGACCGGTGCCAGCGCCCCCGGGTACGACCCGGCGCGCAACCTCACCAGCCTGGGTACCAACGTGGGTATCGCCTCGGGCTTCGAGCGCCGCTACGGCGGCAACATATCGTTCGACTGGTACGTGGACCCGTCGCTCATGGCCTATGCGCGCATGACCTATGCCTACGCGCTGACCGAGCAGAACACCACCTACAGCCAGTTGCTGCCTCAGAACGTCACCTATGTGCCGTCGGCCACGGCGGGCGAATACACGCCCAATATCGGGCGGATCGCCAACCGTTTCTGGTTCGAGACCAACCCGGAGCGCGCCGACCTCGCGACCATCCAGCTGGGTGCGGACAAGACCGCCGGCGGCTGGACCATCTCGCCCAACGTGTTCTGGAGCATCGGCCGCAACGACCGCCCGGCGCACGTCGAGATCGACGGCCGCGAGGACAAGTACTCGCAGGACAACTTCGCCTACAACCGCAGTTCGCTGCTGCGCTACGGCGGCAACGGGTTCCCGTATCCCGTGCTGACGCCGGGCCTGTTGAACTCGGTGAACAACCTGCAGAACATGTATGCGAACGACTACGGCGAGGTGACCGACATCCGCTCCGGACAGAAGCGCGGCGGTGCCAAGCTGGACCTGCGCTACGATTTCGACGGCGGTTCGCTGCAGTCGATCAAGTTCGGCGTGAAGTACAGCGACAGCGCGCGCGAGTTCACCAACCGAGACTATTCCACCGGCGGCATCAACGACGGCACCACCACGCTGGACGACCTGGGCATCATCAAGGGGTATTACAACCAGATCTTCCCGGGCAAGTTCGCCTGGCGCACGCCCAACGTGAGTCGCGCGGCCGTGGCGGCGCTGATCGACGGGCACGTGCAGCCCTCGGACCTGGACACCTGCAGCCAGCTGGACTTCAACAACTACAACTGCGACACGATGCGCGGTACGGAGGCGGTCACCGCGGCGTACGGCATGGCGACCTTCCAGAACGGCCCGTGGGAAGTCATCCCCGGTGTCCGCTTCGAGCACACGTCCATCCGCAACACCTTCTGGACGACGCCGCAGGATGCGGACGGCAACGAGCAGCCCGGCTTCTTTTCCAACAACCGCACGGTGTACAACGAGCCGCTGGGCAGCCTGTTCGTCAACTTCCGCCCCGATGGCAACATCGTCTACCGCGGTGCGATCTGGCAGAGCTATACGCGTCCGGCGTTCGTCCAGCTGGGTGGCGGCTCGCAGATCAACGTGTCCGACGGTGTCACCACGATCACCAGCGGCAACCCCAACCTGAAGCCGATCAAGGCCACCAACGTGGACCTGGGCGCGGAGTGGACCACGCACAGCGGTGGCTACGTGTCGCTGTCCAGCTATTACAAGAAGCTGCGTGACTACATCTACGACAGCGGCGGCGGCCAGGCCAACCCGAACACCTCGGGCGTGGGCACCGTGCTGACCAAGACGCCCACCAACGGCGGCGACGGTCATGTGTACGGCCTCGAAGCCACCTACCGGCAGAAGTTCCAGTTCCTGCCGGAGCCGTTCGACGGCCTGGGCTTCAGCGTCAACGCCACGCGGCAGAACTCCAAGGTGGACCTGGGTCGCGAGGGCTTCGGCAACGAGCGCCTGCAGTCGGCACCGCAGCGCATGGCCAATGCGGAGCTGTTCTACGAGAAGGGCGGCTTCTCGCTCAACCTCAGCTACCACTACACCGGTTCGTACCTGTCCACGTATGACTACCTCAACCAGGGCGCGCCGTGGGACGACCTGTGGATCCGTCCGATCCGTCGCGTCGACCTGCATGCCGGTTACCTGCTGTCCAACGGGCTGCAGTTCGACCTGCAGGTCAGCAACCTGACCAAGCAGTACTCGTACTGGTCGCACATCGGGCGCAACAGCCTGGCCAACTCGGATATCGTCAATGCCGGCATGACCACCCTGTTCACCGTGAAGTACTCGTTCTGAGCATGCAGCGCCGCCAGTTCCTCGCGTTGTCGCTGCTCACCCCCCTGGCGTTCGCCGGGCGCGGGTGGGCGGCGTCGACCGGCGGCCGGGTGTCGGCGGTCGCGCCGGACGGAAAAAAGCACGCGTTCGGCTTCGGCCGGCGCCAGTTCCTGCTGGATGGCCGGCCGTTCCGCGTGCACAGCGGCGAGATGCACCCGGCGCGGATCGCCCGCGAGCACTGGCGTCACCGTATTCGCATGGCGCGGGCGATGGGCCTGAACACCGTGGCCCTGTATGTGATGTGGAACCACCACGAGCGCGAGCCGGGCGTGTTCGATTTCAGCAGCGACAACCGCGACATCGTCGCCTTCATCCGCCTGTGCGCGGAGGAGGGCATGTGGGTGTACCTGCGCCCCGGTCCGTATATCTGCGGCGAATGGACCAACGGCGGCCTGCCGGCGTGGCTGCTGCGCGACCCGGACACGCGCCTGCGCACACGCGACGATCCGCGTTACATGGCCGCGGTAAGCCGCTATATCTCCGCCCTGGCACCGCGGATCGCCCCTTTGATGGTCGGCGCTGGCGGCCCGGTACTCATGCTGCAGATCGAGAACGAATATTCGATGTTTGCCGACGATGTCGGCTACCTCGATGCGTTGCGCGACCTGTGGCGTGGGCACGGTATCGACGGACCGTTTTCCGTCTCCGACGGCTGGAAGGACCTGCAACGGCGCAAGGCCTATCCGGAGGGCACCGCGCTGGGCCTGGACGGTGCCGACGTGGCCGAACTGGTGAAGGGCAGGGGGTTTGCCGGCGAGTCGCCGGTGTGGCTGGGCGAGGGGTATCCGGGCTGGCTGACCCATTGGGGCGAGCCGGGCTTCGCCGAGAAGGATCTGGTGGAGCCGCTCCGCCGGGTGATGCAGGCGGGCTATTCGTTCAATCTCTATGTCGTCCACGGCGGCAGTAATTTCGGCCTGACCGCGGGCTCCAACGCGGAAGACGACGGGTCGCAGTTCCAGCCCGTCATCACCAGCTACGACTACGGCGCGCCGATCGACGAGCGCGGCAGCGCGACGCCGCAGTATCATCGTCTGCGCGAAGTGATCCGGCAGGCCACGAAGGTCGATCCCCCGGCGTTGCCGCTCGCACCACCCACGGCCACCTTCGCCACGGTCACCGCGCAGCCGTTTGCCTCGTTATGGGACAACCTGCCGGGCGAGGCGGTGACCCTGCCGTCGCCCGGCCCGAACGAGATCCTGTTCGGGCAGGACCAGGGCCTGGTGGTGTACCGCAAGCGCATCGCGTCCGCGGGCGTGCTGCGGCTGGAGAACGTGCGCGACTATGCGGTGGTACATGTGGAGGGACGCGAGGCGGGCGTGGTGTCGCGCGTGGTGCATGCGTCGTTGAACCCGGGGCCCGACGTGACCCTGGCCGCGGTGCCACCGGCCGGCGGCGTGCTGGAGATCCTCGTCGATACCTTCGGTCACATCAATTTTGGCCCGCGACTGGGCGATCACAAGGGACTGATCGGTCCCGTGTCGCTGGACGGTATGCCCCTGCACGATGTGCAGGCCTGGCCGCTGCCGCTGGACGATGCCTGGTTGCGCGGCCTGCGGCCGTTGCAGTCGCCGCCGCGGCGAGGCGGGGTGTTCTTCAGGGCCACCGTGGCGGTGGAGGCACCCGGCGACGTCTACATCGACGTGACGCGCTGGGCCAAGGGCTATCTCTGGGTCAACGGGCACCTGCTCGGGCGGTACTGGAACATCGGGCCGCAACAGCGGCTGTTCTGCCCGGGGCCGTGGTTGAACGCGGGCGCGAACGAGGTGCTGCTGCTGGACCTGCACCGGACGGAAGGCGCCGCCGTGGCCGCGGCGACCTCGCTGGCCGCGACGGCGCCCCTCACGCAGTCGCCCGCCGGGAGCACGGCATGAGCGCCGTCGGGCGTCTGCGCACGCCGGCAAGCGGCAGCCCCGCCGACGCGACGGGCGTGCCGCCGCGCGCGATCGGATTCTGGGGCGGCCTGTCGGCCAACGTGCTGAACATGATCGGCATCGGTCCGTTCGTCACGATTCCGCTGGCGCTGTCCGCGCTGGCCGGGCCATCGGTGCTGCTGGGCTGGATCGCCGGCGCGCTGCTGTGCCTGTGCGACGGGCTGGTCTGGGCGGAACTGGGTTCCACCATTCCCGAATCCGGCGGCCCCTACCACTACCTGCGCGAGGCCTACGGGCGCGACAAGGCCGGGCGCCTGTTCGGATTCCTGTACCTCTGGCAGACCCTGCTGACCGCGCCGCTGTCGATCGGCTCGGCGGCCGTGGGCTTCGCGCAGTACGCGGGCTTCCTGATCCCGTCGCTGGGCGACACCGGCCGCGCGCTGATCGCCGCGGGGTTGTGCCTGATCAACACGGCGGTGCTCTACCGGCGGGTCGGGCAGATCCAGCGGTTGTCGGTGTTCGTCAGCGCGATCGTGGTCGCGGCCTGCGCCTGGATCGTCTTCAGCGGCGTCACCCATTTCGACATGGCGGTGGCGCGTGGTTTCTTCGAAACGAAGATGCCCTCGTCGCATGGCTTCTGGCTGGGCCTGGGCGCCGTATCGCTGATCGCCGTCTACGATTACGGCGGCTACAACAACGTCTGCATGCTCGGCGGTGAAGTCAGGAACCCGCGGCGCACCATCCCGATGGCGGTGCTGGTCTCCATCCCGCTGGTGGCGGTGCTCTACATGGGCCTCAACCTGAGCATCCTGGGCGTGTTGCCCTGGGCGCAGGCCGCGCATTCCAAGGCGGTGGTGGCCGACTTCATGCAGGCGATCCACGGTCATACCGGTGGCACGCTGGCGGTGCTGCTGATCCTGCTGGCCAGCTGGGGCTCCGCATTGGTGGTGCTGCTGGGGTATTCGCGTGTGCCGTATGCGGCGGCGGCCGATGGCCAGTTCTTTCCCGTGTTCGCGCGGCTGCATCCGCGCGGGGGCTTTCCCACGGTGTCGCTGCTGTTCGTCGGCGCCACCTCGGCGGCGGCGTGTTTCCTCTCCCTGGAGCACCTGATCGCCACGTTGATGGTGACGCAGATCCTGTTCCAGTACATCGCGCAATGCTTCGCCGTGGTCGCCCTGCGGCGCCGGCGCGCCGCGCCGGATGTGTTCCGCATGCCG
Organism: Luteibacter sp. ME-Dv--P-043b; assembly: GCF_030209605.1. Classification (NCBI taxonomy): domain Bacteria; kingdom Pseudomonadati; phylum Pseudomonadota; class Gammaproteobacteria; order Lysobacterales; family Rhodanobacteraceae; genus Luteibacter; species Luteibacter sp. ME-Dv--P-043b. The sequence goes on from NZ_JARVRT010000003.1 coordinate 283,109, forward strand.
TTGTATCCGTTGCCGCTGGTGATCAGCGTCGTCGGCTGGCTCTACCTGGTAGCGACGGCGGAAACCTCGTCGATCGTGGCCGCTGTGGTGGCGGTGTTCGCCGGCACCCTTCTTTTCCTGTGGCAAGCACGGAGGACACAGACGTGGCCCTTTCTCCCTCGCTGAAATCGTGGGACGTGGCCGTGGTCGGCGAGATCTACGCCGATCATGTGTTCAGCGGTTTTCCCGCGTGGCCCGGTCCCGGCGAAGAGGTAATCGCGCAGCACTACGTGCGTGAACTCGGCGGCGGCACGGTCAACACCGCTTGCGCGCTCTCCCGCCTGGGTCGCCGCGTGCGCCTGATCGGCGTGATCGGCGATGCCGACCTCGACTGGTTCGAGGGTCGCCTGGCCGAGTTCGGCGTCGGCATGGACGGTATCCGCCTGGGCAGCGACGGCACCGGGATCACGGTCAGCGTATCCACCGTCGAGGACCGTTCGTTCTTCACCTACCCGGGCGTGAACCGCGCACTGCCCGAACTGCTGGCCACGGCCGAGATCGTCGCCGACCTGGCTGCGGCGCGGCACGTGCATTTCGCCATGCCGTTGCCACGCGAGCTCGCCTCCACCCTGCTTCCGCTACTGCGTCAAGCCGGCTGCACCACGTCGCTGGACGTCGGCTACAGCCCGGACTGGTTGCGCGACCCGGCCAACCATGCCAGCTGCCGCGACGTCGACCTGTTCCTGCCCAATGAGAAAGAGGCCGCGCTGGTGGCTGGCAGCGATGCCCCCTCGGCCTATGAGGCCTGGTGCGCGTCGGTCGGCATCGGTCTGGCCGTCATGAAGCAGGGCGCCCAGGGTGCGTGGATCGCCGATGCGCGCGGCCTGCGCCGCGTACCGGCGCCGCGCATCGTGGCGGTCGATTCCACCGGCGCGGGCGACGCCTTCGATGCCGGCGTCATCGACGGCCTGCTCGACAACGAACCCATCGACGGCTGCGTCGAGCGTGGCTGCCTGTGCGGCGCCCTCTGCACGACCGCGCCCGGCGCCCTTGCATCGCTTCCCCATCCCACGCACTTGAGGACCCTCCGTGAGCAAACGTACGGATCGTAAGATCGCATTGATCGGAGGCGGCGGTGTCCGCTCTCCCCTGGTGGTGTTCGGCGTCAACGAGGCGGCCGAGGCACTCGGCGCGTCCGAGATGGTGCTGTACGACCCGGACCCGGCGCGCCTGCGCATCATGGTCGACCTGGGCAAGGCGGTGATCCGCCGGTTCGGCGGCGACCTGCGGTTACGCGGCGCCACCTCGCTGGAAGACACCATCGAAGGCGCCGATTTCGTGCTCAACAGCATCCGCATCGGCGGCATCGCCGGGCGCGCGGCGGATGAGCGCACGGCGATCGATCACGGTTACCCGGGCCAGGAAACCACAGGCCCCGCCGGCGTCGCCATGGCCCTGCGCACCATTCCCATCGCGATCGAGCAGGCGCGCCTGGTGGAACGGCTGAGCCCCGAGGCCTGGCTGGTCAACTTCACCAACCCCGCGGGGCTCATCACCCAGGCGGTCAGCGACCACAGCAAGGCGCGCATCGTCGGCATCTGCGACACGCCCACCGAGCTGTTCCACAACATCGCCCACGCCCTGGGCGAGCCTGCCGCGGACGTCGAGTGCGACTACGTCGGCCTTAACCACCTCGGCTGGGTGCGCGGCGTGCGCGTGCGTGGCGAGGACGTGCTCGACCGGCTGCTGGCCAGCGACGAACTGCTGCGCAAGCTGTACCTGGCGCCGCTGTTCGACTTCGACATGATCCGCACCCTGCGGCTGATCCCCACCGAATACCTGTTCTTCTACTACGAGCGGCAGCGCGCCCTGGTCAACCAGCGCAAGCAGGGCGGCAGCCGCGGCGGCGAGATCCAGCGACTCAACGACGAGCTGTTGTCCAGCCTCACCGCGCGCCTGGATGCCGGTGATGGCGACACGGCCGTGGATATCTACGCGGCTTACCTCAACCAGCGTTCCGGTTCGTACATGAAGCTGGAAGCCGAGGGCGGCTCGGCGTTCGACCAGGGGGTGAGCCTGCAGGGCGACCCGTTCCGCGTCGCCACGGGCTACCACCGCATCGCCATCGACGTGATGAGCGCGCTGACCGGCGCCAGACCGGCGCGTATCGTCGTCAACACACGCAACGGCGGTGCGCTTCCGGACCTGCCGGACAACGACATCGTCGAGATCGCCTCGGACATCTCGCTGGACTCGATCGTGCCGCGGCCCATCGCACCGCTGCCGGATGCGGTGAACGGCCTGGTGCGTTCGGTCAAGGCGTATGAGCGTGCGGCGATCGCCTCGGTGCTCAACGACCGTCGCCTCGAGGCACGCAAGGCCATGCTGATCCATCCGGCGATCGGCCAGTGGACCCCCTCGGGCGATCTGCTGGACGCCTTGCTGGGGCATGCGAACGAAGACGGCGAATGCCTGTGCCAGGGCCCGGTGCATCGCCACGCTTGAGCCGCTTCATCTTGCGCACACACGGCCTTCATTAGCTTTTGTCGGACTTTTTCCACCGGCAAAAGCCCTTGATCGATTCCAAAGCGAGCGAGCGCCTGGACGCACTCATGCAGGGCGGCGGTCGCCGCATCCTCGGTATCGCCGGCTTGCCGGGCGCGGGTAAGTCCACGCTCGTGGCGCAAATCCTCGAGCACGTCGGCCCCCATGCGGTCGGCGTGCCGATGGATGGTTTCCATCTGGCCAATGCGGAACTGGCCCGACTGGGCCGGGCGTCGCGCAAGGGTGCCCCCGATACCTTCGACGCCGCCGGCTACGTGGCGTTGCTGCGCCGGCTGCGCGACCCGGTGCCGGGCGAGATCGTCTACGCACCGGCTTTCCACCGCGAGATCGAGGAGCCCGTGGCCGGTGAGATCGCCGTGCCTTCCGATGCCCGGCTGATCGTCACCGAAGGCAACTACCTGCTGCTGGATGCGGATGGCTGGCAGGACGTGCATGGCCTGCTCGACGAGGTGTGGTTTGTCGAGGTGGACGACGCACAGCGCCGCGAGCAGCTGTTGCAGCGGCACATGCACTACGGGCGCACGCGGCAAGCGGCGCTCGACTGGATCGAACACACCGACGAACCCAACGGCCGCCGCATCGCGGCGACGGCGGGGCGTGCGGATTTCAATGTGCGGGTCAGCCTCGATGCGACCGCATGACATCGTTCGACGTGTAAGGAGACAGGCATGCAAGCGGTAAATCCCTCCAACGCCGACAGCGCCGGTGGCAGCACTGGCCTGGTCGTCGGTATCGCGGTGATCGCCGCGCTCGGCGGACTGCTGTTCGGCTACGACACCGGCGTGATCGGCGTCGCGCTCCTGGGCCTCGGCCGTGAGTTCGCGATGGACGACACGACCAAGCAGCTGGTCACGGGCGCGATCATCTTCGGCGCGCTGTTCGGCTGCCTCGGCACCGGCCCGTTGTCCGATCGCCTCGGTCGCCGGCGCATGGTCATCTTCGTGGGCGTGCTGTTCGCGCTGGGCTCGATCGCCTCGGCGATGTCGACGAGCGTGGAAATGCTGATCGCGTCACGTTTCCTGCTGGGCCTCTCGGCAGGCAGTTCCACGCAGATCATCCCGGTGTACATCGCGGAAGTATCGCCGCCCAAGCATCGCGGCAAGATGGTGGTGCTGTTCCAGTTCATGGTGGTGTTCGGCATCACCGTGGCCTATTTCACGGGTTTCTTCCTCGGTGAGCACTGGCGCTGGATGTTCGGCCTGGGCCTGGTGCCGGCGGTGATCCTGCTGGGTGGCATGGCCATCCTGCCCGAGAGCCCGCGCTGGCTGGTGACCAAGGGTCGCAAGCAGGAGGCGATCGACGTGCTGACCCGCGTGCGCGGCGACCGTGGCCTTGCCGAGCGCGAGGTGACCGAAATCGAGGGCGTGTCCGACAACCAGGAGACCGGCCGCTGGCGCGACCTGGCCAAGCCGTGGATCCGCCCGGCGGTGATCGTCGGTGCGAGCATCTCGATGTTTTCCCAGATCACCGGTAACAACGCGCTGATCTACTACGCCCCGACCATCCTCACCAAGGCCGGCTTCTCGGACAAGTGGGCCGTGCTGGGCACCGGCGGCAGCACCATTCTGGTCGTCATCATGACGGTCATCGGCAGCATCCTGGTCGACCGCATCGGCCGGCGTCGCTACCTGCTGTGGATGATCCCCGGCTCCATCGTGGCGCTGGTGGTCATGGGCATCCTGTTCGAAGGGCAGGGGCCGCAGACGGATCTCAGCCGCGTGCTGGTGGTGGCCTGCCTGGCCGCCTACCTGATGTTCAACTGCGGTGGCTTCGGCGTGTGCATCTGGCTGATCAATTCCGAGGTGTACCCGTTGTTCGTCCGCGGCAAGGGCGCCAGCCTGGGCGCCTTCAGCCACTGGTTCTTCGATCTGCTGGTGACGCTGAGCACGTTGTCGCTGGTGACCTGGCTGGGTGCCTCGCACACGTTCTGGCTGTACGCGGTGATTTCCCTGGGCGCGCTGGTGTTCATCTACTACATGGTGCCCGAGACGATGGGCAAGAGCCTGGAGCAGATCGAGCACGAACTGCGCGAGGAACGCTTCTACCCGTTCCAGCAGAAGCGCAGCAGGCATCGTTGATCCGACAGGGCCTTGCCCGCAAAAGCGCCCGGGCGTGATCCAGCATGGCGTGCCTCAACCCAAGGAACACCACGTCATGTTGAAACCCACCCTTATCGCGCTGTCGCTGGCACTGGCCTTGTCCCTGGCGCCGATGACGGCGATGGCCGCGGGTGACGACGCCGCTGCGGGCGTTCCCGCAGCTGCCGCAACGGGCGCCACGCCCGCCGCCGTGGATACCGATGCACCGAAGGCCACCGGTGCGGCAGACCGGTCGGCCGTCTTGCAGGCCTCGCTGCAGTCGCTTGCCGACAAGGCCAGGCCCGCCCACTTCGGCATCATCGTGATGAACCTGGACGACGGCACCACGGCGCGGGTCGGCGACGACCGCGCCTACATGCTGATGAGCGTGTTCAAGGCGCCGGTCGCCGCCGCCGTGTTGCAGCGTGTGGACGCCGGCACGCTGCACCTGGACCAGACCGTGCACCTGACGCCCGCCGACGTGGTGGGCGGCGCCGCGGTACCGTCGATCGGCACGCGGGCGGCGAAAGGTGCCATCGATGTCACGTTGGCCGAACTGCTGTCGGCGTCGGTCTCGCAGAGCGACAACACGGCCGTGGACGCATTGCTCAAGCTGCTCGGCGGCGGCCCCACGGTCACGGCGTACCTCGACGGTAAAGGCGTCCATGGCATGCGCATCGACGTGGGCGAGCGGGAGATCGGTCACGTGTTCGACGGCCTGGCCGACGGCACAGTGGCCCCGGCACACGAGACCGCGCAGGCTAAGGATGCGCGGCTGCGTCGCGGCTACGACGCTGCCATCGCCATGCCGCAGAACACCACCACGCTGGACGGCGCGGCCACGTTCCTGCGCAAGCTGCAGGCCGGCGAACTGCTGTCGCCCGTCTCGACGCGCTATCTGCTGTCCCTGATGCAGGCGCAGGTCGTGCCCACGCGCATCCGCGCCGGCCTACCGGCGGGCTTCAGCATCGCTGACAAGACCGGTACCGGATCGAGTTACGGCAAGCGCATCGCCGCCTGGAACGACATGGCCATCGTGACCGCGCCCAACGGCAAGCGCGCCATCGTAGCCGCCTTCCTGCGCGATACCACGTCGACGGACGATGAGCGTGCCGCCTGGTTCAGGGAACTGGGCGCGCTGGTTGCGGCGCAGTTGCGGTAACGCCCGGGCCCGATAACGCCCCGTCGTCCGACCACGCCACATGCCACATGCCACACGCCGGATCGCGGCGCGTGGCATGTCGACTTACCTCAGGCCTTGATGAAGGCCAGCAGGTCCGGGTTGATGACATCCGCATGCAGGGTCAGCATGCCGTGCGGGTAGCCCTTGTAGAGCTTCAGCTGGGCGCCCGGAACGAGCTTGGCGGAAAGCACGCCCGCATCCTCGTAGGGCACGATCTGGTCGTCGTCACCGTGCATGACCAGCGTGGGTACGGTGATGGCCTTGAGGTCGTCGGTGAAGTCGGTTTCCGAGAACGCCTTGATGCAGTCGTAATGGGCCTTGATGCCGCCCATCATGCCCTGGCGCCACCAGTTGTCGACCACGCCGTCGAGCGTGGTCACGCCCGGGCGGTTGAAGCCGTAGAAGGGAATGGGCACCTCGCGGTAGAACTGCGCGCGGTTGTCCGCCAGCGACGTGCGGAAGCCGTCGAACACCGAGATGTCCAGGCCGCCGGGATTGGCCGGCGTCTTGACCATGATCGGCGGCACTGCGCTGACCAGCACGGCCTTGGCCACACGGCCCTTGCCGTGACGCGCCACGTAGCGCGCCACTTCGCCGCCGCCGGTGGAATGGCCGATGTGCACGGCGTCCTTCAGGTCCAGGTGCGCGGCCAGTTCGGCCACGTCGGCCGCGTAGGTGTCCATGTCGTTGCCGGTCGCCGTCTGCGACGAACGCCCGTGGCCCCGGCGGTCATGCGCGATGACGCGAAAACCGTGGGCGAGGAAGAACATCATCTGCGCGTCCCAGTCGTCCGCACTCAGCGGCCAACCGTGGTGGAAGACGACCGGCTGGCCGGTGCCCCAGTCCTTGTAGTAGATCTGCGTGCCGTCTCGCGTCGTGATGAATGACATAGCGTTGGCCTTCTTCGGTTCCGGGAGGGAAGCTGAAGGGTAACGCGGACGCCCGCATCTGCGCGTGTACGCCCGCAACCGCACGTAGACGCCCGCGTCGGCTCGCGTACACCCGTGTCGGCGCGGGCGCGTGTAGGAGCGCACGATGTGCGCGAACCCTCTGCGTCGCTATGGCGAACGAAGCCATGCACCCCATCGCTGCGAGCGCTTCCGTGAATCCGCTATTCGCTCTTCTCGGCGCACGGAAACGCCTGCCTTCAGGTCGCGCATGGCCTCATTCGCCATAGCAACGCAGAGGGTTCGCGCACATCGTGCGCTCCTACGGGGCGGGATCGGCGGGAACGGTGTGATCGGCGGTGTCGGTGAGGGCGGCGGGAAAATCCCCCAAACGCACCCGGAGGTAAACCGGACGGTCGCCGAGGTTGAGGCCGTAGTCGGTCTCGTCGCCGTTCCACCAGCGGCGGGACACCCAGGCGTCGTCACGGTACCCGCCTTCCTCCACGCGCAGCAGCTGGCCCATGCGGCCGTCCTGGCGGCTGCGTTCGAACTCCACGCGCGCGTGGAAGCCGACCAGCAGGTACTCGTTGTTGCCCAGCGGCAGCAGCAGGATGTGGCCATCCGCGGTGGGATTGCCCGGCAGTTCCGACGGCGCGTCGCCCCACGCCGGGGCGCCGTAGGACACATGGGCCGTCCAGCCATCGCCCAGCGCGATGTCCGTTTTCGGTTGGCCGCGTTGCTCCACGGCGGCCCTGAGGGTGCCCTTGAACGCGGCGTCGGCGACCAGGCCCTGGATGGGGCCGAGCAGGGCGAAGTTGCGTGCGTGTGCTTCGGTGGCGGCCTTGCGTTCCGCGGTGTCGGCGGCGTGGTCCACGCCGAAGATCGAGAAACCCACGCCGCCCTGCGCGAGCACGTGGAACAGGTAGGGCGCGTTGCCGGCGTCGTAGCCGGTCTCGGAGATCCACGGCGGGTTGTCGGGGCGGGTGTACTGGCCGACCACCTTGGTGAACTCGTGGTAGTCGGTGCTGTAAAGGTCGGTGCCGATCAGGTCGATGTGCGGTGCGCTGGCCTTCCAGGTGTCCAGCACATTCCAGGTGGCGCCGCCGCTGGGATAGTCGTAGCCGGGCATGTGCTTGCCCTTGTAGCGCAGCCACGTGTTGACGTACATCGGCAGCGCGTAGCGCGCCTTGCCGCTGGCCGCCACCTGATCGATGTAGCGCGCGATGCCGTAGGCGTTGAACTGCTCGTCGGCATCGGCACCAAAGGTCGCCGTCCAGGTGCGGCCGGGCGGCCGGTGCAGGGCCTGCGCCAGTGCCTCGGGCACCTGCGCGGCGAACGCGCGCTCCGCTGCCGGGCAGTGGTCGCGGATGGCACCGATGCTGCCGGGCTCGTTTTCCACCTGCACCATGATCACGGTGTGGCGATCGCCGTCCACCTTGCGCAGGTGGTCCATGAGGGCGGCAAACGCGGTCTGGTCCGCGTGCAGGTTGGCATCGGCGTAGGGCGAGAGATCTTCCAGCGGCGTGCCGTGTTCGTCCAGCGCCCGCGGGTAGCGGGCGGGATCGGCCTTCATCCATTCCGGCACGTAGTGCATCTGGCCGTTCTTCCAGCTGCCGAACCAGAGCACCACCAGGTGCAGGCCGTGCGCTCGGGCGCCGGCAATCAGCGCGTCGAGGTTGGCCGTGTCGTAGCGTCCCCGGGAGGGCTCGAATTGTTCCCAGTAGACCGGCGCCTCCAGGGTGTTCGGATGCAGCGCGAGCACCTCGTCCCACACCTCGGGCAGGATGGCGGGCCATGCGCTGGAGTTATGCAGCTGCACGGCCAGCAGCGTGTAGGGCTTGCCGTCCACCTGCAGCGCGTGGCGTCCGTTTGCATGCACCACCTGGGGCAGCTGCGCGGCGAGCGCCGGTGCGCTGGCCAGGACCAGGGCACCCGCCAGGGCGACGGCCCGCGCCGAGGCGAAGGCACGCACGCGGCCCGGCAGGCGGATCAAAACGACACCGTGGCGCGCATCCAGTAATAGCGGCCCAGCAGGTCGTAGGTGGCGACGTCGGTATTGGCGTTGGTCACGTTATTGGCGAAATACAGCGGCGGTTGCTTGTCGGCCAGGTTGTCGACACCGAGCTCGAAGCGCGTGTGCCAGGGTTCGACCTTATAGGCAACCTGCACGTTGTGGTAGACGTACGCGCCGATCTTGCGCTCGATGCCCGGCAGGGCGGCATCCGCCGAAAGCCCCTGGGTGAGGTCGCTGCTGCCGATCTGCGTGCGGCCGACATAGCGCAGCCGCCACGAGGCGCTGAAGTTGCCCATCGACCAGTTCAGCGTGCCCAGGCCGCGCCAGCGGGGGAAATTGCCGTAGGAATAGGTGTAGATGCCGGCGTTGTGGATCACCACCGAATGCGGGTCGGTGGTATCGGGGTTGATGTCGTATCGCTTCACGTAGGTGCCGTTGAGCGAGGCGGCGAACTTGCCGTAGGCCGTTTCGGGAAAGCGATACGCCAGGCCGACATCGGTGCCGGCCGCCCACAGCTTGCCGAGGTTGACGGTGGGCTCGGCCACGTAGTTGATGGTGCCGTTGCCGTTGCGATGCACCAGCGCACAGAAGGCGCTGGCCGGATTGGCGTAGCACTGGTTCAGCACCGTTTGCGCCGACACCTGGGAGATCGTGTCCTTGAGGTTGATCTTCCAGCTGTCCACGCTGAAGGACAGGCCGTCCAGCCAGTGCGGATCGTAGACCAGGCCGATGTCGTACGAGCGCCCGGTTTCCGGCTTGAGCTGGTAGCCGGCCAGCACCGAGCCCGACGCCTTGCCCGACACCTGGCCGTCGGCCTGGCGGTAGGAGCCATCGGTAGGCACGTTGGCGCAGGCCACGTCATGCCCCCCGGTGTAGCCGTTGCACGGGTCGTTGGCGGTGGCCGAATCGCCGGCTACGCCCGCGTACAGTTCGCTGGTGTTGGGTGCACGGAACACCTGCGAGACCGTACCGCGCAACAGCAGGTCGTCCAGCGGACGCCATTCCAGCGCCACCTTGCTGTTGGTCTTGCTGCCCACCGTGCTGTAGTCGGACCAGCGCGAGCCCAGCGTCAGGTTGAGCGAGCGGATGCCCGGCAGGTCGGACAGCAGGGGCACCAGCGCCTCCGCATAGGCTTCCTTGACGTTGAAACCGCCGGCCAGCGTGGAAGCGCAGAACTCGACCACCCCGCACAGTCCGTTCTCGTCGCCGGTCCACAGCGGGTCGGCCTGCGTGGAGGTGCTCTCCTTGCGATAGGACACGCCGGTGGCGAGGCTCACCGTGCCGGCGGGCAGGTCGAACAGGTTGCCGTTGGCATTGGCTTCCCACTGCTTCACGGTGTAGACGCTGCTGACCGTCGGGTTGACGATCATCGACTGCAACGTGGCCAGGCTGGACGGCGCGTTGAGGTTGAAGATGTCCAGCGGCGTGCAGCCGGCAACCGCGTTGCCGGCGCTGCCGCAGCGCACGGTACCGTCGGTATCGCGGAACGACGGCCCCACCGCCTGGTTGAACTGCGCATAGTCCAGGAAGCCGTTGTTGCGCGATATCTGGCGCACGCGGCCGTAGTTGATATCGGTGGACCATTGCCAGGTGCTGTCGCCGAACGCGCCGCGCAACCCCGGGTTCACCTGCAGGTTGTACGTGTTGTACTGGTAGCTGCGGTTGCCCAGCACCGTGGCGCGTGTGTTGAGGTCGTTGTACGACGTGCCCGTGGCGCGGTCGGTGCCGAAGTTCACGCCGAACGGGTTGTACACGCTGGCGGAGGACACCAGGAAATTGTCGCCGTTGGCGAACACGGGGATCGGCGCGATCACCGACGACGACTTGGTCTTGCTGAAATAGGCGTTGACGTAGCCCTGCACCGAGGGCGTGAACTGGTATTTGCCCAGGACGAAGGCGTTCGTGCGCTTCTGCGGCGTCTGCAACAGGTTGTAGGGCTGGTAGTTGTACGAATCGCTGCCGTGGTAGCAGTGGAAATCGCCGGGGCCCGGCTGCCCGGTCACGCCGGGGTTGAGGGTGACGCGCGAGCAGCCGGACGCGGCGGCCAGCGCCGTGGCGGCGTCGGAGCCGTCGTTGAAATTGACCGAGCCGCCGGGCGTGGCGGATGAGCCCTGCTTCACCGGGACGCCGTCCGTCAGGTACAAGGCATCTTTCGAGTACGGACGCGCGGCCGCCGATACGGCGTCGATGTCGTTGTACGACAGCCCGGCGATGACGCTGTAGTTGCTGCCGGTGTGCCCGGCGGTCAGTGCGAAGTTCCGCCGGTTGCCGTCGCTGCGCTTGCTGGTGCCGAAGTCGCTGGACAGCTGCACGCCGTCGAAGTGGTCGCGCAGGATGAAGTTGACCACGCCGCCGATGGCATCCGAGCCATACACGGCCGAGGCACCGTCGCTGAGCACCTCGACGCGCTCGATCATGCTCGCCGGAATGGCGTTGACATCGTTGTAGGCCAGGCGCACGCCATTGACCAGGATCAGCGTGCGCTTGTCGCCCAAGCCACGCAGCGACACCGTGGAGGCGCCGGTGCCGCCGCCGCTGTTGGTATTGGGATTGGTCGCGTTGCCAGCGATGGAAGGCAACTCCTGGACCAGGTCGCCCAGCGTCGGCTTGCCGGTGGCCTCGATGGCGGCGCGATCCAGCGTCACCACGGGATTGGCCGTCTCGGTGTCCACGCGGCGGATGCGGGACCCCGTGACGGTCACCGCGTCGAGTGTTTTCGCCTCGGTGGCGCTGGCGTCCTTCGGGGTGTCCTGCGCCTGCGAGGTGGCGCAGGTTCCCAGTAGCGCCAGCGCGATCGCGGCCTGCAACGTCGTGCCGACGAGCCGCGCGGAAAACCCCGGACAGGAGGAGCGGTCGGACCTGGTGCGATGGCGTGGATACATGGCGTTCCTCGGGGCGGTGGCGAAAAGGTGCACGAAGCCGTCGAACGGTCCGTGGACCGGTCGGGGTGGGTGGAATGCGTGGTGGCCTTGAAGCTCAGGTGGCGCCGGGGGCGGCGCCTTCGGTTTGCCAGTACACGGCGTAACGCTCGCCCTGGATCGTATTCAGCGGTGCCACGTCGATCACGCCGTGCCGGGTGGTGGCACGGTAGGTGAGCGGGGTGTCCGTCGGCACCAGCCACGCCAGTGGATGCGCATCGTCCGGCGCGATCTGCGGTGCGGGCTGGGGTTTGGGTTCGGGTGACGGACCCGATTCGTAGCGGCCGTACTGCTGGTCGTGCGTGAGGCCCTTCGATCCCAGCCGCGCCGCCAGCACGATTGGACCGATCGTCACCGCCTGCAACGTGTCGTCGCCGGGCAGGGTCACGCTGCGCAGCGCCATGGGCAGCGTGAGCGACACGCGGTCGCCCGTCTGCCAGGTGCGCCGCAGGGTGAGGTAGCTGCCCGGGGACGCAAAGGTGTCCAGGGCTTCACCGTTCACCTCGACGCGCGCGCCCGGGGCGATCCACGAGGGGATGCGCAGGTTGAGGGCGATGTCGCGCGGCTGCTTCAGCGTGAACCGGAAATGCGTGGCCGCTTCGCGCGGGAAACCGGTGTCCTGGCGCAGGGTCAGGCCCATCTCGGGCCAGTCCAGCTCGGACGGGATGAACAGGTTGACGTGCAGCGCGTCGTCGTCGCGGAAATAGATCGCGTCGTTGAAGCGGGCGAACTCCTCCGCGCCGCTGCCGGTGCAGCACCAGAACGAGTCCATGGGCGAGTTGTAGAACTTCGCGCCACCGGGCTGCAGCGAGTAGTAATAAAGCTTCATTCCCTGGGCGTCCTGCGTGCCCAGGCGGGCGTTGTAGAGGTTGCGCTCGTAGTAGTCGAAGGCGCGCGGATCGCCGCTCCACGCGTAGACATGCCGCGTGAGCTTGAGCAGGTTGTAGGCCACGCAGCATTCCGCCGCGTACAAGCCCAGCTGGTCCTTCAGGTCACCCGGGCCGGTTTTCCAGAATTCGTCGTTGCTGGAGCCGCCGGTGGCGTAGGTGCGGTTCTGCGTCACCGTTTCCCAGAAGAATTCCGCGATGCGCCGATAGCGCGGCTCACCGGTCAGCTCATACCGGCGTGCCGCGCCTATCACCTTGGGGATCTGCGTGTTGCTGTGCAGGCCCTTCAGCTCGTCGCGATGCGAGGCCAGCGGATCGAACAGCGACACCTGGTCGAACCGGTGCGCGGCATCCAGGTATCGGGTGTCGCCGGTGATGGCGTACAGGTGCGCCATCGATTCGTTCATGCCGCCGTATTCGGTCTTGAGGATGTGCGCGATGTCCGTATCGGAGAACCCGTTCAGCCAGCGCACGGTCCAGTTACCGATGCCCCTGGCGACGGCAAGGGCCTGCGTGTTGCCGGCCAGCCGGTACATGTCGAGCATGCCGGCCTGGATCTTGTGCACCGTGTAGAACGGCGCCCAGACCTTCTGGCCGGCGCTCAGCCGGTCGAAGAACGATTCGGGGAAGGCGCTGAGGTAGCCGTTGGGTCGCTGGCAACCGGCCAGGATGCCGACCAGTTCATCGCCTCGCGCCTTCAGCGTGGCATCGCCATGCGCGGACCAAGCGATGGCGGCCGCCGAGAGGTAATGCCCACCGGTGAAATGGCCGCGCAGTTCGCAATCGGGTTTTTCCCAGCCGCCCAGCGGCTTCGCGGTGGAAGGCTGGCCGGCCTGTATACGGAAACTGTGCGCCAGGCGGTCCACGGGCAGGCTGTGCAGGTAATCGAGGTTGATCGCCGCGGCTCGGCTGAAATCGCTGTCCAGCAGGCGGACCTGATTCAGCGCGAAAGGCTGCATCCGGCATACCGGTTTTTCGCGTGCGGCCACGGCGGTCGCGCTGGCCGGGTCGGCGGTATCGAAGGCCTGCAACCGCGGCGCGGCCAAGGCGCTGGCGAGTGCGATGGCACCCGTTTTCAGAAATCGCCTGCGTTCGTCCGATTCGTGCATGTCGCCCCCACCGCGTGGCCGCCGCGCATCAGGCCCGGCGTACCCGCGCACCCCCCGATGCGCGCTTTCATCGTGACGTCACGCACCGGCAGCGTCTTGTGTCATTTACAAGACGCCGGTGCGGCATCCTGCATAGCCTCGGGTCACGTGAAGGCCAGCGTGACCTCGATCCGCTGCCCGGGACGGCCGTGCAGGCGGATGTGCTCGCCGCGCAGGTCGCCGACCGGTACGGCGGCACCGTCGACCCGCACCGCGCCACGCGTTGCCTGTGGCGGCGTGCGCAGCGTGACCCACACTTCCTTCGGCGTCGCTGCGTCGGGCAGCACGACCGTGGCGGCCAGCGTACCCGCGCTGCGTAGCAGTTGCAGGCTGCACCGTCCCCACCGTGTCGGCGCTGCATCGAAGGACAGCGCATGGTTCCCGGCCCACCAGGCATGCGGCACGGCGCGGCCCAGGTGCAAGGTGTCACCCGCGCTGTCGTCGTGGACGAAGGCCCAGCGCAGCAGGAGAGGAATCGTCATCTGCGCCGGCATGCAGAACAGCGGCATGCCGCCGGCGATATCGGTGACCTCGCCGGCGGTCCAGCTGCCGGGCGTATGCCCGTGGTAGCGGTGCGCGTAGAGGAACAGCAGGTATTCGTCCACGCGATCCAGGCGCAGCAGCTGCTGCGCGTAGCCGTAAGAGATGAAACCGAGGATATCGCGGCTCTTCGGGTCCACCGGGCCGATGTTGGCCACGACACCCAGGCTGGTCGCCCCGTGGCCGCGCATCGCGTCGATCACCCGGTGCGCCAGGTCGTCAGGCAGCACATCGGCCTGCAACAGCTCCGCATAGGCGCGGTGCGGCCATTGCTGCTCGCTGGGATGTTCGGCGGCGAGTGCCTCGCGGAAGGTACGCTTCACGCCGGGCAACGGCGGCACGTAAGGCGGCTTGAGGTCGTGGCGCACGCTGGCGCGCACACTGGCCACCAGCCGCTCGCGCAGGGCGGTGGCGCGCGTCGTCCAATGCGACGCGGTGGCGATGTCGCCCGGTGCGATACGTGACCATGCGCCGGCCAGATCGGTGAGTCCGCGCACGGCCAGCGCGCTGTTGGCGAAGTACGGCTTCCACCACAGCATGGGATCGGGGAACAGGCAGGCGTCGGACTCGTTCCAGCCGTGGATGAGGCCATGGCCGGGGTCGCCGGCGGGGAGTGTCAGTGACGCATCATGCAGTTCCAGCAGGATGGCCGCGGTGGCCTGGATCTTCGCGCGGTGCTTGCGGCACAGCGCCACGTCGCCCGTGTAGGCCACGTATCGCGCGATCAGCGAAAGCGTGAGGCCGAACTGGCCCATCTCCGCGCCGCGCATGTTGATCATGCCGTCGGGCTGGACGAAATCGGTGAAATAGCCGTCGAACACCGCAGCGGCCTGGGCGAAGCGACCCCATTCCAGGTTGGCGTAGAGCGAACTGGTGAAGGTGTCCTGGAAGCCGTCGTACTCGTTGCCGTAGTAGTCGCGATCCACCGCGCCGTACTTGGGATAGGTGCCCTCCGGCCGTACGACCAGCTCGCGCGCGAACGCGTAGCGCGCCATGTCCGCCCAGCCGGGGGCCGGTATCGTCGCCACCGCCATGTCGGCCAGTTCGGCATGCCAGCGGTCGTGGAAGCGCAGCAACGCGGCGTGGAACGCATCGGCGGTGGGAGCCTGCCTTCGCGGCGGGCAGGCCGGGTAGCTGTGCCCGTAGACGACACGGGTCATCGCGCCACGTTCGACGAGCGCCGTGCGATGCCAGGTCTGCACCACGAAGCGATCCGTGGCATCCACGTCGGCGAAGACGATCACGTCGTACCAGCGCTCCGCATCGATCGGCACGACCTTGTGCACCGCCGGCAGCCAGCCACCGAGCAGGCCTTCGCGACGGCGGGCCACTTTCTTCGGGTCGTGCAGGTCGGCGAAGGCCTGGTCGGCGTGGTAGCCGCGCGTGCTGCCGGAGGTGTAGACCGGCATCGTGTCCAGGCACTGGCGGGTGCCGACGAAGGTCGTCCACGGCAGGCGGCCGTAATAGTCCTCCGGGTTAAGCACCGAGGCCGGCGGCGGCGCGGCCCGCCGCACCTGGTCTTCGTCGGGCTGCCCCTTGGCCAGCAGGCGGTCGGCGAGCAGGTCGGGGCCGGCGACCGCGATCTCAGCCAGTGCGAGGCCGAGGTACGGCTTGTCGGACTCGTCCCAGGTGGCCTCGGTTCGCTTGCCGATCACCACGGCCTGCGTGCCGTCGGTGAGCACGAGGTCGCCATCCGTGTGGCGCAGGTTCTCCAGCACGCGCCACGTGCGATCGCCGTCGCGGAAGGTCGCCACGGGCGCGAAGCCGTCGAGGGACACGCCAGGCAAGGGCACCCGCGCGGCGGGTGGTGGGGCACCGGTGGTGGGAGAGACGGATGCCGCGCCGGTATCGCCGCGCCACACTGCTTCGGCCGACAGGGGTGCGAGGCCGGCCGCCGCGCTGGCGGCGGCGAGGGTGCGCAGGAAGTCGCGGCGCGCCATCGGCGAGCGGTCGGGGTCACTCATCGTCGTCGTCCAGGGCAAGCGCGGAAGCGGGCAGCCCTGTGCAGGCACCCCAGTAGTAGATGGCCACGGACGCCACCAGCACCACGACGGAATCCCAGGGATGGGGCAGGCTGCCGTTGCCGCCGAACGTACCCAGCGCGGACGCGGCGATGATGACGACATAGAAGCCGATCAGCCATGCCGCCGAGCGCACCTGCTGGGCGAGCAGCGCGCGGGGTGCGCCCGTGGCGCGCTTGACCAGTACATACCCGGCGAACATGGCGATCTGCAGGCCGAGCAGCCACGACACCGTGCTCCAGCCGGACCAGTAGACGATCAGTCCGGCCACGGCGAACGACACGGGCCCGATGACGGCGAAGCCACGCACGCGGAACGGGCGTTCGAGTGCCGGCGCGCTGCGGCGCAGCGCCGCGACGGTGACCGGGGCCACCGCGTAGCTGAGTACCAGCGCGGCCGAGACCACCTGGATCAGCGCCTCCCACGAGGGAAACGGCAGCGTCCAGAAGATGGACAGGGCCAGGGTCAGCCACAAGGCCGGCCGTGGGATGCCCGAGGCGCGGTCGATCCGTGTGAGCGCCGGGAAGAAGCCACCGCTGCGGGCCCAGCCGTAGACGATGCGCGGTGTGGCGTTCATGTAGATGTTGCCCGTGCCGCTGGGCGAGATCACCGCGTCGCAGACCACCAGCGTGGCCAGCCAGCCGAAGCCGAGCGCCAGCGCGATGTCGTGGTAGGGCAGGGCGAACGCCTTGTCCATGCCGCTCCAGCCGCCGGCCAGCATGTCGGTGGGAATGCCACCCAGGAACGCCAGCTGCAGCAGCACGTAGATCACGGTGGACAGCACCACGGAAAGGATCAGCGCGATGGGAATGGTGCGCTGGGGATCGCGTACCTCGCTGGCCACCGAGACGATGGGCGTGAGACCCAGATAGGCGAAGATGATGCCGCCGGCGGATACCGCGGCTTCCACGCCGGACAGGCCGTTGGGGGCGAGGCCGTGGATGCTCAGGTTGGCGGGATGGAAGTGGGTCAGCAGCATCACGATGACCAGCACGGGCACCACGAACTTGAACACGCTGATGATGTTGTTGGCCTTGGCGAAGGTTTTCACGCTGTAGTAGTTGAGCGCGAAGAACAGCAGCAGCAAGGCCAGCTGCACGAACCAGCCCAGCACGCTGGCATGCGTGCTGCCGGGCACGTTCAGCGCGGGCAGCCAGGCGGCGGCGTATTGCCGGCAGGCCACGGTCTCGATGGCGATCAGGCTGGAGAAGGCGATGAGCGTGATGAAGCCCATCAAGGCGCCCAGCAGGGCGCCGTGCGAGTACTCGGGATAGCGCACGGCACCGCCCGCGCGGGGCAACGCGGCGCCGAGTTCGCAGTAGACCAGGCCCAGCAACAGCACCGCGGCGCCACCGATCAGCCAGGAGACGATGCCCGCCGGGCCGGCCAGCGCGGCCACGTGGCCGGCCGCGAACAGCCAGCCGGAGCCGAAGATCGCGCCCAGCCCGATGAAGGTCAGGTCGACCAGGGTGAGGCGCTTGTGGAAGTGACCCTGGGTGTCGTTCGGCATGTCGCTCATGGACGTGGCGCTCCCGCGGTGGACGCGTAGGGCGACTTGCCGCCGCCGGCGATGAAGGCATCGATCCGCTGGTTCAGCACGGGCAGCGGCACGGAGCCGGTGGACAGCACGGTGTCGTGGAAGGCACGGATGTCGAAGCGTTCACCCAGCGCCTTCGTCGCCCGCGCACGCCCCTCGCGGATGGCCATCTCGCCCAGGTAATACGACAGCGCCTGGCCCGGCCACGCGATATAGCGATCCACCTCGGTGTCGATCTCGTGCTCGGCCAGCGCGGTGTTGTCCCGCAGGTACTGGCGCGCCTGCTCGCGCGTCCAGTGCAGGTGATGGATGCCGGTGTCCACGACCAGTCGTGCCGCACGCCACGCCTGGTAACTGAGGTAACCGAAGCGCTCGTACGGCGTGTGGTAGATGCCCATCTCCTGGCCCAGGTATTCGCAATACAGCGCCCAGCCTTCGCCATAGGCGGAGATGAAACCGTAGCGACGATAGTCCGGCAGGCCGGCGGTCTCGGCGGCCAGCGGCATCTGCAGGGCGTGCCCCGGCGAGGATTCGTGCAGGGTCAGCGCCGGCAGCGAATACAGGGGCCGCGAAGGCAGGTTGTACGTGTTGACCAGATAAATCCCCGGGCCGCCGCGGCCGCCCGTATAGATCGGCGCGAGGTCGGCGGGCACCGGTTTGATCGCGAAACGGCGGCGCGGCAGCAGCCCGATGTAGTCGCCGACCACGGCATCCACTTCCTTGGCGATCCACGCGGCGTCTTTCAGCAGCTCGTCCGGCGTCTTGGCGTAGAACTGCGGGTCGGTACGCAGGAAATGCAGGAATTCGGGGAAGGTGCCCTTGAAGTTCACCTCGCGCATCACCGCCAGCATCTGGCCGTGGATATCGGCCATCTCCTTCAGGCCCAGCGCGTGGATCTCGTCCGGGCTCTTGTCCAGCGTGGTGTATTCGAGGATCTGCGAACGGTAGAAGGCCACGCCGTCAGGCAGGTCCTCGGCGGCCAGCCCGTCGCGCGCGGCCGGGTAATACTCGTTGCGCATGAAAGCCAGCAGGTGGGCGTATGCGGGTCGCACCTGGGTCTCTATCGCCTTCTTCGCCTCGTCGCGCAACCGGGCCTGTTCCGCCGCGGGGATGGTCGGCGACATCTTGAGGAACGGCGTATAGAACAGGTTCGCTTCACCCGCGGCATCGGCCACGCTGCGGATGCCGTCGTACTGGCTGGCCACCACGAGTTTCGGCTGGCTGAAACCGCGCGCCAGGCCCAGGCGCATGGCCGCCGTTTCCTCGTCGAAGTAACGCGGCACGTCGCGCAGGCGGGCCAGGTAATGACGGTACGACGCGGCATCGGTGAACGTGGCGCGCGCACTGAAACCCAGGTTGCTCCAGAACGCGGAGTCCGCGTTGAACGGCATCTGCCAGGTATGGAAGCGCTGGTCGGCCAGCAGCACCTCCACCTGTTGCCGGTACACGGCGTAATTGGTCGGATCCTCGCCGGTCAGCCGCGCAGGGTCGACGCCCTGCAACTGCGTGAGCACGTCGCTCCAGTAGCGTTCGCGCGTGGCCTGCGTGGCGGCGTCCACCCGTGGCAGGTGATCCGACGGTGCCGCCGGTCCGTTCTCGTCGTCGGCACCGGCGAACTGCGCCTGCCGCCACGTGTATTCGCGCGTGGCGATATCGCGGAAACGTCGGCCCACGTCCTCGGCGTGTGTAGGGGTAGCGAGGGCCGCCATGCCGAGCAGGCAGGCGATACCGACGAGGGAACGGGACATGGCGACTCTCCGGTCAATGAGGGGTGGATGCCGCCTTGATGGTGGCGATCCAGGCATCGGTGCGCGCTTCCAGCAGTTCCAGCGGCATGGCGCCACCGGACAGCATCTGGTCGTGGAACGCGCGGATGTCGAACGCGGGGCCCAGCGCCTTTTCCGCGCGCTGGCGCAGTTCGAGGAATTTCAGCTGGCCCAGCTTGTAGCCCAGCGCCTGCCCGGGCCAGGCGATGTAACGATCGGTCTCGGCCTGCATGCTGGGCTCGTCTTCCGCCGGGTGGGCGTGGAAGAAGTCGATCATCTGCTGGCGCGTCCAGTGCAGCGCATGCACGCCGGTGTCGAGCACGAGTCGATCGGCGCGCAGCAGATCGCCGCTGAGACGGCCATAGTCGTTGTACGGATCCTTGTAGAAGCCCGCTTCCCTGGCCAGCTTCTCGGCATACAGCGCCCACCCCTCGATATAGGCGTTGTACGCGGCCTGCTGGCGGAACGGCGGCAACGGCAGGCCCTGCGCGATCGAGATCTGCAGGTGATGGCCCGGCACGCCCTCGTGGTAGGCGGTGTCTTCGATGGTGTACAGCGTGCGCTGCGCGAAGTCGCCGGTGTTGACGAAGACCACGCCGGGGCGTTTGCCGTCCGGCGTGCCCTGGTGGTATTCGGCGCCGGGCGCATCCTTCTCGCGATACGCCTCCACCGCCTGCACTTTCAGCGCCGTGGTCGGCAGGTGGCCGAACAGCTTCGGCAGTTCAGGCTGCATGCCGGCGATGTAGCCGCGGTAAAGGTCCAGGATCTGCTCGCGCGAGGTGGCGTAGCGTTTCGGGTCCTTGACGATCGCGGCGCGGAACGCGGGCAGGTCGGCGTAACCCAGCTGGTGCGCGATGGCGGTCATCTCGCCCTCGATGCGCTTGACCTCGTCCAGGCCGATCTGGTGGATACGCTGCGGGTCCAGGTCGGTGGTGGTCTGCGTGTGGATGGCGAAGCGGTAGCGCGCCTCGCCGTCGGGCAGCGACCAGATGCCTTCCTGCGTGCGCCCGTGCGGCGCGTAATCGTTGGCGACGAAGTCAGCCAGCTTGCGGTACGCGGGACGCACCTGTTCGTCCACGGCCGCGAGGATGGCCTGCTTCAGCCGTGCCTTGTCCTTCGCCGACATGCTGGCAGGCATAGCGTCCACCGGCTGGCCGAACACGTTGGCCGCGCCAGCCGGTTCGGCGATCTGCCGTGCCTGCACGGCCACCTTTTCCAGCAGGTAGCGCGGCTGCATCAGCTCGTCCGTCATGCCTTGCCGCGACGCGGCGATCAGCTGGTCGATAACACGGGGAATGGCCTTCAGTCGCACCAGGTACTGGTCGTAATGCTGCGTGGAGTCGAACGGGATGGTCGGCACGAATCCGGGCAGTTGCAGCTGCACACCGCCCAGCTGGTCCAGCGGCATCTCGTGGTTCTTCAGGCGGATCGCTTCCAGGCGATCCTTCAGTTCGCGCACGGCCATGGCCTGGCTGAGGCGGCGCTGCTCGTCCAGCTTCGCGACGTCCACCGCCTCGAAGCGGCGCAGGAATGCCGCGGTGGCCTTGCCGTCCACGGCCACATGGGCCAGCGAATAATCCGTCCAGCGGTCGTTGTAGCGATAGTCGCCGATGGTGGTGGCCAGCTCCGGGCTTTCCTTCAGCTGGTAGGCCCAGCGTTCGGCGACCAGGGCATCGAACGCCTTGGCCGGACCGGTCGGCGCCTCGGCCGCATGGGCGGGAACAGCGGTCGCGGCGATCAGGCACGCGAGCAACACGCCGCGAGCGGCCGGGAAACGAGTCATGCGATACCCCCTTCGGTGGAACGTCACGCAAACGGTTGGTCTATCGACGGCGACGGCGCGGTGAACCAGGCGCCGCCGTCCTCGGTCACGTAGAAATGATCCTCGAGACGGATGCCGAAGCGCCCCGGGATGACGATCATCGGTTCGTCGCTGCAGCAGTTGCCGGGCGCGAGCGGCGCCTGGTTGCCACGCACCAGATAGGGTGCCTCGTGGATGGCCATGCCGCAGCCGTGTCCGGTGCGGTGGGGCAAGCCGGGCAGGCGATAATCCGGCCCCAGGCCGCCGGCCTCGATCACGCGACGCGCGGCCGCGTCGACATCGGCACAGGCCACGCCGGGCCGTACCGCGTCGAAGGCGGCCTGTTGCGCGGCGCGCTCCAGGTCCCAGATGCGCGACTGCTCGGCATTCGGCGTGCCGAAGACATAGGTGCGGGTGATGTCGGACTGGTAGCCCGCCACGCTGCACCCGGTGTCGATCAGCACCACCTGGTCCTGTTCGAGGTATTGCTCGCCGGGCACGCCATGCGGGAAGGACGTGGCCGTGCCGAACTGCACGATGCAGAAGGTGGACCCGTTGTCCGCGCCGAGCGCGCGATGCGCGGTGTCGATGAAGCGCTTCACCTCGCCCGCGGCAACGCCTTCGTGCAGCATGCCGGCGGCCAGGGCCTGCACTTTCAGCGTCATCGCCGTGGCCTGCTTCATCAGCCCCAGCTCGGCGGGCGACTTGCAGCCACGGCAGCCGTCGATCACCGGCGTGGCATCCACGATGTCGCGCGTACCTAGCGCGGCAGCCAGGCCGGAGAACACGCCGAAGGGTGCCGCCGGGTCGAGCGCCAGCGTGCGTGCGCCACGCGATGCCATGCACGAGGCAACCAGCGCGTGGGGATCCTCGTGTTCTTCCCAGAACAGCATCGGCAGCGGATGCGCCAGTTCGGCCTGCAACGAGCCTTCCTCGAAGGCCGGGCAGATCAGCACCGCATCGCCCTGCCTGGGCAGCAGCATGCCGACCAGGCGTTCCGTGGCGCCCCAGGGAATGCCGGTGAAATAACGCAACGACGTGCCGGCGGTGACCAGCAGCGCATCGGCTCCCGTGGCCTCCAGCAGGCGCTGCGCACGCGCCAGTCGGCCCAGGTATTCGTCGGTGCCGATGCGCGGGGCGAGCGCGGTCCACGGCGTGCACGCGGCGCGCGCACGTTCGATACCCAGGTGTCCGATCTGCGCGTTCATGCGTCGGCTCCCACGTCCGCGGTGGTCCAGCGACCGTCGATCCGGCGCTGCACGCCGCCGGGGTTGCGGTCGCGCAGGTTCACCGGCAGCAGCGCGTCGGGGACGTTGTCGTAGCTGTGCAGCGCGGTGAAGCGATGGATGGCCGCGGGCATGCCGACGGCCGTGAAGCCGGCATGGCTGGTAGCGGGGAAGGGCCCGCCATGGTTCATCGCGGCACTGACCGCCACGCCGGTGGGCATGCGGTTGGCGATGAGACGTCCCACGCGCGGCCGCAGGTGGCGTGCGATGGCTTGCCACAGCGCGTCGTCGCGGCCGTCGGCCGCCCGGTAGAGCGTGCCGGTGAGGTTGCCCTCGAACGCCTCGGCCACGCCAGCGAACGCCGCGTCGTCGTCGACGCGGACCAGCAGGCTGACCGGGCCGAATGCCTCGGCCTGCAGGGCGCGTGCATCCTTCAGGAACGCCTCGGCGTGTACGGTCAGCAGCGTCGGCTGGAAACGGTAGCCGGCGTCCTTGCCCGCGCTGCCGCCGGCGAGCACGGTCGCGCCGGCCGCGGTCAACCCGGCGACGGCCTGGGTCAGGCTGTCGAGGACACCCCGGGAAAACAGCGGCCGCGGCGCGGCTTCGGCGAAACGACGCGTGGCCGCGGCGACGAAGGCATCGCCGGCGGCGCCCGCCGGCACCACGACGATACCGGGATTGGTGCAGAACTGGCCGCTGCCCATGGTGCAGGAGGTGAAGAACGCCTCCGCCAGGGTGTCGGCCTGCTCGGCCAGCGCGCCGGGCAACAGGAACACCGGGTTGACGCTGGACATCTCCGCGTAGATGGGCACGCCCGCGGCATCGGCGGCCTGCTTCAGGGCGAGGCCACCGGCACGGCTGCCGGTGAAGCCAATCGCGCCCAGGCGGGGATCGCCGGCCAGGGCCGCGCCCGTCGCGTTGTCGAAGTGATAGAGCATCTGCACCGACGCGGGCGGCAGGCCGGCCGCCTGCACGGCATCGCGCGCGATCTGCGCCAGCCGCCGCGATGTGGACGGGTGCGACGGATGCGCCTTGGCGATCACCGGGTTGCGGGCCGCGATGGCGGACGCGAAATCGCTGCCGGCCACGGCGTTGAAGGCGAACGGGAAGTTATTGGGCCCGAACACCAGCACCGGCTTGCCCAGCGGCGCGCGATGCGCACGCAGCCCGCTGGCGGTATCGATCGTGGCATCGCTCCATGCATGCTCGCGCACCGCACGCGCGGCCTGGCGCAACTGGCCGCTGGCGCGGGGCAGTTCTACCGAGCGCAGGCGTGGCTCCGCCGGCAACGCCGTCTCGGCGGCGGCCAGCGCGACCAGCGTCTCCGCATCGGCATCGATACCGTCGGCGTAGCGCTCGAGGAAATCGGCGATGCATTCCGGCGGCAGCGCCGCGAGGTCGGCGGCGACCGAAACGGCGGCCACGAGGGCCGCCTCCGTATCCGCCGCGCTACTGATCGGGAAAGCCGGCCCGATCGCTTCACCCCGCGTGGGGTCCTCGGCGCGGAACGTCCCGGTGGGCGCATCGGCCGCGCGCCACCGTCCGCCGATCAGTACCTGCGGCTGGTCGCTCATGGATCAGAGCCCCGGCCGGGTGGCGATCGCGTGGTCGATCACCTTCATGGCGTACTCGCGCTCGGCACCGACCACCGGCAGGCGCGGGGCGCGTACGGTTTCGCTGCCCATGCCCACGCGCGCCTGTACCAGCTTGATCAGCTGCACGAAGGTCGGCACCGTATCCAGGCGCAGCAGCGGCAGGAACCAGGCATACAGCGATTCCGCCGCCTTGGCGCCACCGTCGCGGGCCAGCTCGAACAGCTTCACCGATTCCGCCGGATACGCGTTGACCAGGCCGGCCACCCAGCCCACCGCACCCATGCTCACGCCTTCCACCAGCGCATCGTCCATGCCGACCAGCAGCTGGAGGCGATCGCCCACCAGCGCGCGGATGGCGGCGAAGCGACGCACGTCGCCCGAGGATTCCTTCACGGCCTGCAGGTTGGCGTGCTGGCCGGCCAGTTCGGCCATCTGCTCGGGGGTGAAATCGGTCTTGTAGGCCACCGGGTTGTTGTAGAGCATGCAGGGCAGGTCGGTCGCGGCGATCACGGCCTTGGCGTGCGCGCTCATCTCGCGCCAGTCGGTCGAGTACACGTACGGCGGCAGCACCATCAGGCCGGCACAGCCGATGGCCTTGGCTTCCTTGGCAAGGCGAACCGCCTCGTCGGTGGAGAGCGAGGCGATGCCCGGGATCACCGGTGCGCGGCCGTCGAGGGCCTTGACCAGCGTGCGCAGCACCGCCGTCTTGTCGTCGAAGCTCAGGGTGGCCGCTTCGCCCAGCGAACCGAGCGGCACGATGCCCTTGCAACCGGCGTCGATCATCTGCACGGCATGCCTGGCGAGGAAGTCATGGTCGATCTGGCCGTCGGCCGTGAACGGGGTGGTGATGGCGGGAAGGACGCCGTGCCAGAGGGATGCGTTGCTCATGTGGGTGTGCCTCTCAAGGTGAAGGTAGGGAACAGGGAAGGTCCGGCTCGCCCAGGGTGGACAGGCGGGCGGGAAAGAGCGGGGGGCGCGGATCGGTGCGGAAGCCATGGCCCAGTTCGGCGAGCGCGGCGCCGCAGATGCGGCCCTGGCACGCGCCCATGCCGCAGCGGGTGGCGAGTTTGGCGCTGCGTGCGTCGGCATGTGCGCGCACGGCGCCCAGCGTGACGTCCTCGCAGCGGCAGACCAGGGTGTCGTCGCGCGCCAGGTCGCGCACGCGCGGCGACAACGTGAAGTGCCGCTGCAGGTGCGCGGCAAACGCGCGGGCGTGATCGCGTCGGCGCAACAGTGCATCGGGCACGCGGGCACCGGCGGCGGCAAGCCCGGCGATCTCGCCCTCCAGGCGGGCGCTGTCGCGTCCGCCGATACCACAGCTTTCGCCGGCGGCGAAGGTGTCGTCACGGCTGGTGCGCTGGTAAGGGTCGACGACGATCCGTGGATGCACCTCGTTGTCGCCGACGCGCGTCGCGCAACCGAGTTGCCGGGCGAGGGCAAGGTCAGGCACCAGTCCGAAGCCGGCGGCCAGCACGTCGCACGCGACATGCCGCGTGCCGTGCCCGTCGTCGATATCGGCGGCCACCAGCGCCTGCTCGCCCACGGCGGCGGTGACCACGCTGCCGGTGTGATAGCCCACGCCGCGCAGCGACAGGCGCAGGGCGGCGGCCTGCGCGGCCTTGCCCGGCCAGCGCCAGAGCCCGCGGGCGAACGCGTTGATGGCGGTGGCCGGGGCCTGCTCGTGGATGCCCAGCACGATGGCGCCATGCCGGCGCGCGGTGGCTGCGGCGGCCAGCAGCAGCGGACCGCTGCCGGCGACCAGCACACGCCGTCCGCGCAGGGCCCAGCCCTGTTTCAGCAGCGCCTGCAGACCGCCGGCGCCGACCACGCCGGGCAGGGTCCAGCCGGGGAAGGGCAGCAGCAGCTCGCGGGCACCCGTGGCGACCACCAGTGAGTGGAAAGGCAGCAGGTAGCCGCGTCGCGGGTCCTGCAACAGCAACTGGCCGGGTTCCGCGGCGATCACCTGCGTCTCGGGCAGCCACGTCACGCCGCGCGTGGCCAGTGCGCCGTCGATGCTGCGCCGGGCCATGGCCGGGTAGCCGTACGCAATGTCCTGTCGCCACACTTGGCCGCCAGCCGCGGGCTGGCTGTCGATCAGGGCGACGCGATGCCCGTGCGCGGCGGCGGCGGTGGCCGCGGCCAGTCCGGCCGGGCCCGCACCCACAACGGCGATGTCGAAGCGGTCATGCATCGGTATCCACCCTCATGCCCTCGCGCACGGTGACCTGGCAGGCGCGTTGTTGCGCCAGGCCGTCGATGCCCACGCGGCACTCGAAACACACGCCCATGCCGCACACGGCGGCGCGATGCTGACCGCCGACCGAGCGGCGGAACGGGCGTTCCAGGCCGAGCAAGGCGGCGGCGACGCTGATCCGCTCCGGCACCTCGACCGGCAGGCCGTCGATCACGATGCGCACATGGCCGCTCATCGGACCACCCGCGCGGGATCGTAGGGCGAGGCATCGATGGCCGTGGGGCGCCCGAGCAGCTGGTCGATCAGCAGCTGCGCGCTGCCCAGCGATGTCGTGACGCCCAGGCCCTCGTGCCCGGCCGCCACCCAGGTATCGGCCATGCCGGGAACACGGCCGATATAGGGCAGGCCATCGACGCTCACCGGCCGGAAACCGGTCCAGATGCGCACGGCCGCCAGTTCGCGCAGGCACGGCAGGAAACGGAAACTGCGCTGGAGCATGCGCTGCACCATGGCCATGGAGACGCTGGCGTCGGCTGCATCGTATTCGCGCGACGAACCGATCAGGATCTGGCCGGTGGGACGCGGCTGCACGTTGAACGCCACGCTGGCCGCATCCGCACCGTGGGCGCTGTCCGCGTAGCCCAGTTCGAGCAGCTGGTGGGTCACCTTGCCGGCATAGCGGTCTGTGATCACCAGGTGGCCCTTGCGAGCCCGGATGGGTAGCGTCGGCAGCAGCTGTGGCAAGGCACACCCGGTGGCGACAAGAACGGGGCCGCGCAGCGTGCTGCCGTCGTGCAGCACCACCCCTTGCGGATAGAGGCTGGCGGCCGTCTGCCGGTGGAGCATGGCGCCCGCGCGCAGCGCACGATCGACCAGATGGCGCGCGACTGCCGGCGGATACACCACGGCTTCGTTCGGAATGCGCAGGCCGCCGGCCAGGCCGGGCGCCAGGGCGGGCTCGTGTTCGTAGAGCGCGCGGGCGTCCAGCGGCTCGGCCTGCACACCGGCCGCGAGGAGGCGACCGAGCTTGTCCGGGATGCGTGCCAGTTCGTCGTCGTTGCTGGCCACCCACAGGGTGCCGCAGCGGCTGAACTCCGCGCCCGGGAGGTTGGCGAAGGCGTCCCACAACCCCAGCGAATAGCGCGAGAGGGCGAATTCGGCCGGATCGTCGTCCATGGCGACCAGGTGGCCCATGGCCGCCGCGGTGGCGCCGCCGCCGATCGCGCCGGGCTCCACGATGGCGACATTGAGCCCGGCCGCGCTGGCCCGTTCGGCACAGGCGGCACCGACGATGCCGGCGCCGATCACGATCAGGTCGAACGTGCTCACGCGGCGCCGATACCCCAGGCCAGCGGGTCGGCCTCGTCGATCAGCAGGGTGCCTTGCATCGTGACATGGGCGCTGCCGGTAATCCGGGGCAACACACCGCGTTCGCCGTGCCGGTAGGTGGCCTCGAACACGCTGCCCAGGATGCCTGCCTGGTGCCAGACCTGGCCCGGATCGAGCTTGCCGTCGGCGGCCAGGCAGGCCACCTTAGCGCTGGTTCCGGTGCCGCACGGCGAGCGATCGTAGGCCATGCCCGGGCAGAGGACGAAGTTGCGTCCGTCGTTGCCGCCCTCGGGGTCGTTGCTGTTGAGTTCGATGTGGTCGATTTCCTGCCCGCCCGCACCGGTGACGCCGGCGTGCTCCAGGCTGGCGCGAATGGCTTCGGTATAGGCGGTGAGCCCGCGCTGGTTGGCCAGCGTGAGCGGCAGCGGCGTTTCGCCGGTGATG
The DNA here is from genome assembly GCF_030209605.1 of Luteibacter sp. ME-Dv--P-043b. NCBI lineage: Bacteria > Pseudomonadati > Pseudomonadota > Gammaproteobacteria > Lysobacterales > Rhodanobacteraceae > Luteibacter > Luteibacter sp. ME-Dv--P-043b. The sequence continues at coordinate 311,221 of NZ_JARVRT010000003.1, forward strand.
AAGAACCAGTTGCCGCCCCAGGCGACGTCACCGGTGATGCTGCCGTAGTCGGCGACATCGACCGACACGCTGCGGCGATGACGGTAGCTCTCGACGTTTTCGATGGCCACGCGGCCGTCGTCCAGCAGTTCGACGCCCACCATGCCCACCGGCGTTTCCAGGCGATGGCGCCCCGGGGTGATGCGGCCCAGGTGCTGCAACGTGCGCACCAGGCCGATGCTGCCGTGTCCGCACATGCCCAGGTAGCCGACGTTGTTGAAGAAGATCACTCCTGCACACGCGGTGGGATCGGTCGGCTCCAGCAGCAGGGCGCCCACCATGGTGTCCGAGCCGCGCGGTTCGCAGGCGATCGCCTGCCGCCAGGCATCGTGTTGCGCTCGCATGCGCTGCAGTCGCGCCGCCAGCGGGCCATCGCCCAGGTCGGGAAAACCGGAAAGGACCACGCGGGTCGGTTCGCCGCCGGTGTGGGAGTCGATGAATTCGATTCGATGCATGGGTCCATGCTCACCGGGCAGCCCCTGCGGCGTATAGAAAGCTTTGCCATGGGTAGATGCGGAATTTGGCATAATTGGCTACAAGTTCGGCAAACCGTGCCGGGAATGCCTGTTTACTTGGCTTTCCCGGTGCGAAGCGGTTTATGATGCATCGCGCCATGATCCAGACGGTCCTGAAACCCGTGCGCAGCTGTGCCGAAGGAGCATCCTTACCATGAAGATTTCCGCCGATGAACTGGAGCCGTTGTTCGATGCGCTGCCCGATGTCGTGTTCTTCGTCAAGGACACCGAAGGCAGGTACACGCACGCCAACCTCACCCTGGTCCGCCGTCTCGGCCTGAAGCAGCGCAGCGAGGTGATCGGTCGCGGCGTCACCGAGCTGTTTCCCGCGCTCATGAGTGGGTCCTATGCCGCACAGGATCGTCGGGTGCTCACCGGCGAAGTGATCGAGAACCAGCTCGAGGTCCACATCTTCAGCAACCGGGCACCTGGCTGGTGCCTCACCTGCAAGCGACCGGTGTCCTCGCGCGGCGAGATCCGCGGCGTGATCGGCATCTCGCGCGATCTGGGCCTTCCCGACGGCAAGCATCCGACGTACGAGCGGCTGCGCCGCGTGCTCGGCTACATGCAGGAGCACTATGGCGAGGGCGTGCGAATTCCCGCGCTGGCCGAGCTGGCCGGGTTGTCGGTCGCGCAGCTGGAGCGGCATTTCCGCCGGGTGTTCCAGCTGACCCCGCAGCAGGTGCTCACCAAGTTGCGCATCGAAGCGGCCATGCGCCTGCTCGGCGGCGACGACAACGTCGCGGCCATCGGCATGGCCTGCGGCTTCGTGGACCAGAGCGCCTTCGCCCGGCAGTTCAAGGCCACCGTGGGCATGACCCCGAGCGAATACCGCGCCGTGGCGGCCCAGGCGGCACCGGCGCGCAACGCGCGGGGCGTAACGGCATCCACCTGACGTAGCGCGCGTCAGTCGGCCGGCTGGGCGTCCATCCAGTCCCGCATGAAGGTTTCCAGCGAGACGCGCGGTGGCGGCGTCAGTCCCGCCTCGCGTGCCATTTCCATCGCGGCTTTCAAAAACGCCTGCTTCGCCTGCGCGGAGGCCTGTCGTGCGGCTGCCTGCTTCTGGCGCAGCTGCACGGTGTGGGCTGACGGCTGGCCCGGGCGGGCGAACTTCTGGTAGCGGCGCAACTCGTCGGCCGCCAGCGCCGTGTCCGCGGCCGCCTTGTCCACGGCGGCACGCGCCGTGACGAGCTTCATGTACCACGCGCTCTGCGGGGGCGGGGTCGGTGGTGTGGTCATGGGGCGTCCTGTCGAAGGCGGCGCGTGAAGACCTCGCCGTGGCCGCTCAGCCATTGCGCGATGTCCTTGAGGATATGTTGGGACGGAAACACGCGGCCATGACAGGCCACGGTAATGGCCAGCGCGCCCAGGCCCAGCAGCAGCGCGGCGTGGCGACGTTGTGGCATCGGCAGTTCGGCACGAGGCGCCACGCCACGCACGAACCACACCATGACCGCGACGCCGAGCACGGCGCCGAGCACGACTTCCGACGGGCTGTGCACCTTCAGGGCCAGCCGCGACACGGCAACGGCCGCGCCGAGGCACGTGGCCAGCGCGATGGCGCCGCGGCGCACGAGCGGCGCCCCATCGCGTGCGAGCAAGGCGGCCAGCGACGGCCAGACCAGCAGCGCCAGCGTGGTATGCCCGCTGAAGCCCGTGTAGTCGAGTTCGGCGGGGCCGACGCCCCAGCCCATGAAGAGCAGCTTGGACAGGCACACGATGCCGCCGGCGAACACGACCGCGCCCGCCCATCGCCGTGCATCGCGCACGCGCAACGGCGGCACCAGCAGGCAAATACCCGTCCAGGCGATCAGGGGGAGCAGCAGGGCGCTGTCGCCGAAGGCGGTGATGGCGTGCCACGGATTCATGCCATGCCTTCGCGTGTCGCTATCATGTCGGTTGCGTTCGTCGCCACGGCGTCGTCCAAGCCACGGAGTATCGCAGCACCCATGTTCGAACGGATACTGATCGTCTGCGTCGGCAACATCTGTCGTAGCCCCATCGCCGAGTACGTGCTGCGGGCGCGCCTGGGCGATGGCCATCGTACGCGGGTGGAAAGCGCGGGCCTGGGCGCGCTGGTCGGTCATCCCATGGACGCCACGGCGTGCCAGCTGCTGCACGAGCACGGCATCGACGGCGATGTGCATCGCGCGCGCCAGGTCGATCGTGCGCTGCTGCGGCCCTACGACCTCATCCTGGCGATGGAGAAGCGGCATGTGGCCGAGTTGGGGCGTATCGCGCCGGAGGTCAGCGGCAAGGTGTTCCTGCTCGATCGCTGGGGAGAGGGTCGCGACATTCCCGACCCCTATCGCCAGCAGCGCGAAGCCTTCGAACATGTATACACACTGATCGACGCATCCGTTTCGGCATGGTTGCGCTATTTGTGACGCGTGTCGTGACGGGAGTCATTTTTCGGCACGTTCGCCTCCTGTAAGGTTTTCGATGCACCCCGGTCGTCCCCCTGTGGGCGCCGGCTCCACGGTCAGTGTTGTCCTGCATCGCTTCGGCCGCCCGCGCGCCGAAAACCGACCTCTACCCGACGGACCCGCCACTGATTTTGGAATGCCCCCTGACCCAACGCGCGAGCGTCGCGCCACGATTTCTGCATGCCGTCGTCTGCGCCCTGGCGCTTTGGCTGGTGGCCGGTTGCTCGACGGTATCGGTCGGCAGCGTCGAAAGCCTGCGTCTCGCGCTGCACGGCGATACCGTGGATGCCACGCCGGCCTCCGTGGCCGCCTCGCCGTATTTCCAGTTGCAGGTGGATGCGTCGTCGGGACGGGCCATCCTCATCCTGGCGAACACGGCGCATGGCGTGCTCGGCTGGTACGGCGTGGGGCACGACATCGTGTTCACCCGTGACGGTCTGGTCACCCGCACGGTCGGCCTGCCGCAGAACCTCGATACCTCCGTGTTTCCCGGGGCCGATCCGTTCCACGAGGGCTTGCATCGCCTGCACGGCACCACGCGCTACACGCGCCGCATGGACTGGTCCCCGGGCTACCGTTACGGCGTCGTGCTGGACGGGCAGCTGGTGCCCGGGGGCCTGGAAGACGTGACGATCCTGGATACCGTGTACCGGCTGCGGCGCGTGGATGAAACCCTGGTCGGGCAGGGGGTGCACCTGCACAACCGCTACTGGGTCGATCCCGCGGACGGCTTCATCTGGAAAAGCCGCCAGTACGTGGCCCCGGACTACCCGCTCGAGCTGGTCCAGTTGCGGCCGTATCGCGAGTCGGCCCCGTGAGGCGCTTCAGTTTGTCCGACCGATCTTTTGTCGTGCGGTGGGTGTTCGCCGTCGCTGTCGCTGTCGTTGTAGCGTTTGCTTTTGGCTCGGCGCAGGCGCAGGAGCCGCCTGCGCAGACGATACGGGTCACCGTCGACGGCGCCGTGGGGCATGCGGGTTCGGCCGTCTATCCGGCCGGCGCGCGACTGGCCGACGTGGCCCTGGCGGCGGATATCGCGCCCGATGCCTACCTGCTCGGTGCCGCCTGGTTGCAGCCGGGCCTGCGCCGCGAGCAGGTGCGCCTGCAGGCCGGCCTGGTCTACGAGCTGGGCGCGATTCGCCGCCAGGCCATGGCGCGGGGCGAGGACATCCTGTCGATACGCGCCGCGGCGTTCCAGGCATGGCTCGCGGCGTTGCCGGTCACCGGCCGTCGCGTGCCGGTATCGCTGGACGCCGCGCGGCTGGAAGTCACCCCGGAAGACAACCTGCCGGTGCACGACGGCGACCGGCTGGTCTATCCGCGTCGCCCGGCGGACATTCGTGTGGTGGGCGCCCTGAACGCGCCCTGCCGGGTGCCGCACGTGGCGCTGCAGGATGCCAGGAGCTACCTGCGAGCGTGCGCGGTATCGCCCGCCGCGGATCCGGACACGATCTTCGTGGTGCAACCCGATGGCGCCGTGTTCGCGCAGAACGTCGCCCTGTGGAACCGTGACGCGCCGCGTCCGCTGGCGCCGGGTGCATGGATCTACGTGCCCTTTAATCGCAAGGCGATCGCGGGCGCGGTGGACGACGCGTTCGATCGCGAGGTGGCGGCCTTCCTCGCCACGCAGTGGCCGGACGACGGGGTCCACCCGTAGTGCGCCTGGCTGCCGTTTCCCGCCGTGGGCTCCGCCGCGTCGCGTCGTACGGCGGCCGCGCCTTGCGGCTGGGTGTGCTGGCAGGCGTCGCCTCGGCAGCCGGCGCGCAGGAGGCCTACACGCAGAGCGACTTCGGTGGTGTCGGCCTGATGCAATCGCCGACTGCCCGGATGGCGCAGGAAGGCGAGTTCAGTTTCGTGCTCAGTCGCACCACGCCCTACACGAACTACAACGTCTCCCTGCAGCCGCTGCCGTGGCTGGAGGGCTCGTTCCGCTACACCAATGTCAGCAACCGGCCGTATGGCCCGACGTACTTGAGTGGCAGCCAGACCTACAAGGACAAGTCCATCGACGCCAAGGTGCGCCTTCGCGAAGAGAGCCGCTGGCTGCCCGCGGTGGCCGTGGGTGCCCGGGATATCGGCGGTACGGGGCTGTTTTCCAGCGAATACATCGTGGCCAGCAAGCGTGCGGGGCCGTTCGACTTCAGCCTGGGCCTCGCCTGGGGCTACATCGGCAACCGCGGCGACATTGCCAATCCGCTGGACTTCATCAGCGACAAGTTCGACACCCGCCCCAACAGCGGCACGGGGGCGACGGGTGCCCTCAGCATCAACAAGTTCCTGCGCGGGCGTCCCGGGTTCTTCGGCGGCGTGGAATATCGGTCGCCGTGGCGCTGGCTGGTGCTCAAGGCCGAACTCGACGGCAACGACTACAAGCACCAGCCGCAGAACAACAACCAGCCGCAGCGGTGGCCGGTCAACCTGGGCGCCGTGTTCCGCCTGAACGGCAACGTGGACCTCACGCTGGGCTACGAGCGCGGCCACGTCGGCACCGCCGCGATCAACCTGCACAGCAACCTGGCCACGCATGTGGACCCGCCTAAACTGTCCGACCCGAAGCCGGAGGCCGTGGCGTACACGAGCGTTCCCGTGCGGACCTCCCCGGAGCCGCAGGCCGCGCTACCGACCGCGCTGACGGGCGATAAGGCGGCGGCTGCCGGTGCGCCCGGGCCGGCGCGCCGCGCGCCCGCGCAGGTGGACTGGGCGGAGATGGCCAACGCGCTGGGCAACAACGCCGGGATCGATGTGCGCAGCATCGGCCGGCGCGGGTCCGAGCTGGTCATCCACGGGCAGCAGGATCGCTTCTTCTACGCGGCGGAAGGCGTGGGACGCGCGACGCGCATCGTCGACAACCGGGTGGACGGCACGATCGACTGGGTCACGGTGTCCGCCGAGCGCAGCGGGCTGGCCACCGTGGACACCAGCGTGCACCGGCCCCGCTTCCTCGAACTGCTCGATCACCGGCTGGACCTGTCCGACTTCCGCCGCAGCGTGGAACAGGACCCGGTGACGGCGCGGGACGAAGAGGTGCTGTACCGCGCGCCGCTGCGGCGCTTCACCGGCGGCACGTCGCTCGGCTACCAGCAGAACCTGGGCGGCCCGGACGCCTTCGTGCTGTACCAGGTGTATGCCGCGGCGTCGGGCACGTTCAACGTGACGCGTCACCTGTGGGTCGACGGCGTGCTCTCGGTCAACCTCGCCAACAACTACGACACCTTCCGCTACGACGCGCCGAGCAACCTGCCGCGCGTGCGCACCGACGTCCGCCGTTATCTCACCAGCTCCGATGTCACGGTGCCGAACCTGCAACTGACGGGCACGCGCAAACTGGGTCAGGATCTCTACGGACTGGCCTACGCCGGCATGCTGGAAAGCATGTACGGCGGCGCCGGTGGGGAAGTGCTCTACCGGCCATTCGGCCAGCACTGGGCCATCGGCGCGGACCTGAACTGGGTGAAGTCGCGCGGCTTCCGGCAGGACCTGTCGTTCCGCAAATATCACGTGATCACGGGCCAGGCCACGGGTTACCTCGATACCGGCTACCACAACGTCACCGTGGCGGTGAGCGTCGGGCGCTACCTGGCGGGGGACTGGGGTACCACGGTGGACGTGTCACGGCAGTTCGCCAACGGGGCCCGGATGGGCGCCTATGCCACTATCACCAACAAGTCGGGCAGCGCCGGCTACGGCGAGGGCAGCTTCGACAAGGGCATCTACGTGTCCATTCCCTTCGACCTGCTGCTGCCGCGCTCGTCGCGCAACCGCGCCACCTTGTTGTGGCAGCCCCTGCAGCGTGACGGTGGCGCGCGCCTGAACAAGCGTTACACGCTTTACACGTTGACCAACGACCTGGACAGCGACCTGTTCGACAAGAACCTCGGCAGGATCGCCGAGTAGGGCGGGCCGGCGCACGGTGGCGCCGGCCCGCCCTGGTTCAACGTTGCAGCGAACGCCCGCGCCCGATGCCGTAGTACGCGATGCCGGCTTCCTCGACGGTGGCGGGATCGTAGAGGTTGCGACCGTCGAAGATCGCCGGCGTCTTCAGCATGGCCTTCACGCGGGCGAAATCCGGGCTGCGAAAGGCTTTCCACTCGGTCAGCAGCACCAGCACATCGGCGCCTTCCAGGGCGTCGTAGGCACCCTGGCACAGCACCAGGTCGTCGCGCTGGCCGTAGATACGCGTGGTCTCGTCGCGGGCTTCCGGATCGAAGGCACGCACGCGGGCGCCCGCGTCCCACAGCGACTCCATCAGGCGACGGCTGGGTGCCTCGCGCATGTCGTCCGTGTTCGGCTTGAAGGCCAGGCCCCAAAGGGCGATCGTCTTGCCGGCGATGTCGCCCTCGAAGTGGCCCAGCAGGTGCTCGAACACGCGGTGTTTCTGCGCCGCGTTCACTGCCTCCACCATGGCCAGCAGCCGCGCGTCGTAGCCGTGGCCGCGCGCGATGCGTTCCAGCGCCTGCACGTCCTTGGGGAAGCACGATCCACCGTAGCCGGCGCCGGGGTAGATGAAGTGATAGCCGATGCGCGGGTCCGCGCCGATGCCCTGGCGGACCAGCTCGACATCCGCACCCACACGCTCGGCGATGTTGGCGATCTCGTTCATGAAACTGATCTTCGTCGCCAGCATGGCGTTGGCGGCGTATTTGGTCAGTTCGGCGGAGCGTTCATCCATCACCACCATGCGGTCGTGGTTGCGGTTGAAGGGGGCGTACAACTTGCGCAGGCGGGCCACCGCGCGCTCGCTGGACGAGCCGACCACGATGCGATCCGGCCGGAGGCAATCCTCCACGGCATCGCCTTCCTTGAGGAACTCGGGATTGGAGACCACGTCGAAATCGATCGCCGCGCCACGCGCCGCCAGCGCATCCGCGATGGTCGCTCGGACGCGGTCGGCGGTGCCCACCGGCACGGTGGACTTGTTCACGACGACGGCGTAGTCGTCGATATGCTCGCCGATGGTGCGTGCCACGCTGAGCACGTATTTCATGTCCGCACTGCCGTCTTCGTCCGGCGGCGTGCCCACCGCGATGAAGATCAGTTCGCCGTGGGCCACGGCAGGCGCGGGATCGGTGGTGAAGTCCAGTTGCCCGGAGGCGTAGTTGCGCGTGACGATGGGTGCCAGGCCCGGCTCGTAGATAGGCACGATGCCTTGCCTGAGTCCCGCCACCTTGGCCTGGTCCACGTCCACGCACACCACGTGGTTGCCCATCTCGGCAAGGCAGGCGCCCGTAACCAGTCCCACGTAGCCCGTGCCGAATATTGTGACCTTCATGGATGTCCCTTCAGACGTCTGGATGGAGCGGAGCGGGCAGCGTCAGAGCTGGCTGGCCCGGTCCAGGTTGTATGTCGCGCTCGCCGCGTTGCTGACCAGGCCGGACAGCGGAAGCAGCTGGCTGATGAAGCGGTTCCAGCGGGTGATGCCGGCCGGCCCGACGAAGATGACGTCGCCCGGTTTGACCGAGAACTGCGCCGCCACGGCGAAGGCCGCGGGCGAGGTGTTGTCCAGCTGGTAGATGGTCGCGGGGGCTTTTTCCATGTCTTCCACGCCGCGGATGACGTACACCGATCGTCCGTTGGCGCTGCTCTGGTTGAGTCCGCCCGACCGACCCAGCGCCTGCGTGAGCGTGAGGTCGCTGGTCTTGAACGAGATGGCCTGGGGCCGCAGCACCTCGCCGATCACGTAGGCCTCGTGGCGGTCGTTATAGGGCAGGTAGATACTGTCGCCGCCCTTCAGGTACACCTCCTTGCCGCCCTCGCGCGAGCGCGACAGCGCGTCCATGTCGATGTGGTATTCGTGGTCGTCGCGGCGAAGCACCACGTCGGATAGGTCGGCCAGTTGCGCATTGACGCCGGCGCTGCCCACCGCTTGCGCGAGGGTCAGCGGCGTCACGGTGATGTTCTGCGGGTCGGTGCGCACGAACGCGCCACCGAGCGTCACCCGCTGGCTGGCGTACGCGATGATGCTGATATCGACCTGCGGCTTCTCCACGTATTTCGTCAGGCGATCGGTGATCGCCTGACGCAGCTCCTCGACGGTCAGCCCGGAGGCTTTCAGCAAGCCGACGTACGGATAGAACAGCGTGCCATCCGGCCGCACCATGCGGCCGTTGGCGCCGGTCTGCTGCTGCGAGCCCGCGGGGGAGGTGAGCTCGGGGTGTTCCCACACCGTGATGTAGAGCGAATCGCCGGGCCCGATGCGATAGGCATCGGGTTGGTAGGACGTGAGGGTGGGATCGATGGCGGGCGCGCTGGCCGTGGCACGATCCATCGCGATGAGCTTGGGTGTGATGGGCACCAGTTGGTACCGGCTACCCGTGGCGCTCTGCTTGTCGTTCAGTTCGCCGGTCTTCATGTGCTGGCCGGGCGCGAGGATGCAGCCATTGAGCAACAGGCAGCATCCCGCGGTACCCAGCGCAAGCAGCAGCCTCAACGCGTGCCGCCCGTGCCACCCGAGCCGCCGGTCCCCCCGGTGCCACCCGTGCCGCCCGTGCCGTCGTTACCGGTGCCGCTGGTGTTGTTCGCGGCAGCGCCGGTGACGGCCCCCATGGCGGCGGTGCCGGGCCCGACGCGCGTCGGTGCGATCGCGCCGCGCGATGCCTCGCGCGCTTCATCGGGGCGCGCGACCCGCGGTGGCGTGGCGTCGGCGGGCCGTGCGTTCGGTGGGTTGGCCGGCGGTCGGTCGGTGCGTTGGCTCTGGGCCCAGGCAGGAATCGCGACGGCAAGTATCGCGCTGGCAAACAGCAGACGTCTCATGGTCGTCATCTCCGGTGATGTGAAGCGATGCATGTATGCATGTATCGCGTAGGCAGGGTTATTCACTGCCAACTCGCAAGGAAGTGCAAGGTAATCGGCTGAACGTGCGTTATCGAAAATTCTTTTTGTGACACGACCCGCAAATCGCATGATCTTGCATTGCCGTCAAAATTCTGGCGGTGCAGCATGGGGTCATCGTTACACACACACTGCGAAGTGTTGAGTTGGCGGCCCCACGGGAATGTCGTGGGCCGACCGTCACGTGTTGGGCCGCTACGTGTCCCTGGAGGGGCAACGCGATCCCACGGGGGGCACGTACCTGGGCACGCCGATGAACCGGCGATCATCGCGTCGAAATAGGGTACCTGTCATGCAACTGTCCAAATTCAACACGTTAGTGGATCTCGAACTTCGCGTAAGCGATCCCGTCTGCGCCGTGTCGGCCAGTTTCCTTGCCTACTACCTGCGCTTCGGTACGCTGGCGATGACCAGCCTGTATTCGGTGGCCCTCGTCATCCTCCTGTTGTCCACGCTGACGGCATCCGCCGTGTTCCGCGTCTATGAGCAGCCCATCGGGCAGCGTCCCATCGGCCAGTATTGGCGCATTGCAGCATCGTGGTCCGTGGCGTTCGCCGTGCTGCTTGCATTGGGCTACCTGCTGAAGGTGAGCGAGTTGTATTCGCGCGGCTGGGTATCGCTGGCCTTCGTGCTCGGTCTCGCGTTCATGGCACTGGTTCGCCTCGTCGCGTACCGCGCAACCACCCGCCTGCACGAGCGTGGGGTGGGTATCAGCCGTTGCCTGCTGATCGGCGCGACCGACTCGGGCATCCATATGATCGAGCAGGTCGAAGCCAATCCCGCGCTGGGCATGAAGATCACCGCGTACGTGCGCACCAGTTACGACAACGGCGCCCCGGCGAACATCCCGATGGCCGGGTCGCTGCTGGAACTGGACGAGGTGCTGGCCTGCCGCGAATGGGACCAGGTGCTGGTGGCGCTGCCGGTCGGTGCCAACCGCGCCATCAACTACGTGCTGGACCGCATGGAACAACACGTCATGACGGTGAAATTCGTTCCCGACATGCTCGGTCGCCAGCTCATCAACCACCGCATGGAAGACGTGGCCGGCGTGCCACTGGTCACGCTGCGGGAAAGCCCGCTGCTGGGCAACGCATGGCTGTTGAAGGACATCGAGGACCGTGTCATCGCCGGCACCATCCTGCTGATGATCGCGCCGCTGATGCTCGCGCTGGCCGTGGGTGTGAAGCTGTCCAGTCCCGGTCCCGTCCTTTACCGCCAGCGCCGTGTCGGCCTGGACGGCAAGGAATTCGAGATGATGAAGTTCCGTTCCATGCCCGTGGACATGGAGAAGAACAAGGCCGTGCAGTGGGGCGGCGCACAGAACAAGACGGTGACGCGCTTCGGCCGCTTCATCCGGCAGACCAGCCTCGACGAGCTGCCGCAGTTCCTCAACGTACTGCGCGGCGACATGTCCATTGTGGGACCGCGCCCCGAGCGGCCGATGTTCGTGGAGAAGTTCAAGGGCGAGATCGCCGGCTACATGCACAAGCATATGGTCAAGGCGGGTATCACCGGCTGGGCCCAGATCAACGGCTGGCGTGGCGACACCGATCTGGTCAAGCGTATCCAGCATGATCTTTACTACATCAACCATTGGTCGCTGGCCTTCGACCTGCGCATCATCTTCCTCACCCTGTTCAAGGGCTTCGTGCACAGCGAGGCCGCTCCCGCATCCTCGGCACCGGGAAAGCCGGCCTTGCCGGCCGTCGCTCCCGCCGTGGAGGAATCGCGTTGATCGCGCTGCATCCGTCCTGCCATCCATCGCGCCGACCCGTGTCGTGCCGCTTGCCTCCCGAATCCGCCGGAATGATCGCTTGAAGCTCCTGATCTGCGGCGGGGCGGGCTATGTCGGCTCGCACATGGTGCGCTACCTCACCGGCCAGGGACACGAGGCGGTCGTCTACGACGATCTATCCACGGGTCACCGCCAGGCGGTGCCGCGCGAGGTCACCTTCGTCCATGGCGATATCGGCGATGCCGCACGCCTGGCGCGCGTGTTCGCCACCCAGCGCTTCGACGCGGTCATCCACTTCTGCGCCAAGTCGCTGGTGGGTGAATCCGTCGGCGAACCCTATGCCTACTACCGGAACAACGTGGCCAACACGCTGGTGCTTCTGGGCGCGATGCGCGAGGCAGAGGTGGATCGGCTGGTGTTTTCCTCCACGGCGGCGGTGTTCGGGCATCCGCAGGCCGAACGCATCGACGAGTCGCACCCGACCGCACCGATCAATCCCTACGGGCGGAGCAAGTTGATGATCGAGCACGTGCTGGCGGACGCAGCCAAGGCCTACGGGCTGCGCTCGGTCGCCTTGCGTTACTTCAATGCCGCGGGCGCCGATCCGCAAGGCACGATCGGTGAGGCGCACGAGCCGGAAACCCACCTGATCCCCAACGTGCTGAAGGCGGTGCTGGGGCAGGGCGCGGCTTTGAACGTGTTCGGCGACGATTACGCTACCCGCGACGGCACCTGCGTGCGCGACTACGTGCACGTGAACGACCTGGCCTCGGCGCACCTGCTGGCCATCGATTACCTGTCCGGGCAGCCCGGTGCCCATCGCTTCAACCTCGGCAACGGCGAAGGCTTCAGCGTGCGCGAGGTGATCGCCGCCGCCGAACGCGTGACAGGAAAGGCGGTACCGCACACCATCGCGCCACGGCGTGCGGGCGACCCGGCCACGCTGGTCGCCTCCAGCACGCTGGCCCGTACGGAACTGGGTTGGGAGCCGCGGGTGGTGCGTCTGGACGATATCCTGGCCAGCGCGTGGCGTTGGCACAGCGAGCCGGCGTTCGGGTAGCGCCCTAGGCTGCCAGCCGACCGATCCGCGCCAGCGCATCGGCTACTGGCTTGCCATCGACGAAGCACTCGCGAACCAGCGCGTTGACCTGGTCCAGCGTGGGACGGTAGCGGCGGAACCGCGCCAGCAGGGCGGCGTCACCCGCGAGCGCACGCATCCGCCCTGGCGCGGCATCCTGCGGCGTATCGGTATAGACGGCGTTGTCGCCCAGCCGGGTCTGGGTGGCCAGGCCCATGTCCATGCCCGGCGACCGCGCCGCCACGATGATGTTGTCGTGGATGGCGGTGTCGTCGGGTACGCCTTGCCACCGCGTGGCCTTGAACACGGTGACTTCCGCGTCGGCGACGGGCTTGTCCGGGATGATGATGATGTTGTTGTAGATCCGGCTGCCGGCCACGGGGCCGGAGATGCGCAGCGAGGCACTGTCCGTGGCGCGCAGTGCATCGTTGATGCTGACGTTGAAGCGCACGACGGTGCCCGTGTTGCCCACGGCGGAGGCGTTGCGCCCGTCGTTGCACACCAGCGCCATGCCGCCGACGTTGTCGTGGCTGTAGTTGTACTGGATGACCGTGCCGCGGCAGTTGAAATCCGCGTCGTACGCCTGGCCGTCGGCATGGGCGCGGTGGTCGCTCACCTCGTTGTACTGGATCAGCGTGTCGTCGCAGTCGAACGGCCAGATGCCGGCGGCGGCTTCACCGCGTGGCAGTGCGCCGCACTGGCTGACCGTGTTGCGCTCCACGATCGCGCCGGTGCAGCCCTTGACCAGGATGGCGTCGCCGGGCACGCCGACGAGGCGGTTGCCCCTGACCACCACGCCGGCGGCAAGGCCGGATCGGCGGCTGCCCGCGCCGAGGAAGAGAATGCCGTCGCGACCGCAGCGCTCGATGCGATTGCCCGCGATGGTGAGGCCCTGGTAGCGGGTCGGGGTCTGCTTGCCCCCCGCCTGCACGAGGATGGCACTGCCACCGCCGTCCTTCTTGACCAGGCTGCCGTTGACGTCACGCAGGTACAGGCCTTCCAGCACGATGCCGTGCACCACGCCCGCATCCTGGTGGAACAGGTGCACGGCGGTCCGGCGTGGTGCGGGCTGCGCACCCGTATTGGATATCTCCAGGTGGCGCAGCTCCCAGTATTCGACGTTCTGCAGCCGCACCGTGGAGGGGCTGTCGCCGTCGGCGTGCAGATGGGGCAGGGCACCATCGCCATAGGCGTCCACCGTGACCGGCGCGCCGGCGCGGCCGGAGCCCTTCGGCAGGAAGGCGCCGGGGTAGTCGCCGCCACGACGGAACAGGATGCGGTCGCCGGGACCGAAACGCGCCTGGTTCAGCCGTCGCAGGCTGCGCCAGGCCTGTGCGGGCGTCGAGCCGTCCCGACCGTCGTCGCCATCGATCCCGTCGATATGGAACACGCGGCCCGCGGTGGCCGCGCGCAGCGGCGGCAGTGGCAGGACGGCACAGGCGCCGGCGACCCAGGCCGAGCGGCGAAGAAAGGTGCGACGGTCCATGGTCATGCCCGCCTCAGCGCCGCTCGTCGAGCGTATAGCGATAGACCCCGCCGTGCTTCCGCAGCATGTAGGCGAAGCCGGCCAGGTGCTTCAGCGCGAGGCGCGAGAACTTGCGCGTGCGCCGCTTGTAGTCGTGCACGACGGAAATGCGCCGGCAGTAGTAGTTGCGCAGGCCCAGCTTGCGCGTGCGCACGCAGAACTCCGCATCCTCCGGGCCGAAGAAGATCCGGTCGTCGTAACCCATCAGCAGGGCGGCCACCTTTTTGGTGAAGGTCTGGTTGGCGCCCAGCACGTAGTCCACCTCGAGCGGATCGTCGGCATCGTCGAACGCGGTATCCACCATCAGGTGGCGGTCCAGTTCGCGCTGGACGAAGCCGAGCTTGCGCGTGGCCGGAATGCGGGCGGCGATGGGCTGGAAGAAGCGGGGAAACCGGCGGGTGGAATCCTGGCGCGTGCGGTCGACGTTGAGCAGTTCGAATCCCACCACGCCCGCGTCGGGGTGGGTCTGGAAGAACTCGTCGACGATGCTGCCGGGATCGGCGGTCAGGAAGATGGTGTCGTTGTCCAGCGTCATGCAATACCGGCCGCGGGCCAGGAACAGGCCGCGGTTGCGCGCGGGGCCCACGCCGTAGTTGCTGTCCAGCGGGAAATAGCGCACCTGCGGCAGCGTCGCGACAAATTCGGCGCTGCCGTCGCGTGAGCCGTTGTCCACGACGATCACCTCGTCGCGCTCGAAGTCCAGCTTGTCCATCAGCGAGAGCAGGCAGCGTTGCAGGTTCTCCTTTTCGTTCCAGGTGATGATGACGATCGACAGGCGCACATCGGCCTCGCTCATGACGGTGCTCCAGCGTGGGGCGGGGTGGAAACGGGAGCCGGGGCGCTTGCGCGCATCGACGACGGGGTAATGACCGCGTTGGCCTTCACCACGAAATGGTCGGGGATGACCACCGGGCCGAAGATGCAGGCGCCGGTGCCGATGGTCACGTTGTCGCCGATCACGGGCGCCCCGTCGCCGGGAAAGCGGTTGCCGATGCATACCCGCGCGTAGAGGGTGCAGTTGGCGCCGATGGTGGTCTTGCCGTTCACGATGATGCCGAAGGCGTGGTAGATCACCAGCCCGGGACCGATGGTCGCGGTGGTCGGCAGGTAGCACTTGAAGACGAACTCGGCCAGTTTCTCCAGCACGCGCAGCGGTGCATGCAACGCCGTGCCGCGCGCGCCGGCCAGCAGCCGGTAGGTCAGGATGACCCAGAACGACTGGTCCAGCATCCACCAGGCCAGGCTGCGATACCCGGGCAGCGAGCGGAGCCGGCGTACGTCGGCGCGGAAAGCGTCAAGCATAAGAAGGGTCCATGGAAGGATCGGCGGTCGGTCGGCCGGAGAGCTGGGCGCGCACTTGCATGCGCCGTTTCGTTTCCATGCGTTGCGCGGCGCGCCGCAGGTCGGCACGCGCGTAGAACATGCCCACGAAAAACCAGAAATAGGCCTCGTAGCCGCTGAACTCGATACAGGCCAGCATGAGGTAGCACAGCAGGAAGAACTTGATGTTGCGCTGCGCGCCCTCGGTACGGGTGAGCAGGATCTGCGCCGCCATGGCCAGGAACAGCAGCAACGACTGCACGCCACCTTCGAGGAGGAACTGCAGGTAGATGTTGTGGACGTTGTTCTCCACGAAGGTCAGCCCGGACAGTTGCTCCATCACCGGCACGCCGTTGCCCACCCCGTAACCGAGCAGGTTGTGCTCCAGGGCGGTACCCGCGCTGTTCCACAGGGCCAGGCGCCCGACGTTCTTGTGGGCCAGCTGGGTCTCGGCCTGGAGGTTGAAGCGGTCCAGCACCGGGATGTCGACCACCGAGGAAAGCACCAGCCCGACCAGCAGCACGGCCATGGCCACGCCGAAAAACGTGAAGAAGTAATAGTGGCGTGACTTGCGGGCCTGGAAACAGGCGATGCCGATCGATACCGCGGTGCCGACCAGCCCGGCGCGCGACAGCATCATGCCGCTGGTCAGCAAGGCGATGCCGGCGGCGATCGGGTAGGCACGGGTGCCCAGCAGCAACAGGGAAAGCAGGGCCAGCAGGCTGGCTTCGATGTTGCGGCCGCCGGTGGACATGTACAGGATGCTGGACGCGCCTTCGGTGCGCGCGTAGACCGCGCCCAGGCTGCCCGCGTACACCAGGTCGCGCAGGATGACGAAGGCGAGGCAGCAGCCCAGCATCCAGGTGAAGATCCGGCGCAGTTCCACGTCCTGCAGCTTGCGGCCGAAGACGACACCGAGGAAATACGCTGCCGCCACGAACACGATCAGCGTGGAGCGCAGGCCGCCGCCGTAGGTGGCCCCGGCGGCCAGCGCGGTGGCCGCCATGGTGGCGATGAAGGCCGTAGCCGGATTGAGTTTCAGGTAACGCGCGGCGGGAAGATAGAGCACCGGCATCAGCAGGAGCAGCAGGTGGTAGACGTTCACGTGCGACTTGCTGCTGGTGCTGTGGCCCAGCGGTATCTGCACGAACAGCATGGCCATCAGCACGATGGCGGCACCCCGGGTCTTGTGGATCGCGATGGCCATGCGTTCAGCCGATCGCCCGGCCGAAGAACTTGTGCAGCAACACCTTCAGCGTGGACTTGTAGCCGCCCAGCGACAGGTTGCGCACGATCTCGCG
This sequence comes from Luteibacter sp. ME-Dv--P-043b, assembly GCF_030209605.1. NCBI lineage: Bacteria > Pseudomonadati > Pseudomonadota > Gammaproteobacteria > Lysobacterales > Rhodanobacteraceae > Luteibacter > Luteibacter sp. ME-Dv--P-043b. The sequence goes on from NZ_JARVRT010000003.1 coordinate 327,988, forward strand.
CAGCGGTGCGCGCTGGCCGCCGATGACGAACTGGATGTTGCGATGGTTGCGTTTCTGGTCGGCGCTCATCAGCCGGGCATGCTTGGCCAGGAAGCGCTCGCTGCCTTCGGCGCGCTTGCTGGAGTTGCGTATGCGCGCCCGCGAGCGGTCGTCGTCGACGAAGGACAGCACGGCCCGCGTGCGCAGGGCTGGGCCGAAGCGGTCGGCCAGGCGTATCCACATGTCGTAGTCCTGCCAGGATGGCATGGCCTCGTCGAAGCCGCCCAGCTCGCGCATCCGCGACAGTTCCGTCAGCACCTGGTTGCCGGCCAGGTTGGCGTAGAGCAGGGCGGGCAGCGCCAGGCGCTCGGTCGCGTTCAGCTCGGTCGCGCCGTAATGCCGTCCGCGCAACGCGGCGATCTGCGCCTCGTCCTGGAAATAGCGGAACCGGCTGCACACGAATGATACGTCGTGCCGGCGGTAGAGCTCGACCAGGCAGGCGATGCGCTGCGGATGGAACAGGTCGTCGTCGTCCAGCCCGGTCACATAGGTGCCGGTGGCGTGCTCGATGCAGCGGTTTCGGGCGCGGCAGGCACCCTGCGGCGTGTCGTTGCGCAGGTAGGTGAAGCGCCCCGGGTGGCGCTGCGCGTACGCGTCCACCACCTCGGCGGTGTCGTCGGTGGAGGCCTCGTCGCAGATCAGGATCTCGATCCGCGGGTAGCTCTGCGCCAGCACCGAGTCTACGGCGCGCCGCAGCAGGGCCGAGCGGTTGCGCGTGGGGATGTATACGCTCACCAGCGGCAGGGTGTCGGTCATGCGCGTACCGCCTGGAGCTGTCGATGGATCAGGATATGGCGGCTGTGCCAGATCACCCACGCCAGTGCCGGCGCGGCGAAGGCGAAACGCACGGCGCTGGCTGTCCAGCCGTCGCCCGGATACACCGCGACGGCCAGCATCAGGCACGCGTAGGGCACGACGCTGGCCATGACCCAGGCGTCGAAGAACTCGCGTGCCGTGGTCTGGATAAGCTTCGACGAGAAGAAGTAATACGAAAGCACCGTGGACAGCACCTGGCTGAGGGCGAGGGCGATCGCCATGATTTCCAGCGAGCGCGAAGCCGCGCCCGCCACGCTCACCGCCAGCGTGATCCCGCAAATCCGCACATTCCAGCCGAATTCGATGTCCGAGCGGCCGCGGCTCTGGCTCAGGGCGCCGATCAGCGAGCCCAGTGGCCGCAGCATGCCGAACAGCAGCATCAGCGGGACCAGGCGCGCGACGCCGTCGTAGCGATGGCCGTAGAGGATCGAGACGGCGGGCGGCGCGAACACCGCCAGCATGATGAAGACCACGGCGCTGAAGATCGCCACGCCGCGCAATCCGACGAGGAAGATGCGGCGCAGGGCCTCGGGATCGTCCTGCACCGTGGCCAGCCGGGGCAGGGCCAGGCGTCCGGCCACGGGCATGATCAGCTTGGTCGGTTGCAGCACCAGTTCCTTGGCCAGCGAATACACGCCCAGCGAGGACAGCCCGAGGAATTTGCCCAGGATGATCTGGTCGGCCTGGCTGCGCAGCTGGTTGATCACCTGTGAGCCGAGCTGGAAGGCGCCGTAACGAAGGGCCTCGCGCATGATGCCGCGGTCGAAGGTGCGGCCCGGATGCCACTCGCGCTCGGACACGGCGAGGAAGCAGACAAGGCGCACCAGGCTGTTCACGATCATCGCGTACACGGCGGCCTCGATGGACGCCTGGAAGCCCAGCACCAGCACCAGCAGCGTGGCCAGCCCGCACAGCCGGCCGATCACTTCGATGCGGGCCAGGCGGGGCAGGCGGAACGCCTTGATCAGGCTGGCCTGGTACTGTGCCGCCACGCCCAGCAGGACGAAGTTCACCGTCGACAGGCGCAGCAGGTCGCCCAGCAGGTCGGACCGGTAGAAATAGGCGACCGCATACGAGATCGCGAACAGCGTCGCCGCCGACGCCAGGCCCAGCCCCACGCTGATCATGAACAACGAGGTGCGCTGCGGGCGGCTGATGTCCTGCCGGTGGATCAGGTAACTGCTCAGGCCCATGTCCTGCAGCAGCGTGGCGATGGCGTTGACCACGTTGACGATGGCCAGCGCGCCCAGCATGTGTGCGTCGACGTGGTGCGCGAGCACCGCGATCTGCAGCAGCTGGCTGCCCGCGCTCACCACGGTGGACCCGGCCGTCCACAGCGCATCGCGTCGTGCCGAGGTCATCGGGCTGCCTGCGCGTGCAGCTGCGCGGCAAGGCTGTCGTGCAGCCGGCGCTGGTCGAAGTGCGTCTCCACGGTGTGCCGGGCCTCGCGCGCGATGGCCGCCAGGTCGAAATCGCCCGCCTGGATACGCGCCAGCACGTCCGCCAGCGCATCGACGTCGCGCTCGGGCACCAGCCAGCCGGAACGGCCATCCTCGATCAGTTCGGGAATGCCGCTGTGTACCGTCGAAAGACACGGTACACCGCTGGCCATGGCTTCCATCAGGGACACGGGGATGCCTTCCTGGTCGCCGTCGGCCGCGGTGACGCTGGGCAGCGCAAACACATCGGCACCACGCAGGGCTTGCTGCACATAGGTCGTGTCGCGACGGCCGAGGATATGGATGGCATCCTGCATGCCTTGCTCGTCGACAAAACGCCGGAGTGTCGTGTGCAGCGGGCCGTCGCCGATCACGTCCAGGCGCAGGGGAACACCGCGCCGCACCAGCTGGGCGACGGCCTCGCAGAGGTAGCGCACGCCCTTCTTTTCGACCAGGCGCGCCACGCACAGCAGGCGCAATTCGCGTCCGGGGGCCGGCGCGCCGTTCGTCGCCGGCGGTGTGTAACGGAAGCCTTCCAGGTCCACGCCCATCCGATGCACCTGGATCTTTTCGGCCGCGCAACCCAGAGCCTCCAGCTTGCCGCGCCAGCGTTGGCTGATCGGCAGCATCCGCTCACCATGCGCGAACAGGTGGCGATAGTCGGCCGCATGCCGCGCCAGCACGCTGTGCTGCGACAGATCGAAGCCGTGGAAGACGGTGTACAGCGGCCCTTCGATCAGACCGAGCGTGCGCAAGTGCGTGGCCAGCACGCCGGTCGGGCCGAAGTGGGCGATGATCGCCCGCGCCCGCAGAGGCGTAGGCAGGCGGCGTACCGCACCGGCCAGCACCAGGCTCTTCGCCGCGTGGCCGAAGCGGCGCACGGACAGCGCCCGCCGCACGCGGGCGCTGGGCAGACCGGGCAGCACGCGGCGCAGCCGCCGCAACAGCACCTGCCATGAGGCCGACGCGCTGGCCGGGTGATCGAAGACGAAGGTCGCCCGTGCCATCAGGCCGCGCGTGTCGACGATGTCGCCGGGCACGGGGGCCGGCCCCCGGCTGATGGCGAGGATGCGCACGTCGAACCCGCGGTCCAGCAGGCCAACGATCTGGTCGATGACGAAGGTTTCCGAATAGCGCGGAAACTCGGCGAGGACGAACAGCACCGGCATGCTCAGGCTCCGATCCCCAGGGTGGCCAGCACGGATTCGCGTGCGAAGGCCTTTTCCCGCGCCACCGCGACGGCCACGCGAGCGCGCAGCGTGTCGTCCCGCAACAGCGCCAGCACCTGGCTGCGCAGGCTGCCATCGAGCAGGGCGGTGACCGGCACCGCCAGTTCGTCCACGCCCAGGCGCTTCATGATGCCCTCGGACTTGTGTTCGTAGTTGAGCGCCACCGACGGCGTGCCGAAGTTCATCGAGAGGATGGCGCTGTGCAGACGTGTGCCGATGGTCAGCACGCATGCACCCAGGCAACGGCCCAGTTCTACGTCGGTCAGCTCGTTCATTTCCACGTGGTAGGCCTCGGCGTGGCGCATGCGCGCACCGACGCGCAAGGCCACCATGCGGTCGTCCTTCGGGTAACCGTCGATCGCCGTGCAGGTGGAATATGCCACCACGCGGTAGCCGGCCTCGATCACCGCGTCCAGCAGGATGGCGAAGGCTTCCTCGTACTGCGCCTGGGTCACGCCCAACCGCTTGTCGAACGGGGCCAGTTCGCGGAAGGTCACCGCGACGGTGGGCGGATCGGCGATGGCCACGGGTGCGCCTGGGTCCACCAGCCACGCGGTGTCCGAGGTCCAGCGCAGCGTGTCCTGCGGGATGCCGTCCTCGGCCATGTAGCGCGCGCTCACTTCCTCGCGCAGGGCCAGCGCCTCGACGCGGCGCATGACATCCCGGGAAATGCGCCGGAAGAAGGGTTGCCGGAACGGCCCCACGCTGTGGCCGATCATGTAGACCGGCCGCCCGGCGAGCAGCGCGCAGATCGACTGGTCGTACTGGGTGGGGCCGTACAGGTCGACGAAGAACGATCCGCCCACCTGGATCACCAGGTCGTAGCCGGCCATCCACGCGATGGTGTCGCGATGGCGCTGCGGCAACGGTACCCAGCGTGCCCACCACCGGCCGGTGAGATGCGCATGCAGCAGGCGTGGCACGAGGCGACGCAGCAGTTGCGGGCGAAACCGGCCGAAGCGTTGGCTGGCCGCTTCGCGGTAATAGGCATCCAGCCCGTCGGGAAAAAGCGGGCGGCCGAGCAGGTAAGCGGAGCTGGTCGGGAAGCGGCTGGTGACATCCACCTCGCAGCCCGGCAACGCGGCGGCCAGGCACTCCAGCAGCCCGCGCAGGATCGCGGCGTCACCGCGGTTCCCGCAGGTGTGGTTGCCGACGATCAGGATGCGTGACATGGGAACGCCTTCATGCGGGATCCGCCTGGTACTTGTAGTAGGCATAGGCGGAATAGCCGGCGGTGCGCCGCTCCACGGCGTTGAAGATGGCGCCCTTGAGTTCCACGCCGTTCTGCTCGAAGCGTTGCTTGGCCAGCGCCAGTTCGCGTTGCTTGTTCAGGCCGAAGCGCGCCACCAGCAGGCTGGTGCCGGCGTGGTGGCCGATGACCGCCGCGTCGGTTACCGCGAGGATCGGCGGCGTGTCGATGATGATCAGGTCGTAGGCTGGGACGACGCTGGCAATGAACTGCGTGAAATGCGCATGCATCAGCAGTTCGGATGGGTTGGGCGGCACCTGCCCGCGGCTGATGAAGTGCACGTTCTCGGTCGGCCCCGGCTGTATGACGTCGGCCAGCGCGGCGCTGCCGACCAGCAGGTCCGACAGGCCGCGGCCGGTGCGCACGCCGAGCAGCTGGTGCAGCGTACCGCGGCGCATGTCGCCGTCGACCAGCAGCACGCGTTGCCCGGCATGCGCGATCACGGCGGCGAGATTGGCCGAGACGAAGGTCTTGCCGGCGAAGGGGCTGGAGCCGGTGATCATCAGGATGTTGTTCTTCGCCTCCAGTCGCGCGAAATGCAGGCTGGTACGCAGGCTGCGGATCGATTCGATGGCCAGGTCGGCAGGGTCGGCGATGGCCAGCAGCGGACCGTGCGCGGCGTGCGAGCGGCCGCGGCGCAACATTCGCGTACCCTGGCCCGGGCTCAGCGGCACGGAGGCGTAGACGGGCAGGCCGAGGTCCTCGATCAGCGCGGGGTCCTCGATACCGCGGTTCAGTATCTGCCGCAGGAAAACGAAGGCCAGCGAGAGGAAGCCGCCGAGGAAGGTGACGACGATCACCACCAGCGCCTTACGCGGCTGCACCGGCACGTTGGGATCCACCGCCGCACTGTCCACGATGCGCACGTTGCCCACCGTGCCGGCACGCGCGATGTCCAGCTGCTGTGCCTGGTTGAGCAGGCTGGTGTAGGTGTTGCCGCTGACCTGCGTGTCACGATTCAGCTTGAGCAGCTCCTGCTGTGTGTCCGGCAAGTCGCCCACTTCCTTCTGCATCCGCGCCTTCTGGGCCTGCAACTGGCCCATCTGCTGTTGCAGCGCCTTGTACGCGGGGTGATCGTGGGTGAAGCGCCGTTCGATATCGGCCTCTTGCAGGTGAAGTTGCTGGAGGTTGTTCTCCACGGACACGATCTGGTCCAGCAACCCCTTGGTCTGCATGCTCAGGTCCACGGAGTGGGACTTCATCTGGAACGCGTTCATCGCCGCCTGGGCCTTGTCCAGGTCCTGGCGCACCTTGGGCAGCTGGTCCTTGACGAACTGCAGCTGGCTGGCGGCTTCCGCAGAATTGCGCTCGACGTTCTGCCGCACGTAGGCGTGCGTGACGTGCTCGAGCACCTGCCGCGCGAGATCGGGATCGGCGTTGTTGTAGGTCAGCCCGATGATTCCGGAGTCATTGCCCTGTTCCAGCGCAACGATATCGGACTGCAGTTTCGTCGTGGTCGTCAGCCGCGGCTGCACGATTACGTCGAAGCGGGTGCCCGGGTTGGCCACCAGCTGGCGGATCTGCAAGGTGACGCCCTTGCCGGTCACCGGCTGTCCCACCGCACCCTGGGCCACGCGGTTGCCGTCGTCGTCGTACAGGCTGAAGCGACCGCCGGCTTCGGCGCGCAACTCGAAGGTCGCGCTCATGCCCGGATCGGGCAAGGTCAGGCGGAAGATATCCACCAGTTCACCGCCCCAGCCGTAGCGGCTGAGACCGAAGCGCGGCTTGCCGGGCTGGCCGGGCTTGTGTCCGCGAGACAGATAGTTGCCGATCAGCGGCATGCGCCTCGGTTGCACCTGGACGTTCAGGCGCATGTCGTCCACGGTCTGTCCCACCACCAGTCGCGAGGTGATCAGAGCTATCTCGGTCACCGCCTGCGACGCACTGGTTCCCAGTGACTGCGACAGGTCGCTCAGGCCCGGCAGGCTGGGCGTTTTCTGTTCGACCTGCACCACCGCGGTCGCCTGGTAGATAGGCGTGGCGAGCACCGTATACAGCACCCCGGCCACGAAGAAGCAGCCGGTGATCGCCACGATCATCCACTTGTGATCCAGCAACGTGCCGAACAGCGCGTTGAGGTCGATGGTGTCGTCGTCGTGTGCCTGCTCAATCTTCGTCGTCATGCGGCGGCGTGGTTTCCTGGGTCATGAAGGGGACGCCTGGGCGTCTGCGTTGCACACCCGGTAAGCCGTTTCGACGGCGTGCGTCGATGGCATGTGCTTGGTCGCGTCAGGGCGAGTCACGTGTGTGATCGGCGTCGATGAGCTTTGAGCTTAGTCGCGCGGGGAGGGCACTCAAAGCGAGCGAAGTCGGTTTTGCGACATGCGTCAAGGAACCGTCGATTTATCGGCGGTGTGCTGCGTGACAGCATTATGTTTTTGTTAAATATTGGCGTAATTTATTGCACGAATATCTAATGAATCGTTCATTGGGTGGTCATTTCGCTTTTGGATTCATGGATTTGGATGTTGCGGTGGGGGTCGTGGGAATTGGCGGCTTCGTTCCGGGGTCTTGCGGCGCAGCAAGAGCCATGGGGCTTGGAGCAAGAGCCGGCGGGTAGCCCCCTCGGTGCCACGCCTGCGGCGACCCGCT